>CAUSAR010000001.1:0-65554 GCA_963529735.1 uncultured Campylobacter sp.
CGCATAAAACCTCGGTCAAATTTAAGCCTGCGGACAAATACTACGAAAACGGCGACATAAAAGAGATCGGTTTATACAAAAAAATGGAAATAAAATATGAATACTACGCAAAATAAGAAAAAATACCTAATCAGTCTAAAAACATACACGGCGGCGATGTTTATCTTTGTCTTTTGCGTGCTTTGCGTCGCGGCGTCGGCGGCGATCCTGGCTTATGAGCGGATATTTGAGATGAAGCTTGGGATGTTTTGGGGCATTATCAGCTTTTGCGCGATCGTGATGGGCGCGGGTGGAGCGATATTTTACGCAGTATCGGCCTATTTTTTGCGGTATGTCGAGAGCTTTAAGCAAGCGGCCGGCAAGATCGCTAGAGGCGACTTTGCCGTTAGGGTCGCGCGTAAAAACTGCAAACGCGGCGCAGACAGCGAGTATCTGCACGAGCTAGACGAGCTGGCGGCAAATATAAATTTGACCGCGGCGGCGCTGGAAAAAATGGACTACATGCAAAAGGACTTCGTCTCAAACGTCTCGCACGAGCTAAAAACTCCCCTAAGCGTCATCAGCGGCTACTGCGAGATCGCGCAGGACGAGACGGACGAGGCACGCAGAAACGAGTATCTAGGTTTCATAAAAGAGCAGGCAAACTCGCTAAGCAGGCTGTGCGAGGATATGCTGCTGCTCTCGCGGCTAGATAGCCAGGCGGGCGTAAATTTAGACGAAAATGTGCGCGTAGACGAGCAGCTACGAAAGGCTGCGGCGATGCTAATGCAAAAGTACGTCGGGCGGGAGTTTGATCTGGATCTAACCGCCGTAACTGTGCGAAGCAACGCCTCGATGCTAGCGCAAATTTGGCTAAATTTGATGGATAACGCGCTGAAATACTCAGCCGCCGATATCGGCGTGAGCTGCCGCGAAGAGGGCGGTCGGCTCACTGTGCGCATTAGCGACGAGGGGGCGGGTATCGAGGCAAAAAAGCTAGAAAAAATCTACGATAAATTTTATCAATGCGAGGAGTCGCACAAGGGCAAAGGCAGCGGCCTGGGGCTATCTATCGTGCGTAGTATCGTTCATCTTTTGGGCGGGGAGATAAGCTATGAAAGCGAGTCTGGACGCGGCACGACCGTGAGCGTAAAGATCCAAAACGCGCGTAAAATTTGAGGCAAAGCGCGGCTAAATTTAAGTAAATTTTCGTTTTTGCGGCGGGTAAATTTGACTCTCAGGCTCGGCTGATTTCGCGGCAAATTTTACTTGCGGGCGCGAAATTTGAAGGAATAAGCGTAAATCTCAAGCGAAATTTTAAAAAGTCATACAAAGGACACATTGAGGACACAAAAGATCATTATAATTCTCCAAAAATAAAGGAGAAAAAGATGAAAGATTCTGCAGTAACTCACGTAACTATGGCTATCGGAGCCGTGCTTTGGGGCTGTTTAACGGCAGCGGTGGTTTTATTTTAACGGGTAAAAAACGTAAAAACAAAAAATCTACGGACGAGTATCGCGGCAAGCGGCTCGCAAGCACGGCGATAGCTCGTCCTTCCTCTAAATCAAATTTAACCACAATCCCGCACCGCTTTAACAACTCCGCTTTTATAGCCGCTCAAATTTGCTCGGTTTATTAAATTTCCTGCTCGGCGAGCTTGTTTTTATATAAAATTTAAAATTTGACTCGCAAGCCGAACCGTTTAAATTTAACCTCGAATTTACCTGCACCGACCGCTAGCTATCGCGCTTTGATTGTTTATTTAGCTTCTTTTGGATAAAATCGCCCAAATTTAATCTTAAGGCGAATCATGAAACAAGCAAAAGTCTGGAAATTCGGCGACAATATCGACACCGACATCATCATAGCCGCGCGCTATCTCAACACATCCGACGAAAAAATCTTGGCCACTCACATCATGGAGGACGCCGATCCCGAATTTAGCAAAAAAATCTCCGCGGGCGATGTCATCGTAGCTGGCGAAAATTTCGGCTGCGGCAGCTCGCGCGAACACGCTCCTTTGGCACTTAAGGCCGCAGGTATCGGCGCGGTGATAGCCAAGAGCTTTGCTAGGATTTTTTATAGAAATAGCTTTAACACGGGACTTTTGATACTAGAAATCAAAGAAACAGACGAGATAAACGCGGGCGACGAGCTAAAAATCGACGTGGATAACGGCGCGGTCGTAAATTTGACGAGCGGCAAAGAGTATAAATTTAGCCCGATACCGCCGTTTATGCAAGAGCTTTTAAAAAGCGGCGGCCTCATAGAATACGCGAAAACAAGGATATAAAATGGCTAAAATTTATAATATCGCAGTGATAAAGGGCGACGGCATCGGCCCTGAGATAGTGGATGAGGCGATAAAGGCGTTAGATGCGGCTAGCGCGGAGTTTGGTTTCGAGCTTAGCTATAACTATTACCTGATGGGCGGCGCGGCGATCGACGTGTTTGGCGAGCCTTTGCCTAGCGAGACGCTAAACGGCGCACTAAACTCGGACGCGGTGCTTTTTGGCGCCATAGGCGGGCCTAAATGGGACGGCTTGCCGCGCCATCTGCGCCCTGAAAGCGGGCTTTTGAAGCTGCGAAAAGAGCTTGGCGCGTACGCAAATTTGCGCCCTGCGATGATATTTGACGAGCTGGTGGATGCTAGCACGCTAAAGCCGTCAGTCCTTCAGGGCGTCGATTTTATCGTGGTTCGCGAGCTAACTGGCGGGATATACTTCGGTCAGCCACGCGAGAAAAAAGAAAACAGTGCATATAACACTATGACCTACACGAGCGAGGAGATCGAGCGCATCGCAAAGGTCGGGTTTGAAACCGCGATGAAGCGCAAAAAACGCGTCTGCATGGTCGATAAGGCAAATGTGCTTGAGACCAGTCAGCTGTGGCGTGAGGTCACGAGCGAGGTCGCAAAGAGCTATCCGGAGGTAAATTTGGAGTTTATGTACGTCGATAACGCGGCGATGCAGCTGGTGCGTGCGCCTAGTAAATTCGACGTGATTTTAACGGAAAATCTATTTGGAGATATCTTAAGCGACGAGGCTAGCATGGTGTGCGGCTCGATAGGGCTCCTGCCAAGTGCCAGCATCGGAGGCAAGGTAGGTATCTACGAGCCTATCCACGGCAGCGCGCCCGATATCGCGGGGCAGGGCATCGCAAACCCGGTCGCTACGATACTAAGCGCCGCGATGATGCTTAGGTATTCATTCGGCGAAAACGAGTCTGCAAAAGCGATCGAAAACGCCGTAAAAACCGCGCTCGCACAAGGATACAGGACAAAGGATATAGCGCAATTTGACGCTAAAGAAATTTGCACTACGAGCGAAATGGGCAGTATCGTAGCCTCGCTCGTAAAAAAAGCGTAAAGATGAAAGATACGATTACCGAAGCCCTAATCTACGAGGCTCAAGGGCTAAAAGACGATGCGCTGATAGTTTATAAAAATATCCTAAAGCGCGAGCCTGCAAACGCCGCCGCGATCGCCGCGATAAGGCGTCTAAGCGGCCTTAGCAGAAAAAAAATGGGCGTAAATGAGCAGATGAAAGACTTTTTCATCAAAATGAAAACCGACGAAGAAATAACCGAATTTAAAAGGTGGCTGATAAAACTATGAAACTAGAAGAAATAGCAAAAATGGCGATAGACGAGGTGGCGATGGAGCTAAAGCAAATGAGCGCCGCGCAGGAAAACTTGGGCGCTAGTGAGGCTGAAAACGCGGCAAATTTGACGAGCGTTCCGACCTCAAGCGGCGACGTAAATTTGACCAATGCTGCGGGCCTTGCAAATTTAGTTAGTGAGATAAGCGTGGACGAGGCTAGCGAGTTTGAAGCCGTTTTAGAAAGCGCGGCAAACTCGCAAAACATCGCGCCCGAATTTGACGGCGTAGAGGAGGTCGCCGTGACCGCCGCGCCACAAAAGGCCTTTGAAGTCGAGGTTGCAAATTTCACGGGCGAGGAGATATTTCTAAAAAACCTAAAAGAGCGCATTTTGGTGCTTTTTGAGGGGCTAAATGCGACAAGCGAGGAAAATCTGAAAGACAGACTCTCGCTCACGCTTAAATTTTTAGAATTCGTGCTGGCAAATGTCGAAAATCGGCTCGAAAATCTGCAAAAATAAAAATCTAAAATGGCTGCGAGATTTTCTAGCACCCCACACCAAGCGCGCGTATATCGTCGGCGGCTGCGTTCGCGACGCGATGCTTGGTAAAAAAATATCCGACTTTGACGTTGAAATTTACGGTATCGACCCGGCTAAATTTGACGCGCTGATGGCGCAAATCGGCGCTTGCGGCGTGGGCAAAAACTACTTCGTTTATAAATTTAAAAACTTCGACCTTTCTTTACCGCGAACCGAAAATAAAACGGGCGAGGGGCACAAGGCCTTTAAGGTCGCCTATGCGGACGACGAGCGCGCGGCGTCTTTGCGCCGAGACTTTACCGTAAATGCGATGATGATAAATATCTTTGACGGCTCGTTTTTGGACTTTTACGGCGGAGAGCGCGACCTAAGGCGCGGTATCTTGCGCCATATCGACGATGAAAAATTCGCCGAAGATAGCCTGCGCGTACTGCGAGCTGTGCAGTTTAGCGCACGGCTAAATTTCCGTATCGCGCGCGAGAGTTTGAGGCTGATGAAGGGCCTAAGTATCGGCGATCTTAGCCGTGAGCGCATAAACGGCGAGCTAATGAAGCTTTTTGGCGCTAAATTTCAAGAGGTCGGCTTTTGGTATCTTTATAAACTAGGTCTTCTTGGTAAAATTTTCGGGTTAAATTTGAGCCGAGCCGAGGCGGAAAAATTTGCCGCAAAACTAAAAAGCGCGGTCAAATTTCTGCCCAAACAAAACGGCAAAAAAGACGAGCGCGAGTTTTTGTATCTTTTAAACGGCTATTTCGGCGTTAGAAATTTTTACGATTTAGGACTGCCTAAAAGCTTTGAAGTCTGCGTCAAAGAGCCGTTTTTTGAAGGTCATCCGAGCGACAAAGGTTTACTAAAAATCGCCCTTGATAAACCGCTAAAAAGCTGGCTCGGGTTAAACTCGCCAAACCTCATAAAAAGAGCTAAAAATTTAGGCGTTTATGAGGCTAAATTTGAACCCGCTATCGACACGGCGGAGATTTTAAAGCTAGGCTTTAAAGGCGCTGCGATCGGTACTGAGATAAGGCGCAGGCAGGATATAGCGATAGAAAAATTTTTAAACGAAAAGTCAAGCTGTGCCTAAAAATTAACCTAGTTAAAAGCGCAAATTGGCTAAAATCAAGCCCTATTTTAAAGAGGCGAAAGTGGAAAAAACTTCAAATATAAATTTTCAAAATAAAAATATTCTTTTTAGTATAAGTTTTGCAAAAAGCCTAAATTTGAGCGGCTCGGCAAGTACTTTTTTGGCTTTTAAAACACAGGCTAAGGCGGCTTTTTAAATGTTTAATATCGTCCTCGTTCATCCTCAAATCCCCCAAAATACGGGCTCGATCGGCCGCATGTGCGTAAATGCAAACCTTAAGCTTCATATAATCAAACCGACCGTTTTTGACATCAGCGAAAAGGCCGTTAGGCGCGCGGGTCTTGATTACTGGGCGCTGCTAAATCCTGTAATTTGGGAGAGTTTGGACGAGTTTTTGCGCGCAAACGCCGCTTACGAGGATAGATTTTTTTACGCGACGACGAAGGCGCATAAATTTTATTTTGAAGCGGAGTTTAAAAAGGGCGACTTTTTGTTTTTCGGCGGCGAAAGCACGGGCCTGCCTATGGAGCTAATGGAGCGAAATTTCGCAAACGCGATCAAAATCCCGATGGGCGAGCAGGGCAGGAGCTTAAATTTAGCCACGAGCGTGGGCATCATCGCGTATGAGGCTATCAGACAAAATTTCGCCCAGTCAGGCTTTGGAAGCGCATTATGAAATTTACGGCAAATAGGCTCTTTGCCCTCATTTTTTCAGCTCTGTTTTTTGCCGTTTTTGCGGCGGGCGCCGAGCTAAAGATTGCCACGTTTAACGTGCAAAATTTATTTGACGCCAAAAACGACGGCAGCGAGTATAAGGATTTCGTCGTCGGAAAATCAGAATGGAACGAGAAAAAAGCGAACGCCAAATTTAAAGCCGTAAGCGCAAAGATAAAAGAGCTAAACGCCGATATCATCGCGCTTCAAGAGATCGAAAACGAGCAAATTTTAAAAGAGCTTATGAGGGAGACGAGCTATAAATATTTTGCCTTTTCTAAAGGCAAAAACGGCCCCGTAGGACTAGCCGTGCTGTCTCGCGTAAAGCCTGAAAAAACGCAAATTTTCAGCGTACCAAACGTAAAAACAAGAGACATTTTAAAGCTTGATTTTGAAGTAAACGGGCAAAAATTTAGCCTTTTAAATTTGCATTTTCCCGCTAGAAAAAATCCTCTAAAGCAGCGAAAAACTGCATTTATCACGCTAAAATCAGCCCTTGCGGATACCCAAAAGGTTGTGGTTTTGGGTGATTTTAACGCGCCTTACGGAGATAAAGAACTGCTGGGCGATCTTGCGACTAGTAAAAATTTAGCCAATCTTTGGGTGTTTTTGCCAAAGCACGAGCGCTACTCGCATACGAGTCTAAACGCGCTCGACCACGTCCTGCTCTCAAAGGACGCACTTAGCCAAAACTACGTCTTAAAAAGCTTTAAGGTTGAGCGAGACGGGGCGCAAATTTCGGATCACTTCGCTCTGGTTTTTAGACTAAATTTTGATAAAAACGCTAAAAATACGCTACAAAATATCGCCGAAGCGCGGGTCGGCGAGCTGTCAAAAAAGTCAAATTTGCCCGTTTTGCTAAAACGCGCTACGGTCGTGCAAAAAGATAAAAAGGGCTTTACGTTAGCTCAAGATAAGCGCGGTATCTACGTCTACGAGCCAAAAAACGACACAAAACTCGGTCAGGTCATGGATGTAGCGGTAAACCGCCTAGACGAGTTTAAGGGAAATCTTGAGATCAGCTCGCATTATGCGGTAAAAATTTATGACGAAACGCAAGATCCGCAAGGTCAGATGCTGGAAGCTAAAAATCTAAAACAAGCGCGCGCGGGCGACGTACTTGGTCGTATCGGCGGCGAAGTGCGAAACGGCAGACTCTACACGCCGTACGGAGATATCAAAATTTACGGCGCTAAGGGCAAACCGCGCAACGAAAAAGAGGCGATTTTTACGTCTGTTCGCGTAGTGAATTATAAAAACGAACCTCAAATTTGGATAGAAAATGAGAATAATTGACGCATTGGTGCTGGGCGCATTCGTGCTTTTCGTGATATTTTTGATGCGCGGATTCGTCACGCAGACGCTTGAGAGAAGCAAAAAAAGACAAAATTTAAAAAAGGATAAAAAATGAGCGAAACAAAAGAACTAATTGTGGAGATCGGCGTCGAGGAGTTGCCGGCGATCCCGTTTTTAAAAGAGTGCGGCAACGTCGCGGCAAAATGGCGCGAGACTCTAGCGCAAAACGGCCTAGATAGCGAGTGCGAGTTTTATTACACGCCGCGTAGGATTGCGTTTTACCACCCGAAATTTGCGGTGCGTCAGGAGGACGGATTTAGCGAGTTTATCGGTGCGCCTAGGCAAGTTGCGCAAAAAGACGGCGCCTGGACGCCGGCCGCGCTAAGCTTTGCTAAAAAATGCGGTATCGAGGAGTCCGAGCTCAAATTTGAAACTGTCGGCGGCAAAGAGGTGCTCTACTACAAAAAGCCAGTCGCGGGCAAGCCTAGCTCCGAGCTTCTTGGCGATATGATAGAGAAGTTTTTGCTCGGCTTAAATTTTGGCAAATCTATGCGCTGGGGCGATGGTAAATTTGAGTTTATCCGTCCGATACGCTCGTTTTTGTGCCTACTTGGAGACGAGGTTGTTAAATTTAACAAATTTGACGTGGAAAGCGGCGACAGTATTTTCATGCACAGAAGCGTAGGTTACGATAAATTTACCGTCAAAAACGCAAAAGATTATTTCGCTGCGATGCCTAAAATCGGCGTAATCCTCGATCAAAACGCACGCCGAGAGAAAATTTTGAGCGAATTTAAACAAATCGAGGCTAAAAACGGCGTAACGGTCGAGGTGGACGAGGCGCTGCTAGACGAGGTCGTAGCGATCACCGAGCATCCGACTGCGCTGCTGGGCGGCTTTGAGCGGGAGTTTTTGGAGGTGCCTAGCGAGGTCATCATAACCTCTATGAAGGAAAATCAGAGATATTTTCCGGTTTTTGAGGGAGGCAAGCTCGCTAATCGCTTTGTGGTCGTCAGCAACGCCATCTCGCCAGAGCCCGCACTCATCGTGAAAGGCAACGAAAAGGTTTTGCGCGCGAGACTTAGCGACGCGATGTTTTTCTGGCGCAGCGACCTGGCGCATGAGTTTGGTCCGGAAAAGCTAAAAAACATCACCTATCTAAAGGAGCTTGGCAGCACATACGATAAAAGTGTGCGCGAGCTGGGCGTCGCAAAGCGGCTGGCTAAAATCTGCGCCGATCGTCTAAAAGCGTGCGCGGGAGAGGACTACGAGGAGCTGCTGGAGCGCGCCGTGATGCTGAGCAAGGCTGATCTAACCACGCAGATGGTATATGAGTTCACTGAGCTTCAGGGCGTGATGGGCGGCTACTACGCGGCGGCTAAGGGCGAAAACGAAAACGTCGTAACCGCGATCAAGGAGCAATACTTGCCAAGCGGCGAGGCCAGCGCGCTACCTAGCACCATCTTTAGCTCCGTCGTCGCGCTCGCGATCAAGCTCGAGACGTTAATCGGTCTCTTTAGCGCGGGCAAGATCCCAAGCGGCAACAAGGACCCGTATGCGCTGCGCCGCGCGGCTAACGGCGTCATCAAGATCATCCAAAATGAAAATCTAAACCTTGATATCGCGGCGTTTTTGCGCGAGACGGCGGAGGGATATGCTAAATTTGACGTCGAGGCGCTGATAGGATTTATATTTGATAGACTTTATACATTTTTTGACGTGAATCCGTCCGTAGTAAAAGCCTGCCTAGCTAGCAAAAAAGGCGATATACTCGCACAGTGCGAGGCGATCGAGGCTCTGGGCGCTATCTGTGCGGCGGATGACTTTAGGCAAAATTTCAGCACGTTTAAACGTCTGGCAAACATAATCAAGGACGAAAATTTCGGCTCGGTCGATGAAGCTAAATTTGAAAACGAGAGTGAAAAAAAGCTAAATGATGCGTTTAAGGCCGCGGTAAAAGCCGGCGGCTCATATAGTGAACGCCTAAAAAATCTTTTCGATCTAAAAGCCACGATAGACGAGTTTTTTGACAACGTAATGATAAATGCCCAGGACGAGCTCGTGCGTAAAAACCGCCTTGCGCTCGTGGGGCAAATTTACGCGGAATTTCTTAAGATCGCCGATATAAAAGAGATAAGCTTATAAAAACTAGAAGCGGTGATGCCGCTTCTAACTCGGCTATACTCTGGCTTGGTATCGGAGCTAGCGGTCTAGGTTACTTTTTATGGAACAAAGGCGCATGCGAGGTAGATAGCGGCACTCTAGCCATCATGAATAACGCTCTCATACCTGCAGCCATCATCGTAAATTTAGTATTTTGGCATAAAGATGCGGACATACTAAGACTCTGCCTTGGCGGTGCAGTGATTTATATCTCGCTACTGATTCATAACAAAATCATCGCACACTACGAGCGAGCAAGCGTAGTGGCAAAATAGTCAAATTTGAAGCCAAATTAGGCTAAAATTTAAAACTAGCGCGACGTTTAGGCTTGTTGTCATAGCAGTTGTTTAGTGGTTTGATTTGCAACCGTAAATCCATATTCTTTAATTTAAAAAATAGAATTTAACGAGTTTGGAGATTATTATGAAATAGCTTTGAGGCTTGCAAAAGAGTTTTAAGGCTCTAAAACTCTAGCCTCAAATTTTCTCTCTTTTCTGAAATATTTAAAATACACGTAAATACAAAATAGCGGGATAGAAATATACCAAAAAGCGCAAATAGCAAGAAAAAGAAGTCCAAAAAACATAAAAGCAAAATAGAATACGACGCCGATAAATAGATCGTTCATTTTAGCGTCTCCGTTGTATAAATTTGCATCTAAATTTTAATAATATAAAGATAAAAAAGGGCTGAAAAATGATTAAAAACTGCACTATACGCGGAGGCCGGCGCGCCGACGTGTACTTTAGATGGGTCAAGGGGGGGGGTGAAATCCCTCGTCGCAAGGGTGGGCTTCGCTCGTCCGCGAAGTTAAAAGGAGCGTAGCGGGATGGTAAAAAATGCAACTATGACCTTTGGAATAAACATAGAGTTATGTAAACAATTTTGACAGCAATCAAACATACCTGGTAGTAAAAATAAAATAGCATATGTGTTGTGTTTTTCTGAAAGCACAAAAAATTACACTTCGCCAGCTGGTAGTTGGTTTGGAATATTCTATTTTATTTTTTTTAAGATACTTTTTAGGCACTCATATGTCGAGGATAGTGCATTTTTGGATATTTGTAAGTTTACATGGTGCCCGAGGTCGGACTCGAACCGACACAAGGTTGCCCTTACCAGATTTTGAGTCTGGCGCGTCTACCAGTTTCACCACTCGGGCTAATTAAAGAAGTGAGATTTTACCTTGAAAGATATAAAAAAGAGATTAAAAAACATGAAAGCCCAATCTTGAGCTTTCATGAAAGGGTGATTATTTCTTTTTGCCTTTTTTGCCTGCGCCTGCTACTACTGCTTCTTTTAATTTTTTGCCTACTTTAAATTTAACCGCTTTGCCAGCAGGAACATCTATAACTTTCGTAGTTCCCGGTACTCTTGCTTTTCTAGCGGCTCTTTCGGCAGTAGCGAATGTGCCAAAGCCTATAAAGCTAATACTATCGCCGTTTTTAAGAACCTCTTCGATAGTCTCTAGTGCGGCATCAACTACCTTTAGAGAATCTTTTTTAGAAAGACCGGCCTTGTCGGCAACAGCTTGAATAAAATCAGCTTTTTTCATAGAACCATCCTTAATAAGAAGTGATATGCGGGCATTTTACAACGTTTTTATAAAAAATACAATAGTTTTTAGCCGAAAATTTAACGATTTTTACGCAAATTTGATGAAAAAGCTCGAATTTTAGACTATTTGCACCAAAAACTCGCTTTTTAGCCCCGTTTTTTTGATATCTACGAGGCGCAAATTTTCTATATCCATTTTGCAAAGCTCGCCTAAATTTTTCACTTGGTTTTTGGCAACCTGCCTCAAAACTATTCCTCGGTAAGCTTTGGCGTAGTGGCTGACGACTTTGCCGTTTTTTAGAAATTTAAAGGTCGCAAACGGTTTTTGTATGCGGTAAAATTTCTCGTAAAAATCGGCCCTAAGGTCTAAAATATCGTCATCTCCTAGCCACTCATCTATCTCGTCGCTAAAATTTTGCCTATAAAATTCCTCCAAATTTAGCCCGTTTATACGCTCGCCTTGCTTTAGTTTGTATTCTGGTAGCATATCCGCCGCAGTCACGGGGCCGAATAAATTTGAAAAAATCAGCGTATTTTTATCTATAAACTCCTGTGCCGCGTTATCAAGGCTGCGGTAGTCAAGGTGCTTGTAGGCAACTCCGTCGTAGCGCAGGATGGCTTTTACCGCACCTTTTTTAAATAAGCTTTCGCGCAAGCTCGGTTCATCGATCAAATTTTTAACTCCAAAAAGTCTTGAAATTTGCTCCAATTCGGCCGTTTGTAAGAATTTGTCGTAAATTTTTAAAATCTCATGCCGCTTTTCATATAAATTTGGAAAAATAAAGGCGTCCTTATCTATAAAATTGTTTGGACTTACGGCGGTTTTGGCTTCGCTCGGCGAAAAGAGTATTTTCATTTATTCTCCTTAAATTTGTCAAAATCATATCTAAAACTAAATAAATTTTGAAATTTGACGATATAACGAGTGGAACTTTATTTGCTTGCAAGAGCTCAATTAAATTTAAGGAAAAATGCGATGAGAATGACGAATCAGCTGATGAAATTTACGAATAACTACGACTATCAGACCAATATGAAAGCGCTTTACAAGCTAAATACGCAAATTTCAAGCGGTCTAAAAATCCAAAATTCTTTCGAGGACAGCAGCGTCTATAACGACGGCATGAGGCTTGATTACGAGGTTGCGACGCTTGAGCAGGTGCAAACGGCGACGTCAAAGGCGCAACACTTTTCAAAAAATACAGACAAGGCTTTGGGTGAATTTAAGCAGCAACTTGAAACTTTTAAAACAAAGCTGGTTCAAGGCGCAAATGAAATCCACTCTAAAACCTCGCGCGAAGCCATCGCAAACGACCTTCAAGGTATCAAAAATCACCTGGTAAATATCGCCAACACCTCGATAAACGGACAGTTTTTATTTTCTGGAAGCGCAATAAATACAAAGCCTATAAACGGCGATACAAACGAGTACTACGGCAATGCGCAGGCGATGAAAACTGTGGGCGGAGCTCAGGTAAATTTGACCTACAACCAAAACGGCCATGAGCTATTTTTGGGCAAGGACGGCGACTATAATAAAAAAGTCACCTCCAATACAATGCTAAAAGCGCAAAATTTGGACGATAAAAATAAAACCGTTTATATCGATAGCGAGCATAAAATGCGCGATCTAATCGGCTTTAAATATGTAAAAGACGAAAAAACTTTAACCAATCAGGATTTCACCGGCACCGGCGTTAGGCGGTTTCAGGATACGACCTTTTTCTTGCAGGGTAAAAAGCCAAACGGCACGAGCTTTACAAGTAAATTTAAGATGACGTCGAACGCTTCGATAAACGACCTGCTAGAAAAAATCGGCACCGAATACGGCAACACTCCGACTAATAAAGTCGTCGAAGTAACGATAAATAACCAAGGTCAAATCAACGTAAAAGACCTAAGCAAGGGCAATCAGGTTATTGATTTTCATATGATAGCGGCGACGAAAAAACTAAATAAGGCAGAAGATCTGACGGCTGCTAACATTATCGCCGCCTCAGGCGAGTTTGACTCGGTTGATAGCCTAACTAGCGGTGCAAACTCGCTTGAGGCCAAGGTGCGTGCAAACCCTGGCGACTATGAAATCACGGAATTTGTCAAAAGCAAATACGAAGACCTAGGCGGCGCCGTTACAAATGCCTACGACTACGACAAGATAAATTTAAAACAAGAAGGCAGAAATCTAGTAGGCACCGTATCGCAAGTAGAGCGCGGCAGCGGTAAATTTGCCGACGATAACACGACACTAAGCCAAGTCGTGGGCTCAAAAGAGCTATATCCCGGCGAAAGAGACAAATACGACATGAATGATCAAGCCTTAAAAATGCAGATCAAATCTAAAAGCGGCGGAGATTATAAAGTGGACGTGATTTTCGGTAGCGCCGTACCGCCTGCAACATCAGGTAATGCTCAGGTAAGCATAACAAGACCGGATGGCACCACATACACTACCGAGGTTTGGGATAGTTTTTACAATGACACCACAAACCCGCCGACCACCGAGGGTAGAGAAACGCAGTCAAAAAATATGACTTTTAGGCAGCTAAACGACATCATCGGTATGGTAGCTAGTGACAATGTTCCTGCGGGCGCCGGCGGTAATACGCAAGCTGATTATGTCGCATACAAACAAGCTATCTCAAAATCGCAAGGCAGCGTTGAAGCAAATATGGATCACCGCGGCCGTATAAAAGTAACCGACAAGCAAAATGCCGTCACGCCGATAAAAGTCGGAATTTACGACGAGGTAAATTCTGATCAATTTTACGGAGATAGCACCGGCACGACGCCTGCAACCACGCAAGGAGACGGTTCACTATGGAACTTTTCGGCAAACAACGGTATCGAAATAGACAGCCCGAGTGTGGATATTTTTGATGACCTGGATAGGATGATAGAGGCTGTAAGAAGCGGTCAATACCGCGCCGATAGCGAGGGCGAGCATCCGCGAAACTCCGGTATCCAGGGCGCGATCGAGAGACTGGATCATATCGCCGATCACGTAAACAAAATCCGCACTAAAGTTGGAAATCAAACCAATGCGCTAATACAAACCAATACGCATGCTAGCGTCATGGAGGTAAACGTAAAAACCGTCAAGGCCGATATCACAAACGCAGACCACGTCGAGACCTATATGAACCTCATGCAAAAAATGATGTCGTATCAGGCGATGTTGCAGTCCGTGGCTAAGATAAACCAGCTTTCATTATTAAACTATATGTAAAAACTCGCTATAATCTACCGTTTTATTAAAGTTTCGTTATCAAAGCGGGCGGAGCGAAAATGGGGTCGAATTTGATAAATTCGGCTTCGTAATTCGTCCTCCCGCAAATTTAAATTTACTAAATTTAAAAGGACGCGCCATTTTAAGAGAATCGGTTTTAGTTATAGTCGTTTGTTTTTTGATATTTTTCGGGATTGCTACCATCGCGCCTGCGGCAAATTTCGTCGGGAGCCTCGGCAACGCGATCGGGCTTTGGAATTTCAAGCTTTTTGGCTTTATAGCTTACGTTTACCCTTTTGTTTTTATATTTTTTGCGTATTATATTTACAAATACTTTAACGGTTTTAGTGCCGAATTTGCCCAGACGACGCTTGGTGCGGTGCTACTGTTTTTGGCGTTTTTGATGTTTCAATCAGGTGCGGACGCTAGCTACGGCGGACTGGTCGCAAACACCGTAAACGAAGCGCTAAAAGACGTGGCCGGCGTGATAGGTATGTGGGTATTTATTTTGATGCTTTTTGTGCTGAGCTTTGGTCTCATCGCACAGGATAACATCGTAGCTATCTTAAAAAAGGCTTTTGTAGAACCTAGCGCCAATGAAGATAAATTTGAAAACGCGGGCGAGATTAAGCCAAAAATGCAAAAAAAACCTAGGCAAATCAAAAAGCCTAAAGCTCAAAGCGAGTCAAATTTGAGCGAGGAAAACAGCGAAAAGCTAGAGGACGAAGACGAGCCGGACGATGAAGACGATGCGCAGGATGAAAGCGAGTCAAATTTAGAAGAAAAAAGTACTACTATAAACGGCGTCGAGATCCTAAATGAAGTCGCCGAAAACAAAAAACTACTCGAACAAATGGAAAAAGGTAAGGTCGAAAAACCTAAGGATTTCGCGCTGCCGCCGCTTAAATTTTTAAACGATCCGCCAAAACGCTCGCATAGCGTAAACGAAGCCGAGATCGATCAAAAGATCTCCGATCTACTCGATAAACTGCGTAAATTTAAAATAGACGGCGATGTCGTGCGCACCTATACGGGTCCGATCGTCACGACATTTGAGTTTCGTCAGGCGCCGCACATCAAGGTGAGTAAAATTTTAACCCTACAAGACGACCTCGCGATGGCTCTACGCGCGCAGACTATCCGTATCCAGGCGCCGATCCCCGGCAAAGACGTCGTGGGTATCGAAGTGCCTAACAAAAACATCGAAACCGTCTATCTAAAGGAAATTTTAGATAGCGAGGTTTTCAAAAACTCGAGCAGTCCGCTGACTATCGCGCTGGGCAAGGATATCGTCGGCGCGCCCTTTGTTACCGATCTAAAAAAGCTCCCGCATCTGCTAATCGCTGGCACTACGGGATCTGGCAAGAGCGTAGGTATAAATGCAATGCTGCTAAGCCTTCTATATCGCAACAGCCCGCAGACGCTTCGCCTGATGATGATAGATCCAAAAATGCTTGAGTTTAGCATCTATAACGACATCCCGCACCTGCTAACTCCGGTCATCACGCAGGCTAAGCAGGCCATCACTGCGCTCTCAAACATGGTTACTGAGATGGAGCGCCGCTACAAGATCATGAGTCACACGCGCACCAAAAATATCGAAAGCTACAACGAAAAGATGAAAGAGGAGGGCGGCGAGCAGTTCCCGTACATCGTCGTGATCATAGACGAGCTGGCTGATCTCATGATGACTAGCGGCAAGGACGTGGAGCTATATATCGGGCGTCTGGCGCAGATGGCACGGGCTAGCGGCATACATCTCATCGTCGCCACCCAGCGCCCCAGCGTGGACGTCGTGACGGGGCTAATCAAGGCAAATTTACCTAGCCGCATCAGCTACCGCGTCGGTCAGCGCATCGACAGCAAGGTGATCCTAGATCAAATGGGCGCAGAGAGTCTGCTAGGACGCGGCGATATGCTATTTACGCCTCCGGGAAGCCCCGGCGTCATCAGACTGCACGCGCCCTTTGCTAGCGAAAAAGAGATCGATACGATAGTAAATTTCCTAAAAGCGCAGCAAGAGGTGGTCTACGACGAGAGATTTCTAGCTGAGGAGGGCGCTAGCGGCGGCGCAGGCGGCGGTACTGCGATCGCGGGCGAGCTAGACGAGCTCTACGAAGAGGCCAAAGAGATCGTATTAAGCGAGCAAAAAACCTCGATCAGCTATCTGCAACGCCGCCTAAAAATCGGCTACAACCGCGCAGCTACGATCATCGAGCAGATGGAGCAAATGGGCGTGCTAAGCCCGGTAAACGCAAAAGGGCAGAGGGATATTTTGTAAATTCGGCTCAAATTTACGGGCAAGCGCCGGCTGTATTTATTTTAGATTAGTGCCGTTAAATTTGAAAATATGCGCCTGCTATGAGCGACCGACTTTGTGCGGCGTTGCGAAGTTTTACACGTTTAAATCAAAATTTAGTATTTTTATCTAAATTGCGGTATATTTAAATTTGCTGACCGAATTTACGCTCAAATTTTAAGTTCATCGTTGGCGAAATTTACCGCCGAAAAAGCAAAATCACTTATAAACGTCAAGGCTCAAATTTAACTCGTCTATGACGCGCAACAGCCGCAAGATTTCGTCTTTTATGGCTTGTGCATCAGAAAGGTTTAGCGGCGGGTCAAAGAGCGAACTCTCGAAACGGTCTTTCGCGCCGTTTAAAAAGAGATAAAATTTATCGTCCATAAATGCCGCGCTTAGCGATACGGCATTGCCAAAACCTTGCTTAACCTCGCGCAGGCGTTGCATAAAACCGGGACTTAAAAGATAGCGCGCTTCTATTTTGTCGTCGGTAAATACGCGAAATTCGTTGTTAAACTCCGTATCGTCAAGTATCTCTTTTTCGCCAGATATTTTCGTATTTAGCACCTTCTTATCGGCTAGTATAGTTTGTCCTTTGAAATTTTTATAAAACTCGCAGACTAGTACTGTACCGCTAAAGTCCATGTATTCGTCGTATATGACTTTGCTTACTCTTAAAAGCGCCAGATAAGGGTCTTTTGAGCCGTTTGAGTCGTATGTTTTTTCTACTTTTATAGCCTCGCTTAATTGAAATTTGACATTAGCATAAGTGCCGCTTATTTGGTCTTCGCCGTAAAAATTTACGCGTCTGTATATTCCGCTTTTATAAAATTCGTTTGCGCTGATGCCTTTTTGAGGCTCGTATGTAAAATTACTATTTATATCGGCAACTACCGTGCTAACAAAAACATTTTTGTAGAAGCTTCTATACTCTTCCAGCGTTTCTTCTACTTTTGGAATCCTCGGCGTGACGTATATTGGGATGACTGCAAATAAAAGAAAGAATATTTCAAAGCGTCGCTCCATAATAATAAAAAGTAGTATCGGCGCGACAAATGTCGTTATAGTCATAAACGTAGCGTATTTTTTGACTACTTTTTTGCACTCTTTTTGCTTTTGCGTTACGGCGGCGATGGCTTCTTTTATTTTTGGGTTTATCATTCGTAAAAAACTCGGTTTAGGTAAAGGCCGTTTGGCGGCGCGGGGATACGCGTGAGCGGCTTTCGCTCGTAGATAGCTCGGCGTAAAAGCTCTTTTGCTTTGAGGAAATGTGCACCGCGGCAGTTGTTTGCGACTTTGTTTAAATTTGAGTTTTTAGCGTCAAATTTTGAAGCGACGCACTCTGCGCGTTCGACGGTTAAATTTGCATTATTTTCAAATTTCGCCAAATTTAAGCTTTTGTGACTTGCCGTCAGGATATTATCGCGGCTTTTTTTGTTTAAATTTGCGTCCAAATTTGCCACCTCTGCGCGCTCAAATTTAAACTCCTGCGTCTGCATTTGTCTAAATTTACCGCTTTTGGCAAGCTCAAGCGCCTTGAAAACGCTAGCGACCATGAGGCGAACCTGGGCGCGCAAAAAGCCGTTTGCTTTAAAAACGATAATCGTTCGTTCGCCGCGCTCGTAGCAAAACGCTTTTGCGACGCGCCGCACCGGGCTTTTGACATCGCTGCCAAGCTTCATAAACGCGCTAAAATCATGCTCCCCGACAAAAAGCGCGAGTAGTTCGTTTGCTAAATTTAGGTCAAATTTGGGTAAAAAAGTCTCGTAAGACGATAAAAAAGGAGAAAAGTCGCCGTGATTTACTATGTATCGATATGCGCGCGCCGTAGCGTCGTATCGCGGATGAAATTCGTCTTTAACGCTGCTTATAAATTTGACGTGAATGGCCGGATGAGCGTGGCGGTTGATGAGTGATTTTAGACGCGTAAAGTCCTTGAAATGCTCGCCGCACTCCACGCAGGCGACTTGATTGTTTGCGTGCACGCCCTTGTCTGTGCGCGAGCTGGAGATTATTTTGCTAAAGATCCCTACATGCGCTAGAGCTACGCCCAGAGCGTCCTCGACGCCGTTTTCGTGCGGTTGGGTCTGCGAGCCCTGAAATTTCGACCCGTCGTAGCTAAAAACGAGTTTAAGCCGCACTTAGTATCTTTTTAAAATTTTAGCCCTAAAGCTAAAAATCGAGGCGATAAAAAATAGCAAAAATATCGCCGCAATCGTGATAAAAACGCGCGAGCTAAAAAGCATAATGAGCGTAAAATACCCGAATAGCACGCCAAATATCCCAAAATACACAAAGCCCTTTTCGTAGCGGTAGGTCACGATACCAAGGCTCAAGGCAAAAAGCGTCGTTGCTAGTGGAAAAAGCGCGATAAGAACGTAGGTCGCAAAGTCTTTAGCACGCTTTTTATCCTCGCTCATTGCCTGCCAATACTGCCAAAACGACTTCGTCTGCGCGACGCTATCCTCTTGGACGGTGCGGATTTTCATCGTGCCAAAGTCGGTTTTATGCCACGAGGTATCGCCGATATCGTAAATTTTACCCTCGGCTAGCGTAAGCTCAAGCGTGGCATTGCTATTGGTTAGGCGAGCGTTTTTGGCTAGAACAAACCTATGCGCGCCATCTTTTGGCGAATAAAGCGTCACGCCCTCGTAAAGAGTGCCGTTTTCGTCGCTCTTTTCGTTTTGGATAAAGACCATCCAGTCGGAGAATTTTTGCCCGAATTCGGTTGTTTTTAAATTTAGCTTGGCTACGGTTTTTTTGTATGAGACGAAATTTGAGTTTAGCTCCGCAGCCGTAGGGATCAGCACTACCGCGGTAACGATGAGAAAGGCTGAAACCGCGCCGCTAACGATGAGGAAAAATTTAGCGATCCTAACGGGCGAGTATCCGAGCGTAAAAAGCACGATACTCTCGTTTTCGCGAGAAAGCCTGAAAAACATAAGCGCAAGCGATGCAAAAAATGCGATCGGTACGGTAAAAAGCAGTACTCTAGGCAGCATAAACATATAAAGTTTAAAAAGCTCTAAAAACGTAATCTCGATATAGGAGGTGATGCGTGCGATCTGGATAAAAAACACGATCGACATGATGAGAAAAAGCGTCGCAAATAGCGATGCGAACGTGCCTAGAAAGTTTGATAAGAGATAGCGCGCCGTCCTATCCATAAATGAGCCTCATTAGTAAAAAAAACTGATCCTTAAATGCATAAACGATAAGCGTAGCAAGGCTTAGAAACGGCACGAAAGGCAGCTCGTATCCGCGCTTTTGCACGATAACGTATGCAGGCAGCGTCAGTAGCGCCGAGACGTAGATCGCCATGAGGCCTAGCTTGATACCCAAAATCGCACCCATAACGCCTGCTATAAAGATGTCAGCAGAGCCCATGGCTTCGCGCTTAAGGGCTAGGCTAACGAGCGCGCGAAGTAGCCAAAAAGCAAACATAAAAATCGCGGCGTTTATAAACGAATCAAAGGCTTGCAAAAGCCCTTCCGAGTCAAAAGAGGCGGGGAGATTAAATCCGTAAAGCAGCGAAAATGCGACGCTAGCAAAAAGCAGCGGATCGGGAACGGCTTTGTAGCGAAAATCAATGAGGCTAAGCGCTAGCAGCAAGATAAAGCAGATACCAAGCATCGCCGCCTTAAAAATCGCGGTGTAAAAGCCGTCCGCAAACATCTCTAGTCCGCGCGTTTCATAAAAATACGCAAGCACGCAAAGTAGGGCGCTAGCAAGCTCAATGAGTGGATACTGAAAGCTGATTTTTTCGCCGCAAAACGCGCATTTGCCGCGCAAAAACAGCCATGCGAAAATCGGGATGTTGTGATACGGCTTTAGCGGGGTTTTACAGCTTTGGCAGTGCGAGGCGGGGAAATTTATACTCTCGCCGCGCGGCATACGGTAGATTAAGACGTTGCTAAAGCTGCCGACTGCGGCGCCTAAAATAAAAAATAAAACGGCAAAAATCATAACTCTCCTATTTAAATTTATTCCATTTTTGCGGGCTTGCGCTAAAACTTGGCTTTTTAAACCATAAAAGATAATTTTTGCGTAAAATTGCTGATTTATCGCGTTAGTTTGATCTAAATTCGCCTCGTTTTTTGCGCAGAAAAATATAAAAATGCAAAAATTTAAAGTCGATTTTAGCGAAATATTGCCTTGAATGATTTTAAATTTAAAGATTTTGGTTCAAAATTTATGCAAAACGGCGTTGCGGCAAGGTTTTTATTTGTCAAATTTAAAGGCACTTTTTCGGCGAGTGAATTAAATAAAACGACATAAATTTAAAAGATAGCGGTAGCCAAAAACGTCAAATTTAAAGTCCGCCAAACCTTCTATCTTTTTTCTTAAACTTAGCCGTTATCAAGGCTAGCTCCTCGCGCGTAAAATCGGGCCAAAGCGTGGACGTAAAGGCAAACTCGGCGTAGCTAGCTTGCCAAAGCATAAAATTTGATAGCCTCTGCTCGCCGCCCGTGCGCACGAGAAGGTCGATGGGCGCGGGCTCATCGAGGCACTCCTGCAAACTATCTTCGCTCAAATTTAAAGCTAATTTTTCGGAGTCAAATTCGCCGCCGTTTTTCTCGCAAAATTTCCTAAAAGCTCTTAAAATTTCATCTTTTGCGCCGTAGTTTAGGGCTAAATTTAGCTTTAGCCGCGAGTTTTGCGCGGTTGCGTTTTTGATCTCATTTATCTCGTTTTTTAGCTTGTCGCTTAGCGGGCTTTCGTCGCCGATAACGTTAAATTTGATACCGTTTTTGATAAAACTCTCGCGTTTTGAGAGCAAAAATTTATGCAAAAGCTCCATCAAAAAGGCCACTTCGCTCTTTGGGCGTTTCCAGTTTTCGGTGCTAAATGCGTATAGACTCAGCACCGCCACGCCCTCGTCGATGCAAAACTCGCACATCTGCTCCACGACGTTTGCGCCAGTCTCGTGCCCTTTGGTGCGTAGCAAACCGCGGCTTTTGGCCCATCTGCCGTTGCCGTCCATTATGATCGCGAGGTGATTTAGCTCGTTCATTTTAGCCCTTAAAATCAATTATTTTGCCGCTTGGATCAAAGAAAGCGGCGATGTTTTGAGTCGTTTGCGCTTCGCAGCCAAACTCGTTTCGCAATAGCCTGGCGACCTTGTCAAACGGCGTTTGCGCATTGATTATTTGAGCGCCTTTTAGCGTAAAAATAATCGGAGCGAAATTTGAAAAAATAAGGTAAATTTGACTCGTTTTAGCGCTGCCAAATTTCATCTGGAAAAGGCCTTTTATACCGTTATAAACAAACGAAATATTAATGATATTTTTTTGCAGCGCAAGCAGCATTTGAGCTAGATTTTCAAACACTTCTTGTGAGTCTGCCGCGCTAAGTCCGTTAAATATATATTCATAAAACCAGTTTAAATCTGGCTCGCTTATAAGCCTTTCTATTAGTGCCAGTCCCTCAGGCGCGGCGTAGGCTAAATTTGGCTTTTTAAAGAGATTTCTTATCACGATATTTTCGGTGCCGCTTGCGATCTCGCCCCAGTATTCGCCCTCCACATCGAGGCTTTTCATGCTTTTCGTGCTTAGGATTTTGTTGCCCATTTTGAGATTGTAGCGATTGTAGCCCGTCTTTTCGGCGACCTTGATACTGATGGGCAGGCTCGCGTTTAGAGCCGTGCCTGCGCCGCCGCTTGCGATCTTTTGCGCTCGTGAGACGGGGTTTATCATAGTTTGCTTGCTAAATTTACGATTTGGTGCGCCGCGTCATCTTTGGATGTTAGCGCGATATTTTGCGCGTCATGGCGCGTGATAAAAGTTATTTGCGTGCTATCAGAGCCGAAATTTATATCGCCGCCCAGCACGTTTAGGCAAACGGCATCAAGGCTCTTTTTCTCAAGCATATTTTTTGCGTTTTGCATGGCGTTTGTGCCGTCCATTTCCATTTTAAAACCGATTTTTTTTACGTTTTTAAAATCCTTTAAGGAGCCCAAAATATCACCATTTTGCGCTAGCTCCAGCGTCCAAATTTCGCCTAAATTTTGCTTTTTTAGCTTGCCTTCAAATTTGGTTTTTGGGGTGTAGTCGCTAACCGCAGCAGCCATCGCAAGCAAATTTGCATCCGTCAAATTTGCGTGCAGTAGCTCTTTTAGCTCTGCCGAGCTTTGAAATTTGAGCGTTTTATAAGGCGCGTTTGTCGTCTCAAAGCTTGCTATCAGCGTCACGTCCGCGCCCGCGTAGTAAAAGGCGCCCGCCAGTGCTCGCGACATCTTGCCGCTGGATAGATTCGTCACGGCTCTTACGTCGTCGATCTTTTCGCTCGTGGCGCCGCCCGTTACGATCACTTTTTGCCCTTTAAATTTAGGCTCAGTAAGTATCCTTTTAGTTTCGTAGATGATCGTAGAAAGATCGGCTAGTGCGCCTTTGCCTGTGTCGCCGCATGCTAGGGTTTTTTCTACAGGTTCGATAAATCTCGCGCCGTTTGCGGCTAAAAACTCGAAATTTTTGCGCGTAGAGAAGTGATTTAGCATTTTGTCGTTGGCTGCTGGCGCGATGAGTAGGGGGGCGGGGCTCGCGATCAGAGTCTGCATAAAGACGTTATCGCAAATGCCGCTAGCAAGCTTGTTTATCGTATTTACGCTAGCAGGCGCGATCAAGATGAGATCGGTTTTGGCGTAGGCGATGTGGTTTAGTCCGTCCTGCCAGTTCTCGGTGCGCGAGGTTAAAATTTTATGCTCACACAGCGCTTCAAAGCCTGCTTCCGAGCAAAATTTGAGCGCTCCTTCGCTAAGCATGACGCGCACGTCCGCACCCTCTTTTTTTAGCGCGGATAAGATCTCATAAGCCTTATAAAACGCGATACTGCCGCAAACTGCGAGTAAAATTTTTTTATTTTTTAGCATTTTCGTCGCTTTTCTTGTCGTTAAAGAATTTATAGAAAAAGCCTTCTTTATTTACCTGTTTTGTGCGGCTGATGGCTAGCGCGCCGCTTGGCACGTCGCTAGTTACGGTGCTTCCTGCGGCGATTAGCACGTCGTCGCCGACCTTTACGGGAGCAACCAACTGAGTGTCCGAGCCGATAAAGACATTTTTGCCGATTATCGTTTTGTGCTTGGCTTTGCCGTCGTAGTTGCACGTGATCGTGCCGCAGCCTACGTTTGTGCCGCTACCTATCTCGCAGTCGCCAAGATAGCTTAGGTGGCCTGCTTTGACGCCGTTTAGCTTCGCTGCTTTGAGCTCGACGAAGTTTCCGATGTGGGTGTTTTTGATCTCGCATTTTGGGCGTATGTGCGCGAGCGGGCCGACGTCCGAGTCCTCGATGACGGAGTTTTCTACGACCGAGCCGCTTTTGATGACGGAGTTTTTGATGACGCACTCTCCGATGACGCTTACGTTTTCTTCGATGACGCACTCGCCTTCAAATTTGGCTCTAGAGTCGACATAAACGCTATTTGGTAGCCGCATGAGTACGCCGCTTTTCATCAAATTTTTCTTGATTTCGTCCTGCATCAAATTTTGGGCGATACTGAGTTGAAATTTATCGTTTATGCCCATGAAATTTTGCTCTTCGACGCTGATGGCCCAGCATTTTAGACCGCGCTCGTTTGCGATTTTGATCGCGTCGGTTAGGTAGAATTCTTTCTGCGAGTTTTCGTTGCCGATGAGAGGCAAAATCTCGCGCAAAACTTCGCTTTTAAAGCAGTAGCAGCCGGCGTTTGCGCTTTTTATCATTTTTTGCGTTTCGGTCGCGTCTTTTTGTTCGACGATGGCTTCTACTTTGCCGTTATTTATGATGACACGGCCGTATCCGTAGGGGTCTGCGGCCTCAAAAACGCTAAGAGCAATGTCTGCGTTACCCGCGCTTAGACGGATCAAGTCGTTGGTTTTTATGAGCGGCATATCTCCGCACAAAATCAGCGTTTTTTCGCTATTTAGCGGGATGTTTTTTAGCGCGCCCGCAGTGCCAGGGAACTCTTTTAAATTTTGCTCGTAAATTTTAGTTTGAGGGAAAATTTCTTTGATTTTGGCTTCGACGAGCTCTTTTTGATAGCTCAAAACCACGCTCACGTCGCTACTGATCTCATAAGCCTTGCGCAAAATATGGATAATCATCGGCTCTCCGCAAAGCTCGAAAAGCACCTTTGGTTTAGTTGATTTCATCCTCGTGCCAAGCCCTGCGGCAAGCACCACTACGCCGATATCGCTCATCTTTTTTCCTTATTTAAATTTGAGCGATTTTATCTCAAATTTGCTAAATGCGGGATTAATGCTTTTTGGACTTAACAAATTCTTAAGCATTAATTTATATAATCACGGCCTTTGAATATAATCAAAATCAAAATACAAAGGATGTGGCTTGCTTTCGTTTTTTAAAAGACTCTTAAGAAGAAATCAATTTTTGTTTAATCTCCACCTTATTTTATCGATTATTTTTGCCGTTCCGCTACTCGTTATCGGCGTTACGGGCGGGATTTTGTCGTATCAGCACGAGCTTGAGGAGCTTATAAATTTAAACGCTGCCAAGGTCGAAAAAATGGGCGAAATGCTAAGCGTTGAGCAAATCTTGCAAAGCTTTAGCGAGCAAGCGGGCGTTAAACAGCCCGCAAGGCTCGTGCTGCCAAAAAACGAAAACGAAGCGATCAAAATTTATGCGAACAATAGCGATGCCTATCTGGTCGATCCATACACCGCGCAGATCATCGGCAAGGACTACGGAGTTGCTTTTGTGCGCGTAGCGATGTCGCTGCACCGAAATTTAGGCCTTGCGCTAACGGGAAATAAAACCGCGGGCGAAGTGGGCAAGCAGATCGTGGGCGCTAGTACGGTTGCGATGATGGTGCTCGTGATAAGCGGCGTTTGGCTACATTTCCCGAGACTAAAACGCAAATTTGCCGAGGCGGTGAAGCCAAATTTTAAACTCAAAAAATACGCCCTTTTTCACAACATGCACACGAGTTTTGGTATCCTAAGCGCAGTAATCTATCTCGTTATCTGCCTAACCGGGCTCATGTGGTCGTACCGCTGGTATAACGGCGCTGTGACTGAGCTTTTCGTTAGCGCGCAAAATTTGCCTAAAGAGGCCGAGCGCAAAGAGGGCGTGCCCGCAAAAACAGAGGGAAAAAAGAGCGCCGAGTATAAATTTAGCGATGTGCAGAGAGCTTACGAGATATTCAGATCAAGCGGCATAGAGTATAAAGAATTTAGCCTAATGCTCGCGGTCGGAGATAAGATAAACGTCAGATACTACGAGCCGGACGCGCCAAATACCGCTCGTCCAAAAATGACCGCCGTGAACGTAAAAGATGGCAAGATGGCCGAGCAAAAGCAAACTGGGGGTATAACCGTAGGTATGGTAAAAAGCACGAACTATCAGCTACATACGGGGTATTTTTTCGGGCTTGCGGGTAAAATTTTGTGGTCGGTCGTTTCGCTTTTGATGGCGCTTTTTATATTTAGCGGCTTTTATATGACGGCAAAAAGGGCGTTTAAGCCAAAAAGAGCTTAGCTAAATTTAGCCTAGCCTTGCGCCTCAATGCTTAAAATTTTATCTTAAATTTTTATCAAATTTAACTCTGGCAAAGGCGGTAGATTTGCCGCCTTAAATTTTGCTTTCTTTTAAAAATTTAACTCCGCGGTATCAGCCGAATTTATATCTAAAATCGCGCCTAAAAGTTAGGATAAATTTTATCGCCCAAAGCGCGCAAAAATCGAAATTTAAACCAAAATGCGGTTTTTGAAAAAAATTATGCCGGTTTGGAACGTATTTTGCAAAGAGCTAGCCTGAGTTTAACTGTTTTTTCAACTAAAAAAAACTAAAATACAAACCAAATTTTATAGGTGGAAAGTTCAAGATGGATTTAGGTAGCGTCGTCGGTTGGATAGTAGTTATGGTGCTTTTGCTCGGTTCGATGCAAATGGGTGTCGGAATCGGAGCTTATATCGATATTCCCTCGGTTTTGATCGTTTTTGGCGGTACGATTTGCGCTTTGATGATCGGCTTTAAGATGGAGCAGATAAAAAAGCTAGGCACGTTTTACGGCATTGCCGCAAAACCTAAAACGTATAATCTGCCCGAAATTGTAAAAAAAATGGTCGAATACTCCACAAAAGCCCGCCGCGACGGTATCTTGGCGCTTGAAAGCGATGCAAATAACGAAACCGATCCGTTTCTAAAAAAGGGTCTATCTATGGCGGTTGACGGCAACGAACCAGACGCCATCAGAACGCTGCTTGAGATAGATATGGAGCAGTCTAGCTCCAGACACGGCGATAATATCAAAATTTTTGAGCAAATCGCGGGTTTTGCGGGCTCGATGGGTATGATTGGTACGCTCATCGGCCTGGTCGCGATGCTCATGAACATGTCCGATCCCTCAGCTATCGGTCCATCGATGGCGGTCGCGCTCATCACGACGCTTTACGGCGCGATGATAGGAAACATCCTTGGCTCGCCCGTGGCAAACATCCTAAGTATCCGCGATAAGGACGAAGGTACGGCAAAGGTGCTGATGCTAGAGGGCATAATGGCGATCCAGGCGGGCGACAACCCTAGGACGCTCGAGATGAAGTTGCTATCGTTTTTACCGCCTAAAGACCGCGTCAGTCAGTTTGATAAGTAGTAAAAATGGCTAAAAAATTAATCGATCCGGGCGACTGCCCCAAATGCTTACCCGAGTGGCTCGCGGCGTTTGGCGACTTAATGTCGCTGTTGCTTTGCTTTTTCGTACTGCTTCTTTCTATGAGTACGATGGACGCAAAGAAGCTAGAGGCCGCGATCGGCTCGCTAAGCGGGGCTTTGGGTGTGCTTGAGGGCGGCGCAAAACCCGACGTCAGCGCCGAACAAAACCAAGACGACCACGCCACCTCAAACAAAGAGCGCACGGGTGTAAAGTCAAATTTCGAGCAAACCCTGCGCTCTATCAACGAGCTTTTGCACGCTAGCGGCTCGCCCGAGGTTACCTTTGAGGAGAGCGAGAGCGGCTTCGTGATCAGGCTACCTGCGAATTTACTCTTTGCAAAAGATAGCGCCCAGCTGCAAAACGACGATGCGCTGCTGTTTTTAAAACGTATCGCGATGGTGATAGCCAAACTACCGCCAGACGTCGTAGCAAACGTGATCGGACATACCGACAGCGAGCAGCCGAGCTCTGCCGAGTTTAAAGACAACTGGCAGTTATCGTCGGCTAGAGCTATTAGCGTAGTGAGCGAGCTCATCAAAGACGGCGTCGATCCTAAAAAGCTAACCGCATCCGCAAAGGCCGAATTTGAGCCGTTTGCGACAAATTTTACCGAGCAGGGCAGGGAGAAAAATCGCAGGGTCGAGATCCACTTTGTTTCGTTAAATTTAGACGACAAAGCCAAAACGCAAAAAAGCATACTGGACGCGCAGGAGTAAATTTGAAAAAACTGACGTTTTTGCTGTTTTTTATATTTGCGGCGGTTGCGATCGGCGAGGATAACGTCACGATCCCGACCGTAAATCTCAGCCTAAGCGCGCCTACTACGCCGACCCAGCTGGTTAGCTCGCTAAACGTCCTACTCGTCCTCACAGTCCTCACGCTCGCGCCATCGCTCGTTTTTATGATGACGAGCTTTTTGCGGCTCATTATCGTTTTTTCGTTTTTGCGCCAGGCGATGGGTACGCAGCAGATGCCGCCATCTACGGTGCTTATTAGCCTTGCGATGGTGCTTACGTTTTTTATCATGGAGCCTGTGGGCAAGCAAGCCTACGAAGCGGGCGTGCAGCCGTATCTAAGTGAGCAAATCGGCTACCAAGAGGCATTTGAGCGCGGTGTGAAGCCGTTTCGCGAGTTTATGATAAAAAATACGCGCGAAAAGGATCTGGCGCTGTTTTTACGTATCAGAAATATGCCAAACCCGCAAAGCTTCGACGATATCCCGCTTACGGTCGTGATGAGCGCGTTTATGATCAGCGAGATGAAAACGGCGTTTGAGATAGCGTTTTTGCTCTATCTGCCGTTTTTGGTCATCGATATGGTCGTTAGCTCCGTGCTCATGGCGATGGGTATGATGATGCTGCCGCCGACGATGATTTCACTGCCTTTTAAGCTACTTATTTTCGTGCTCGTCGACGGGTGGAATTTGCTCGTCATGAACCTCGTTAAAAGCTTTCATTAGGTTTTTTGTCGCTATAATCTTAAAAAAGCTCCGCGCGCCGCTTAAATTGTCATTTAATTTTACCTACGGCGCCAGACTTCAGACGGCGCAAGCCCGCTCAAAATTAGCCCGCGCCGCCCAGAGCTAATAGGGAAGGCTTCAGATGAAAAAATTTTATATATTTTTGAGTTTTTGCATTGTTTTAGGAGGTTCGGAGATTAAATTTGAAGGAAATTTGCCAGAGCTGATTTTGGCCGCACAGAGCTCAAATTTGGCTCAAATCTCAAACTACGAACCGCAAAAAGCGCAGCTGCAAAAAGAGGCCGTAAAAAGCGCATATATGCCAAGCCTTACGGTTGAGGGCGGATATAGCTTTTTAAGCGGCGATATAAACGTCCTACGCCCGCAAAGAGCCTCTACGGCAAGGGCAATTTTGGAGCTTGCGGTTTATGACGGAGGCAAGCGCGAAGCACTGCTGAGCTCGCTTTCGCACCTTAGCGCGGCTGAAATTTTAAAAAACGAGGATTATCAAAATTTGCTTGCGCTTAACGCGACCAAGCTTTATTTTAGCTTTTTGTCGCTGAGCGAGCTCGCGCTGGCAAAAGAAGGCGAGATAAACTATCTAAAAAACGCGCTAAATAGGTTGGAAAAATACTACCGCGCGGGGCTTAGCGACGAGAGCGAGTATGAAGCGGTAAACGCCAGATACGCCATGGCGCTCGCCGAACGCCTCGAAATCACGCAAAATCAAAACGAGATAAAAAATCAAATTTACGCGCTAACGGGCAGAGATATCGAGCCTGTGGCTGGCTCTAGGATCGCTTTTTTGGACGATGAAAACTCCGTGCCGCCAAAAAGCGCAAAGCCAGAGCTTGAGGCGCTTAGGCTAAATTTCGCCGCGGCTTTGGAGGATGAAAAAATAACCGCATCCGAGACGAACCCGCAAATTTTCATCAAAAACACCTACACTTTTATGCGCACTCACTACGATAGAAATTTGCTACCGGCGCAGTATAGAAGCGTGCTGGAGCCGTATTTCGACGACTTTTTTAAGCCAAATTTAAATACAAACGAGCTGATTTTAGGCTTTAGCTGGAAGGCGTTTGATTTTGGCGCGAACAAAAAGCGGCGCGAGATAAAGCGCATAAGCGCGCTACAAGCGAAGCTAAATTTGGATCAAAAGCGATTGCAAAACGAGCTAAATTTGACGAATATCAAAAACGATCTAAAGACGCTCGAGCAAAAGATAGCCGCGGGCGAAAGCGCGCTAAACTCGGCGCAAACCTCGCTAAATGCCGTCAGCAAAAAGTATGAAGCCGGGCTGCTCGGATACGTCGAGTTTTTAAACGCGACCGCGCAGAGCTTTAGCGCAGGCAGCGCGCTGGAGCTAAGCAAGAGTAAATTTGAGATCAAAAAGGCGGAGTATCTGTATGAACGCGGTGGCAAGATCGCCGAAAATATCGAAAAAACGGAGCGCAAATGAATAAAATTTTACTTTTTTTACTGAGCGCGGCGGTTGCGCTTTGCGCACAGGATAAAATTTACGCGAGCTTTGACATCGCGGCCGCAAAAGACGCGCAACTCGCGCTAAAGGCCGTGGGTATCGTAAAGACCGTAAACGTAGAAATAGGCTCCGCGGTAAAGCGCGGCGACGTGCTACTCGAGCTTGAAAACGAGAGCGAAAAGCTAGCCGTAAATCTCGCTCAAAACGACCTAGAGAGCGCGCAGACGGCAAAAGCCCACGCAAAAAGCGTGCTGGATAAATTTAAGCTTGTTCAAAGCGTGAGCTCCAAGCAGGCTTTTGAAAATGCGGAGTTTGATTTTAAAAACGCGGCGCTAGCCGAGAACAGAGCGCATCTGGCGCTAAATTTGGCGCAAAAACGGCTAGAAGATACGAGGCTACTAGCACCTTTTGACGGAACGATATCTGGCAAGAGTATCGAGGTCGGCGAGGGTGTGGGCGGCGTAGCGCAAAAGCTGATGTCTATATTTTCATATCCAGACGTCAAACTCAAGCTTAGCTTTGACGAGAAATTTAAAGACCGCGTAAAAATCGGCAGCGAATTTGTCTATAAACTAGACGGCCAAAGTGAGGAGAGACGCGGTAAAATTAGCCTCATCTACCCAACTATCGACGCGAAAAACGGCAAAATTTACGCCGAAGTGCAGGCGCAAAATTTGACGCCGGGGCTTTTTGGAGAGGGATATATCGTCTCAGATTCGCAGGTTGAAACGGATGCCGAGCCTAAAAAAGAGGACGCAAATAAAACGTCCGGGCTTAAATTTGACGGCTTAAAAAACGGCGGGCATGCCGCTGCTGGCACGAAATTTGACGATAAAAAAACTAGCTTCGGCGTAGTTTGGTTTTTAAATTTGACGCCGCAAACGAAAAGCGAGATAAATTTGAGCCCAGATTCGGCGCGCGTTAAATTTGACTCCGCTGCGAAAAATGCAAATTTAACGAGCAGGTTAAATTTATCGCACAAACAAGGCGGCGTAAATTTAAACGCCGAATTTGACGCGGCGCAAATTTTACTAGCCGCTAAACGCCAAACGCTTTTTGCGGAGCAGAGCGGCCGGATAAATTTGACGCAAAAGGCAGTTTTGTCGAAGGTGCAAAATGTATAAACTAGCCATAAATCGCCCGATTACGACGCTGATGTTTTTCGTCGCACTCGTATTTTTCGGGGCGATGTCGCTTCTTAGGATGCCGGTAAATCTCTTTCCCGAGGTCGTCATCCCGCTGGTTAAGATCACGACCTACGCGCCGGGCGACATGAGCCTCATCGAGAGTAGGGTCACTAAAAAAATCGAGGACGAGGTCTCGACGATAGACGGTATCAAAAAGATCAGGTCATATACATTTAACAACCTCAGCATCGTCATGGTCGAGTTTAATCTCAAGAAAAACATCGACGTCGCCGCGAACGACGTGCGCGACAAGGTCGCAAAGGCAAAGCTGGACGCCCAGCCCGAGATAGAGAAAATTAGTAGCGACAGCGGCAAGGTGGCGAGCTTTTTCGTTAGCCGCAAGGACGAAAATTTAACCGCGCTCATGCAAACGGTAAAAGACGAAGCAAAGCCGTTTTTGCAGCGCGTAAAAGGCGTGGGCAAGGTCGATGATAAGGGTTTTTTGGAGCCTGAGATTAAAATTTACCTTGATCCGTTTAAGCTCGATAAATACGCCCTGACCGCAGCCTCGGTCATAAATATAATCAAATCGCAAAATTTAAAAGCGCCTTTAGGAAAGCTCGAAAACAGCGAATACGAGATATTTTTAAAGAGCGAGTTTGACGCCAAAAACGTGCGCGAGCTAGAGGAGATCCGCCTGCAAAAAGACGTATTTTTAAAAGACGTCGCTCGCGTGGAGTTATCTCATCACGACACCGACGCCGTAGCGATGTATAACGGCAAGCGCGGAGTGCTGCTTGACGCTATAAAAGTAAGCGGCGCAAACACTATCGAGACGGTAAACGCGCTCAAAGCTAAAACGGGCGAACTAGCGGCGAGGCTGGGCGCGAACTACGAAGTAGAGCGGGTTTATGAAAAGAGCGAAAGCATCCTAAAGCACATAAATCAGGTCAAATTTGACATGATGCTAGGCGTCGCGCTCACCGTCGTCATCGTCTTTTTCTTTTTGCGAAGCTTTAGCGCGACTATCATCGCCGCGCTCGCGATACCTGCCAGTATCGTGGGGACGTTTTTTATCATCGACGTTTTGGGCTTTGATCTAAACCGCCTCACGCTGCTGGCTCTCACGCTTGGTATCGGTATATTTATCGACGATGCGATCGTGGTCGTGGAAAATATCTCCAAAAAGATGCAAGAGGGCGAGAGCAATCCGCTAAAAGCGAGCTTTGAGGGCGTGCGCGAGATCGCATTTAGCGTGCTTAGCATTAGCGCGGTGCTGCTTTGCGTGTTTGTGCCGATTGCCTTTATGGAGGGCATCGTCGGACAGTATTTTAACTCCTTCGGTATGAGCGTGAGCGGCGGTATCGTGGTGTCGTTTTTGGTTTGCATTATGCTGATACCTAGTCTCGCGGCAAGGTTCTTGAGCGAGGGCGAGAGTAAATTTTACCGCGTGACGGAGCCTATATTTGAGGCGCTTGAGAGCGGTTACGAGCGGCTTTTGAAGCTTATTTTGAGGTTTAAAACCGCGTTTGTTATCCTTACTTTTGGCGTACTGGCTCTTTGCATGAGTCTAGCCGGCAAGGTCGGTATGGACTTTTTGCCCGTCGAGGACGAGGGTCAGTTTGAGATATTTTTAAAAGCAAGCCCGGGCATCTCGGTCGAGGCTATGAGCGCTAGAGCTAGCGAGGTCGTGCGCGAGGTAGATAGCGATCCGCGCGTCGAGTACTCCTATATGATCGCGGGCTACACGGACTCAAAGGACGCGTATAAGGCTAAAATTTACGTCCGCCTAAAAGGCTTTGAGTCGCGAAAAGAGCGCCAAACGCAGATAATGGACGAGTATAGAAAAAAGCTTAAATTTGATGACCTCAGCGTCAAGGTTCTGCAGATACCATACGTCGATACGGGCAGCGACAGTGAGCCCGTACAGCTAACGATCACGGGCGATAGCCTAGAAAAGCTAGACGAAATCCTGCCAAAAGCCATCGCCATGGTGCGCGCGATAGAGGGCACGACGGATGTTGGTAGCGATAACGAGGATAAGATAAACGAGCTACAAATCAGCGTAAATAAAGACAAGGCCAAACGCCTAAGCGTCGATCCTAGCGCGGTCGCACAGGTGATATACGCGTCGTTTGGGCAAAATAGGCTTGGTAGCTTTGATAACGGCGACGCGCAGTACGATATGATACTGAGGTTTGACGACGAGTACCGCAGGGACGCGCAGGCGCTACAAAAACTAAAGATCAAAAACGCGCACGGCGAGAGTATAAGCCTAAGCGCGGTGGCGGAGTTTAAGACGAATAAGACCTTTTCCGTGATAAACCGCTTTAACAAACAGCGTCAGATCAGGATCGTCGCAAACGTGGATAACGTCCCGCTGGGCGCCGTGCAAAAGGGTATCGACGAAAATATCGGTCAAATTTTGCCCGCAGGCTACGACTACGTGATGACGGGCTTTATCGAGATGATGAACGACACGAACGCGGCCTTTGTCTTTACGATCAGCCTTAGCGTCGTGCTCATCTATAAGATCCTGGCTGCGCTTTACGAGAGTTTTATTTTGCCGCTCATCATCATGATCTCAATGCCGCTGGCGTTTGGCGGCGTGGCGGTCGGGCTGTACCTTAGCGGTAACTCCTTTAGCCTGTTCGTCATGGTCGGCGCGATATTGCTTTTTGGCATGGTGGGTAAAAATGCGATTTTGGTCGTGGATTTTGCCAACCGCTACGCAAACGAGGGCGCGCCGCTAAACGAAGCCATCGTGCGAGCTGGCGTCAAAAGACTGCGAGCGATACTGATGACTACTTTTGCGATGATATTTGCGATGTTGCCGCTTGCTCTTAGCAGGGGTGCCGGATACGAGGGCAACTCCCCGATGGCGATCTCGATCATTTCTGGGCTTATTAGCTCGACGCTACTAACGCTGTTAGTAGTGCCTGCGCTCTTTGGTGCGGTGTATAAGATAGATAAATTTGTGAGTAAAATTTATAAAAGAGAGGAAATCTAGAGCTTAAATTTAAGTTTGCTTTAGGCGAGACCTGCATCAAATTTGTGCTTGACGTTTGCTCGATCGTTGGGCGCTGATTTTGTTTAAACTAAAAAGCCGATTTTGCTTTGAGACCACATTAAATTGATTTCCGTAATTTAACGTAGCAAATTTGTCGTTTTGTATTCGTCTGCCTCTACTAAACCCTGTTTTTAAATATTTAGCGCAAAATATAGATTCTTTATTTATTTGATAACAGTTTTAGAAATTATTAATTTTTAAAATACTAAAATCCGCGCCGATTTAAAGAAATTTTAAAAGGGCGAATTTTAAACGTGAATATATTTAACAAAAAGGCAATGTATAAAATTCATACCTATATTTCGCTGATATTTTGTATTCCATTAGTTATCGCGTGTTTTACGGGTTCGGTTTTGGTTTATAAAGATGAGATAAATAATTTATTAATGCCTGGCGTCATATACGTCGCAAAAAATAGCGACGAAAACGAGCAAAAAAGTAGATTAAAATTTGACGAGTTAAGGGAAAAAATAGAAAAAGAGTATCCGCATCATGAGATCGTAGGCTGGAATATCGACGCAGATCCCCAAAAGACGGACAAAATTTGGCTGTTAAAGCACGGAGCGGGCGAAAAAGAGTGGGCGTGCGTGTATCTTGATGCATTTAGCGGAGAGATAAAAAGCGATCTCGTGCCGCACGATAGCGGATTTATCGGGGTTATTACCGAGCTTCACGAAAATTTACTCCTTGAAAAAAGCGGTCAAATTTTGCTTGGACTAACGGCGATTTTTGCTTTTATTATTTCGATTAGCGGCTTTGTTATTTACCGAAACTTTTGGACGAATTTACTGCGCCTTCGGTTTGCGCGCATGGCGGTTTTTATGAGCGATTCGCACAAATTTATCGGCGTTTTTTCTACGCCCGTTATCTTTGCGGTCGCGCTTAGCGGTGCTTGGTGGGAGCTTAGGTTTATGTTTATGCCGCCTTTTGATAATTCTAAATTCGTAATCGGTCCTCAAATTTACGATAAAAATATCTCAATCGACGCCCTCGTGCAAAGAGCGGCCTCGGATATGCCGGGATTTAAGACGCATTACGTTAGTTTTCCGTTTTATGATGGCGCAAATATCACGCTTTACGGGCAAAAACCGAGTCAAAGCTTCCTTCATAGCCAGTACTCAAGCACCGTTTCTTACGATAAAAACAGCACAAATTTAATCAATGTAAAAGATATCGAGCTAGCAAGCAAAACGGATAAATTTTTATCGACGTTTAGGCGAGCTCACTACGGCGACTATAACGCCGCGACTAAGTTTTTCTGGTTTTTATGCGGCTTGGCACCGTTAGCGCTTAGCGTTTCGGGGATTTACTTATGGATAAAAAGATCAAATTTTAAAAGGAGAAAAAGATGAAAAATAAAATTTTGTTTTCGGTTGCGGCGATAAATTTGCTCGCGTCCGTTCAAATTTTAGCCGCTCAAAACGGCGAGAGTTCAGCCGGCAAAGAGACGCTTGAGGCCGTGGAGGTAACGAGCGAAAAAGGCGCGACGATGTCAAATACAACGCAAAAGAGCTTGTAAAAAGCACCACGAGGCTAGATCTCACCTCGCGCCAAACGCCCCAGTCGCTAACCGTCATAACGGAGGCTAGGCTAAAGGATCAAAACATCAACGACTATCAGGTGCTTTTGCGAAATATCCCGGGCGTCACGCTTAACAAGTGGGACGAGCGCGTATATCCTACGGCAAGAGGCTTTAAGATAGATTATTATTTGCTTGATTCGATGCCAAGCTTCGGCGGATTTAGCCTAGGCGCAAACGATATGAGCATGTTGCCCTATGAGCGCGTTGAAGTCGTAAAGGGCGCAAACGGCCTGCTAGCGGGTGCCGGCAATCCGGCGGCTAGTTTAGATTTCATCCGAAAAAGAGCAAATTCAAAAGAATTGACGGGAAATTTTAAACTAAGCGCGGGCTCGTACGATAGATACGGCGTATCTGGCGACGTGCAAACTCCGGTGACTGCTGACGGCAGCGTGCGGGCTAGAGCGTCTTTTATGCACGAGAAGTCTCGCTCGTATATGGACTACTATAACCGTAAAAACACCGCTATCTACGGCGTAGTGGATGCTGATATCATGGATAGTTCGTGGCTTAGCTTGGGCGCTTTTTATCAGGAGCTAAAGCGTCACGGCATACGCTGGGGAGGAATGCCTGCGTTTTACAAAAACGACGCTAGGCGCGAGTTTGGTAAAAACGAAATTTTCTCGTAGCCTTGGACTAGGTGGGATATCAAGACTTTTGACGTTTATGCCGATTTTAGGCACTATTTTGAAAACGAAGCCAGCCTAAATCTATCCTACTCCTTCCGCCGCGCAAATACGGATACTAATTTGCTCTACTACGGCGGCAAGGTAAATTTAGACGGTACGGGCGATGTTAGCGGACTTAGCGTCTATGCAAATAAACGCGAAGAAAATATCCATAACGTAGACGCTTACGTAAACCTGCCGTACGAAGCGTTTAGCTTGCCTCACGAGGCGGTTTTTGGCGCTATGTACAACAACTATAAAAAAAGCTCCGACAACGTCAGTAGCTACTGGAATAGCCGCACGACTCCGGCGGGCCTAGCCTATGCGGCGCGCACTAGGATAGACTTTAAAAACCTGCACCTAGACGATCCAAATCTACCTTACGCCGATCAAAATAACGCCGATAAGACGGTGCAAAAGGCCGTATATTTGGCTAATAAATTTTCAATCACGGACGAGCTAAAGTTTTTGCTGGGAGCTAGGATGAGCTACTATAAGTACCGCATAACAGGCGGCAACGGCAACAGAAACTTTACGCAAGAAATCACGCCGTATCTAGGCATCACGTACGATATCGGCGAAAATCACACTCTATATGCAAGCTACACGAGTATCTTTAAACCTCAAACCGTAAAGGATATCAACGGCAAATACTTAGATCCGATCCAAGGCAAAGACTATGAGCTGGGTATAAAGGGCGATTATTTTGACGGAGCGCTTTCGGCTTCTTTTGGCGTATTTAAGGTCGTACAAGATAAGCTAGGCGCAAAAACCGGACAAAAGATCCCCGGCACTACGACTGACGCGTACGAAGCTAAAAAAGGCGTAACGAGTAAGGGCTTTGAAGTGGACGTAAACGGCGAGATAAATCAAAATTTAAGCCTAGGTCTTGGGCTTACTCACTTTAACGCCAAGGACGCCGACGGCAAGAAATTTGATACCGAAAGCTCGCGCACTACGGCAAATCTCTTTGCTAAATACTCTATAGCGGACTTTAGAGCGGGCGCTGGAGTGCAGTATAAAAGTAAAATTTACGTCGGTAGCGGCGCAAACGAAATCACGCAAAAGGCCTACACGCTAGCAAATTTAATGTTTGGTTACAAGATAAGCAAAAATTTCGACATTCAGCTAAATATCGACAACGTGTTTAATAAAAAATACTTCGAGGGCATCGGCAACAACAAGATGGTTTACGGCGATCCGCGAACGTTTAATCTAGGCTTTACGTATAATTTCTAAGGCGTTTTTAGCGCGTCTTGGGGCTTGGGTTGCGCCCGTAGTGATCCAAGCTATAAATTCGGCGTTTTTTGTCGGCACTAAACCATAAATTTACGAGTTATGACAGGCGCCGAATTTGGATATAAAACTATGGGTAAATTTGCCTTAATACGCTAAAAATGCCCTTTTAACGAGCGATAAATTTGTTACAAATTTGGCTCCGTTTGGTTACTGCCGAGGATTTTAAAGTTTATTTTAAGTGTTATTTTGGCGAGCGTAAGGTAAGATTAAGGCAAAATTTTCTTAAGGCTAAATTTTGAAACGCGCTTTTTTTCAAGCTATCTCGCATATTGCCGTTTTTGCGCTGGTTGCGGCGTTTGCTAGCGGTTGCGCCGTGCCGAAAAAGGCGACCCCCGCACCGCCAAAGCCCGTTACGCAGTCTGAAATAAAAAACATCTGCGACGGCAAAAGCCCAAAAGAGTGCAATGATACGGGCGTGAAATTTGAAAATGCCAAAGACTACGAACGCGCAAAGCTCTGCTATCAAAAGGCCTGCGAGAGCGGTGAGGGCGTAGCGTGTTCGAATTTAGGCTCTCTTTATCAAAAAATCGATCCTGCTAGCGATCAAATTTTACCTCTTTTTTTAAAGGCCTGTCAAGCGGGCAATAAATACGGCTGTTTTAATGCCGCAAACGTTTACCGCCTGGGGCTTGGCGCGCGTAAAAACGACTTCGTGCGAGCGATAAAACTCTACGAAAAATCCTGCGTGCAGCTAAAACACGCTAAAAGCTGCACGAATCTAGGTAGCATGCATCAGTTTTCTTTGGGCGTAGAGACGGCGAGCAGGGACGTGGCGAGGAAATTTTACGAGATAGGATGCGAGCTGGGCGATGAGGTCGGCTGCAGAAATCTTTCGCTCGTAAATAGCGAGTAAGCTTTGCCTGGGCATTGGCGAGTAAATTTAAACCGCAAGCATACCCCCGCGTGAAATCTTTTAGTTGCCTTGTAAATTTGGATTTGACTAAGATTTTAATCGAATTTTATTAAACTCGCAAAGTCTTGAAATTTTAAAGATGGGGGGGGTTTAACCCTTAATTTAATCGCAAGGAACTTTACGGAATATTTTAACTAAACGGCCCGAGATTTTAAGGACGGTTTGAGCTAAGAATCTATGAAAATCGCTTTTTATTCTCGGGATGCATCATGCAATTTTAACCGCACGGCGCAAATTTTACGACTGAAATTTGCTTAAGAGCCAAGAAACGTAAAAAATTCGTAAAGTCGTTTTTGTTACTTCAAAAAGGAGTCGGATTAAATTTTGGTCATATAGCGTAATGCTAAATTTAAAATCTCAAATTTAGCTCAAAGCTCAAACCGCCGAATTTGATGTCGAATTTATGCTTGCCACCGCAGCCTAAACGTCGTTTCTTTGCCGGATTCGCTCTCGCAGGCTACGGATATAGCGTTGTTTTCGCAGGCTCTTTTGACTAAATTTAGCCCGATACCAAAGCCGCCTTGGTCTTCGTTAAACCGCGTGTATCGCTCGAAAATTTTATCTTGCTGCTCTTTGCTTAGCCCCTCGCCGCTATTTGAGATTTTTAGCTCGCCGTCTTGCAAACTAACCGCGACGTAGCCGCCTTGGTTTGCGTATTTTACGGCGTTGCTTAGTATGTTATCCACCGCGCGTTTTAGCTCATAGCCGTTTGCGTTTATGAGAGCGTCTTTTAAATTTAGCCTTAAATCAAGCCCTCGTTTAGCAAAAAACGGAGCAAAAAATTCGAGTCGCTCGTTTAAAATGTCTCTCAAATTTAGCTCCTCTTTTGGTGCGCAGCGCTCGGCGCCAAAGGATAAATACGTGAGGTCCTCATAGGTACGGCTTAGCGTTTTGGCGGCGGTTTGGATGTTGTTTAGGCGTTTTAGATTTCTCTGGCTTAGGCTACTTTTATCTACCGTTTCGATGCTCATAAGTATGACGCTAAGGGGCGCGTTTATCTCGTGAGTAGAGTCTTTTATAAAGCGATTTAGCGCGGCGATCTTGGCGTGTAGCGGCGCTAGCGCGGTCTTTGCTAGATAAAAGGCGATTATCATGATAACGCCTAAAACGATAAGCAAATTTAGCGCCGTACGCAGCCATAGCAAATTTAGCTCGCTCGCGACGTCCTTACCGCTTAGCGCGATTTTTGCCGTCGATAGCTCGTCCACGCCGCCTTCATCCATGTTTTGCAAAGCCTCAAATATCGTCACCTTGCCGTCCGATACGACCGTGCTACTCTGGGCGTCGTCAAATTTAGCGCAGCCTGCCTCGCCGTATAAAATTTGACCGCTTTTAGCTACGATGCAGGCTTTGACGTCTTTTTCGGCGGTAAAGCTTTTTACTGCGCCAAGCCCGTACATACGCGCTTTCATATAGATACCCATCTTGATCTCTTTTAGGTTTTTTACCTCGTTTGAGACGAGGGCTTCTTTTTTCATTTTATAGTCGTTCGTGAAAAAATACCCCAAAAATAGGGTGCTAGTGATGAGATAAAGCGAGAGGATTTTAGCTATAACGGCGGAGCGCTCAGACATAGATATAGCCGTCGCCGCGCCTATTTATGATCGCGTCCTTGCCTAAAATGCGGCGTAGGTTTTTGACGTAAACCCGCAGGCTCAGCTCGCTGGGCTCCTCGCCGTAGTTCCAAATTTTCTCAAATATCGTCTCTTTGCTCAGCAGCGCGTTTTTATTTTCCAAAAATAGCGCCAAAAGCTCGCTTTCTTTGTTTGAGAGGTTTACGATTTGCCCGTTTTGCCTTAGCGTTTTGGAGCTTGGATAAAATTTATATCCGTCGTTAAGCTCGATAAATTCGTCATTTACGTGAGAAAATTTGCGCTTGATTAAAATTTGAATACGAAGCAAAAGCTCTTTTAGCTCGTACGGCTTTTTTAGGTAGTCGTCGCAGCCGCTTTTGTAGCCGATCTCTAGGTCTTGCAGTGCATTTAGCGAGGTGGTAAAGATCGCAGGCGTGTCGTCGCCAAGCCGCCTAAGTTCGCGCAAAAGGGAGAAACCGTCGCCTTTAGGTAGCTTGACGTCGAGGATGAGGATATCAAAATTTCGCTCGTAGGCGGTATCTAGAGCTGCTTTAGCATCGGCGCGAACGGTCACGTCGTAGCCTTGTTCGCTCAGATACTCGCTGATGAGTTCGCTTAGCGTCTCATCGTCCTCTACGAGCAAAATTTGCGTCATTACATCTTATCCTTTTTCATGTCTTTCATATCGTCTTTCTTTTTACCCATATCGTCTTTCATCTCTTTCATGTCGCCCTTCATCTCGTCCTTTTTTATCATCATATCGTCTTTTTTCTCCATCATGGCGTCCTTCTTTTCCATCATGGTATCTTTTTTCTCCATCATATCGCCTTTCATCTCGGCGGCAAAGATAGAACCTGTAACAAACAACGCGCTAAGCGCAACTAAAGCTAACTTTTTCATAGCATCTCCTTTAAGAAAATTTATGATGGAAGTTTAGCCAAGAAACGTGAAACGAGCGTGAAATTTACGCCATCAAGCTAAAAACGTATGATAAAAGCGGCAGGCTAATAAAGCTAAACGCCACTCCCACGGCTACGGCGGCTACGGCTAGCTGGCTATCAAGCTCTGCTTTCATGATCATCGCGCTTGCTAGCACCATCGGCGGCATGGCGCACTGCAGGATGCCTATCATCCAAATTTGACCGAAATTTACGCCCAAAACTATCGTGACTAATATAAAAATAAAAGGCGCTAGCAGCATCTTGCCCGCGATTACCACGGCCGTTGATTTGTAACAGCTCTTGATGCTCCTAAATCCAAGTCCGATGCCTATCGCAAAAAGAGCTACCGGAACGACGCTTTGCGCAAAAAGCGTAAGCGCGTCAAATAGCACCTTTGGAAGCGGAAAGCCGCGAAGCAAAAAGCCCAAAATAAGCGCGACAAACGGGGGAAATTTGATCACTTTCATAACGTTTTGCACGAGCGAAACCTTCGCCGGAGCGCCGAAAGCCAGGATAAAAGGCCCAAAAATGCTAATCGGGATCGAGGTGGCTAACTGATCGTAAAAGATAACTTCGTTCATCGCGTCCTCGCCGAAAAAGCCCTTGATGATAGGCATACCCATAAATACGGTATTTCCAAACATCCCTAGCAGCACGGCGCTCACAGTCGTGGCTTTGTTAAATTTTAAAAATCTGCACGCCAAAAATATCGCCGCAGCACCCAGCATCGAACAAGCAAAACCCGTGGCAATGACGTTAATGAGCGTGGTGTCGATGTTTACATGGTAAATTTTATCGAAAATCAGCGCCGGGAGCGCGAAGCAAAGCGCGTAGTTTATGAAAACGGAGGCGTTTTTTTGCTCAAAGACCTTAAATTTTTTCGCCCCGTAGCCCGAAGCGATAATGATAAAAATAGATAATAATTGCGTGAACATTTGCGTAATCCGAGTTATAAATTTTAAAAACGCGATTATACGGCGGCTAGCATTAAAGAAAAATAAAATTTAGTTGAATTACTTAACATCGCCTTAACGCTTTTTTGTATATAATCGCGCATTTTAAATTAAATAAAGCGAGAAAAATGAAGAAATTTATCAAATTTATCGTCATAGCAGCTATTTTGGCGGGTGCGGGCTATTATTTTTACGATAAGAATAACGTCCCGCAAGTCGATCAGTTTATTACCTCAAAAGCCGTTCGAGGCGAGCTGGTTAAAAGCATCGAAAGTAACGGCGAGATCTACGCTACCGAGCTAATCGACGTGGGCGCGCAGGTGGGCGGCCAGATCAAAAAGCTCTACGTCAAACTCGGCGACGTCGTAAAAGCTGGCGATATGATAGCAGAAATCGACTCCGCGACTCAGCAAAACAACGTAGATACTAAAAAAGCCCAGCTCGGGATTTACGAAGCGAAGTTAAATTCAGCCAAAGTCGCGCTTGATATCTCAAAGACCAAATTTAAGCGCGAGCAAGAGCTTTTTGCTAAAAACGCAACCTCAAAAGAGGAGTTTGAAAACGCCAAAAATACCTTAGCCGCAAACGAAGCCTCGCTAAAAGAGATCGAGGCGCAAGTCGCGCAGGCCAAAATCTCTCTAAATACCGCTCAGATAGACCTTGGCTACACTAAAATCACGGCTCCAAAAGACGGCGTCGTGGTCTCCGTGCAGGTAGAGGAGGGGCAAACCGTAAACTCAAACCAAACTACGCCCACTATCGTAAATATCGCCGATCTAAGCAAAGTGCTGCTAAAAATGGAGATCGCCGAGGGCGACATAACTAAAATCAAAGTCGGCTCAAAAGTCGAATACTCGATACTCTCCGAGCCGAATCGTAAATTTCATGCTCAGATAAGCTCGATAGATCCCGGTCTAACCACGCTAAGTAACGGCAAATACAAAACCACCTCAAGCTCGGGCTCTACTACCTCAAGCTCTAGCAGCTCGGCGATCTACTACTACGCTAAGGCCGTGGTAGATAATCCTGACGGCACGCTAAGGATCGGTATGACTACGCAAAACACAGTCATCCTAGATAGCGCTAAAGACGCCGTCATAGTGCCCTCAATAGCGGTCAAAAACGAAGAGGGCAAAAGCGTAGTCTACGTGCTAAAAAGAGACAAAAACGGGCTAGAAACAGCGGAGCGAAGAGAGGTGCAAACGGGACTAATCGATAGCCTAAAAACTCAAATTTTAAGCGGAGTAGAGGAGGGCGAGGAGGTCGTAACGAAGCAAAACTCGGCGGCTGAAATCAGCGAAATGCTTGAAAAAGAAAAAAGAAGAATGAAGTTCTAAGGCTAAGGCTTGAAAAATTTGATAGAACTTAAAAATTTAAGCAAGAAATTTAAACTCGGCGATAACGTATTTGACGCGCTAAAGGACGTAAATTTAACCATAAAAAAGGGCGAGTTTATCGCTATCATCGGTCAAAGCGGCTCGGGTAAATCTACGCTCATGAACATCCTTGGCTGCCTGGATAATCCAAGCGGCGGGCAATATCTGCTAGAAGAGCGCGACATATCTAAATTTGAAGGCGACGAGCTAGCGCGTTTGCGCAGAGAAAAATTCGGCTTTATCTTTCAGCGCTACAACCTTCTATCTACGCTAACTACGCTGCAAAACGTAGCTTTGCCTAGCGTGTATGCGGGCGTTTCTAAAAAAGAGCGCGAGAGAAAGGCCGGCGAGCTTTTAGAAGGTTTGGGGCTTGGCGAAAAGCTGCAAAATTTGCCTAGTAAACTTAGCGGCGGACAGCAGCAGCGTGTCTCGATCGCTAGAGCGCTTATTAACGGCGGCGAGATCATCCTCGCAGACGAGCCGACGGGTGCGCTAGATAGTAAAAGCGGCCTCATGGTGATGGAAATTTTAACGAATTTACACAAGCAAGGCCACACCATCATCATCGTCACGCACGACCCAAATATCGCCGCATACGCAAACCGCGTCATCGAGATAAAAGACGGTAAAATTTTGAGCGATACGGTAAAAAGCGAGGAAATTTTCGCCTCCGAAAAACCTAGCCCAAAGCGTAAAAATATCTTTAGCTTTTACAAAGATCAGTTTATCGAGAGCTTTAAAATGTCGATAAACGCGATACTTAGCCACAAACTGCGCTCGGCGCTAACGATGCTTGGCATCATCATCGGCATCGCCTCGGTTATCTGCGTCGTAGCACTTGGGCAGGGCTCGCAGGAGCAGATCCTCTCCGATATCCGCGGTATCGGCACGAACACGATCGATATCCTAAACGGCAAGGGTTTTGGCGATATGCGCTCGGAACGGGTGAGAAATTTGACCGTTAGCGACGCAACTATGCTATCTAAGCAAGACTATCTAGATAGCGTCACGCCAAATGCCTCTGCTAGCGGTACGCTCACCTACGGCAATAAATCAGCCTCGGCTACGATTAAAGGCGGCAGCGAGGAGAGCCTAAACGTCATGGGCTACAAGGTAGAGGCCGGGCGGGTATTTACCGCCCAAGAGGTCGCAGAGTCGGCGTCCGTGATCGTGATAGATCAGCCCACTAGAGAGCAGTTTTTTGCAGGCGAAGATCCGCTGGGTAAAACGGTGCTTTTTAACAAGCGCCCCTTTAAAATCATCGGCGTAGTAGCTAAAAACGACAATATGTTCGCGGACTCCAGCACCCTGCGCACGTTTTCTACCTATACCGCGGTCATAAACAAACTAACCGGCGATAGGCACCTATCGTCCATCACGGTTAAGGTAAAAGATAACGTAAACGCGCAAATAGCAGAGCAGAGTTTAACGGAAATTTTAACCGCCAAGCACGGTAAAAAGGACTTTTTCACCAGAAACTCCGATACGATTAAAAAAACGATCGAGGAGACTACGAGGACTATGACGCTGCTGATCTCTTGTATCGCTTTTATCTCGCTGCTAGTTGGCGGTATCGGCGTGATGAACATCATGCTAGTCTCCGTAACCGAGCGCACCAAGGAAATAGGCATCAGGATGGCGATCGGCGCGCGTCAGGGAAATATCCTTGAGCAGTTTTTGATCGAGGCGGTGCTACTGTGCCTGATCGGCGGACTAATTGGCGTCGGAACGGCCTTTGGCATCGGCTATCTAGCAGAAAATTTCGCGCCCGGCGTAAAGATGATATTTTCGCAGACCTCTATCGTGGTAGCGCTTGCGGTTTCTAGCGCGATAGGCGTGATATTTGGCTACATGCCCGCTCGCAGCGCCTCAAAACTAAATCCGATCGACGCTCTAACAAGGGAATAAAATGAAAAAAATCTCCATAATCCTAGCCGCCTTTTTGCTCGGCGGCTGCGCGGTAACGCAGATAAACGAAAACTACGAGCAAATTTTGCTAAAAGAGGACGCAAACGCCGATATAAAAATAAACCGCGAGTGGTGGACGGGATACGGCGAAGCGCGCCTAAACGAGCTAATCGGCCTCGCGCTAAAAAATAATATAGACCTGGCAAAATCAGCCGTCGCGGTAAATAAAGCCCTAGCTCAAGCAGGCGTCTTGCAAGCTGATCTCGTGCCTAGCTTTAACGCAAATTTGGGCGCGGAAACGGGTAAAAATATAAAAACGGGCGGCAGCTGGAACGAGAGCTATAAAAGCGGCATCTCGCTAAGCTACGAGATCGATCTGTGGCGCAAGCTCGCAAACTCCGCAGATGCCGCCATGTGGGAGGCTAACGCGACCAAATACGACCTGCAGGCCGCCAGACTCGCGCTTATTAACTCCGTCGCGGACGCATATTTTGAAGCGAAGTATCAAAAAGAGAGCATAAATCTATACGAAAAAACGCTAAAAAACTACGAAGAGCTAGAATCTATCGTAAAGGCTAAATTTGAGCTCGGCAAAGAAGAGGAGCTAAGCCTAAAACAGGTCAAAAGTTCGGTAATCTCGGCTAAAAACAGAATTTTAAACGCGAGCAAGAGTCTTGACGAGGCGGAAAAAACGCTAAGAAATCTGCTAAACGTTAGGCCCGAGTTTGATTTAAATTTGAGCGGAAATTTAAGTGATATCTCGCCGCAAGGCGTGAATTTAAACATGCCGCTTTACGTTATCGGCGCGCGTCCTGATTTGCAAGCCGCGGTCTCGCGCATCAAAGAGGCGCTTTTGGGAGTTAAGGTTAGCGAAAAGAACTTCTATCCAAGCATCACGGTAGGCGCGGGTCTTAGCGGAAGCGGCGATAGCGCGAGCGAGGGGCTTAAGCTAAATTTCTTAAGCGGAAATATCGCGATAAATTTGCCGTTTTTAAACTACTCTAAGCTTAAATCAAAGCTAAAAATCTCCGAGCTAGAGTTTGAGACGATGAAGCTAAACTATGCGCAGACGCTAACTACCGCGCTAAACGAGATCGACGCGAGCTATAAAAATCTGCAAAAAGACGAGGCGGTTTTGCGAAATTTAAACGAAAATTTGCGAAATCTAAGCTCTATCAGCGACATATACAAGCTCAAATACGACTACGGCAAAACCGAGCTAAAAAACTATCTGGAGGCGCAAAATTCGCTGCTTGAAGGCTGGACCAGCCTGCTTGCGCAAAAATATAAAATTTTGCAAGACGAAATCGGTATCTATAAAGCGACGGCGGGAAAAGCGGAGTAAATTTGACTACGCCGCGCGCCTGATTTGCGGTTTTTTGGGGCGCGTTAAATTTGCGGCGAATTTGGCGGCGAGTTAAATTTGGCTAGCCGCAAATGACCTTGCAAATTTACTCGCGCCGTTTGCCTAGAAAATAAAACAGTCCCGCTAGCGTCGCAAAAAGAGCAAGCATAGATCCAGCGACGATAGCCGTGCCGTTTTGAAAGCCGTTTAAAAACATCCCGTTCGTATTCATCCCAAAAAATCCAGTGATTAAATTTAGCGGCAAAAATAGCGCCGAAAGTAGCGTGAGGATGTAGATGTTTCGGTTGATTTTGTCGTTTTTTAGGCTCTGTATATGCGCGTATATATCGTCTATCCTAGCGGCGTTTTCGCAGGCTGCGTTTTTTAGCACGCCGGCTTCGTAGACGTAGTTTTTGAGCTGTTTTTTAAGCCCCGGTCTTTCGTTTTGACAGATCGCCAGAGCCTCGTAAAAGTGCGAAATTTTGTTTTGAAATTTGCGTATTTCGTATTTTAAGACCGCGTGCTTTTTGATAAATTTAGTAAAATCCCTCTTGCCCGCGTAGATTTTCTCGTAGCTTTCAAGCTCGGCGGAGTGTTCGGTGATCTTGGCGCGAAACTCGCTCGTTATCTTTTTTACGACGCGGATAAACTCCTCCGCGCCGCTCTCGCTGCCGTCCTGCGCGTAAATTTTATCATCTTTAAAGATAAATTTATAGTTTTGTTCGCTACCGTCCGTGACGAGATAGACATACTCGCACTCCTCGTCGTAAAAGTACCCGGAGATATCGCGCTCGCTCACCGTTTTGCCTTATATGCTCGGCGCGTCTTTACCGCGTTTGGCGTAGAAATTTCGCCTAAATTTTTCAAATTCGCCCGCCATTATCACTTCTCTCATCTGCTTCATCAAATTTAGATAATAATGAAGATTGTGCAAGCTAGCTAGGCGGAAAAACGTCAGCTCGCCTACGCGGTATAGGTGGCTAAGATAGGCGCGCGAGTAGTTTTGGCACGCGTAGCAGTCGCACTGGGAATCTATCGGAGCGCGGTCGGTTGCAAATTTTGCAGACTTGATGTTTATCTTACCGAAACTCGTAAATAGCGTGCCGTTGCGCGCATTTCGCGTCGGCATCACGCAGTCAAACATATCCACGCCGCGGGCTACGTTTTCTACGAGGTCTTCAGGAGTGCCTACGCCCATGAGATAGCGCGGACGCGCCGCGTCGATGTATGGCATCACGGCCTGCACGGCATCATACATCTCTTGATTACTTTCGCCTACGCTAAGACCGCCGATAGCAAGCCCGTCAAAGGGCATCTCGCATAGCGCTTCGGCGCAAAATTTACGCGCTGCCTCGTCTGTGCCGCCTTGGATTATGCCGAATATATTTTGCGTGAGCCCTTCGCCTTTGTTTTGCTTAAATTTATGATAATCTATCGCCTCGCGCGCCCATTTTATCGTGCGTTTTATGCTTAGCTCTACGCGTTTTTTTTCCGCAGGAAGCGCGACTAGGTCGTCAAGGATCATCATGATGTCGGAGTTTAGGTCGTACTGGGTATCTAGCACCGAGCGCGGCGTGAAATAGTGCGCGCTGCCGTCGATGTGGCTTTTAAATTTGATACCGTTTTCGTCCGGTTTTGAGATTTTGCTTAGCGAAAAGGCCTGAAAGCCGCCGCTATCGGTTAAAAACGAGCGGTTAAATTTAGTAAAGCCGTGCAGGCCGCCCAGCTGCTTTACGACCTTGCTGCCGGGTCGCAGGTAGAGGTGATAGGTGTTGCCTAGGATGATTTGTGCGTCCAAAATTTGCATCATATCCACGGCGTCTAGGCTTTTAACCGCGCCGACGGTGCCAACAGGCATAAACACGGGCGTTTTGATCGTCGAGTGAGCGGTGATTAGCGTGGCCGCGCGTGCCGCGCCGTCCGTTTTATCTATACTAAAAGTCATTTTGATATAATAGTCCCTTTAAATTTGGAGTTTTAATGAAAAATATCTTGATAGTTGCGGACGGCATTGTAGCTAAATATTTCTTAGAAAGACTATTTGTAGCGCGAAATAACGCTCATCACTACACGGTTATCGCTATGGACGAGGAGATTTTGGGAGGGGAAAATTTAGAAAATTTTACCTTTTACCGCTTTGATCCGACGAGTTTTGATCGTCTTAAGCAGGTAGTTAGCGGCTATTTTAGCCAGTTTATGATAATGCTAAAAGACGGCTTTGAGACGGTTAGCGTCTATAACAATCTGCGTCAAATCAGCAAAAAAACGGAAATTTTGATGCTCGATCTGTGGGGGCTAGGCGGGTTAGAGGACGACTCGCATCTAACGGTTTTAGATGGGCGAGGCATCGTGACGGCTAGGCTCATGGATTATCTGCCAGATATCCCCGTAGTAGCCGATAACGTGGGGCTTGGACAAGGCGAAATAATGGAAGTAAAAGTACCCGTAGGAAGCTCGTTTATGTACCGCCACATAAGCTCAATAACGCAGAAAAAATGGCGCATCGCGATGGTTTATCGCGGCTCAAATTTCATGATCGCAAAGCCAAATTTAATGATCCTACCAAACGACGTTTTGCTGATAGTGGGCGAGCCTAGCGTGCTTTTAAGCGTATTTAGAAGCGTGAAAAAAGAAACGGGGCAGTTTCCAAGCCCTTTTGGACATAACACTTATCTGTTTTTAGATATGCGCGCCATGGGCGAAGAGGCTTGTTTACGGCTGCTAGAACAGAGCCTAAAACTGCACGAAAAGCTAAATAGCAAACGCCTCTACGTCAAGGTCGTAAATCCGACGTTAAATTTAGCCTACGAGAAACTAAAATCGGTCGGAGACGAGAGGGTTGCGGTAACGTTTGATTTTTTCGGTCGCGGCGTAGAACAGATAAAAGACGACGTATTTAAAAACGACGTCGGGTTAATAGTAACCGATAATAAATTTTTCTCGGCCCATAAAAGGATGCTTTTCGAGCTTAAAAGGCCGGTAACTACTATCGGCCGAGGCGACGCGGACGAGATAAAAAAAGGCGTGATACTAAGTAGCGGTTTTGGCGACGAGATAGAAAACCAATCAGCCGTCATCATGGACTGCTGCGCGCAGCTAGATACGCAAATCTCGCTATATCATTTCGGCGCTCTTAGCGGCGGCGAGGGCGCGGAGGAGCATTTTGATAGCCTTTCTAAAATTTTCGGACGTAAGGTCGAGATAGTCGAGGATAGAAATATAAATCCTATTTTAAAGCTAAAAAACGAGCAAAATTTGCTTCAGTTCGTACCTTTTAGTAAAAAAATAAGCAGGCCTGATCCGTTTGCGGCGTTTTCAAACGACATGAACCGCCTATACGCGCGCCTTAGCGATAATTATCAAATTTTTATACCGATAAATTAGGCTATTTTGGATAAAATAAAAGCGGAGAATAAGATGAAAATAGATATAAAATTTGACGGCAAGCCGGGCTACGGCGTCTATATAAACGAGCTAAAAGAGCTTAAATTTGACGCTAAAGTCGCAATCGTAACCAACGCAAAGGTAGGCGGGCTTTATCTGCAAAATTTACTCTCGCGCATAGATTGTCCGCAAAAATTCGTTATCAGCGTCCCCGACGGCGAAGAGTATAAAAATATGCAAACTATCGAGGCGATTTTAGAGCAGCTTTTCGTTAGCCGCCTTGACCGAAGCAGCGTGATTGTCGCGCTTGGCGGCGGAGTGGTGAGCGATATGGCGGGCTTTGCAGCGAGCATTTTTGAGCGCGGGATCAAATTTATAAACATCCCGACTACTCTGCTAGCGCAAGTGGATGCTAGCGTGGGCGGAAAAACGGGCGTAAATAACAAATTCGGCAAAAATCTAATCGGCTCGTTTTATCAACCTAGCGCCGTTTACTGCGAAACGGAGTTTTTAAAAACGCTTGAAAAGCGCGAATTTGCAGCAGGCCTTGCGGAAGCCGTAAAGATGGCCGTAACCTTTGACGAAAAGCTATTTTCGTGGATGGAGGATGCAGATTTGACCGATGAGGCGAATTTACAAAATTTGATCTACCGCTGCGTGCAGATAAAGGCCGCCGCCGTAGAGGCCGACGAGCGCGAAAAGGGCGTGCGTGCGGTGCTAAACTACGGCCATACCTTTGCTCACGTGATAGAAAACGAAACGAACTATAAAAAATATCTACACGGTGAGGCGGTGGCGATTGGTATGAATATGGCTAACGCGCTAGCGGTGAAGCTTGGCCTCATAAGTGAGGAGCAAAAGGCGCGCGCGGCGGATCTTTTGGTTAAATTCGGCCTGCCGATAAGCTACAAGGTGCCAAACGCAAGCAGCTTTTACGAGGCGTTTTTCCTTGATAAAAAGGCGGAAAACTCGGCGATCAAATTTATCCTGCCGCGAGGTATCGGCGCATACGAGATACGAAAAGACGTGCCGCGCGAGCTCGTAATGGACGTTTTAAGAGAGTTTGAATGAAAAAAATTTTATTTATTTTATTTTTTGCGATCTTTGCCTATGCGCTTGATGATATTCCTAGCGAATTTAACGCGACAAAAGAAGCTCAGTTATCCGAGCTAAACGCGTCTTTGTCGTTTATCGAGGACGAGCTAGCAGATAACATCTGGGCGACTCGCTACTCAAACTACAACACATTTCAAAAACTGAGCGCGGAGCTTGACGAAATCGAAGCGGCGATAAAAAAACAAGCTAAAAATACCGAAAAAGTGCTCGAGCTACAAAAAAAGCAAAGCACGCTAAAAGAGCAGATCGAACTTTTAAGAGAGTTTCAAAAAGCGCCGTTTTCTAGCATGATAACGGCTCCCGAGATAGAAATTTTACAAAAGATAACCAATCCAGTAGCCGTGATCTCGGGCTTTTCGCACATAAAGCAGCTAAAAAGCGAAAAAGACGAGTATAAGCGCCGACTAGACGGGCTTTCTAAGACGACCGACGAGCTAGCTAGAAAAGAGCAAATTTTAACTCAGATCGTAAATTTGAGCGACGATGCGCGCTTTCAAGCTGAGCTTGCCGAGGCTAGGCAGGAGCTAGCGGAATTTAACGCCGCGGCCGATATCGCAAAAACAACCTACGGCGTGTATGAAAAGCGCGTAAACGAGGCGATAAACCGCACTAGCGAGGATATCAAGGCGCAGATGAAAAAGGCGCTTGATATCGGTATATTTATCGTAGTCGTGATCGGGCTTTCGTTTTTGTTCAAATTTATCATCAAAAAGACGATCACGGATAACGAGCGCCTCTATACGGCGAACAAATTTATAAACCTCGTAAATATCACGCTCATCATCATGATCCTGCTTTTTGCCTATATCGAAAACGTGACCTATCTCGTTACGGTGCTGGGCTTTGCGTCTGCGGGTATCGCGATCGCCATGAAAGATATGTTTATGAGTATGCTCGGCTGGACGGTGGTGGTTTTTGGCGGTAGTTTTCACGTCGGCGACCGCATAAAGGTGCGCAAGGACGGAGAGGACGTCGTGGGCGATATCATCGATATCTCGCTACTTAGGATGACTATTTACGAGGACGTTACGATCGTCACCGTAAACTCAAACCGCAGAGCTGGGCGCATTATATTCGTGCCAAATAATTATATCTTCACCGATCTTATCGCAAACTACTCGCACCACGGCATGAAGACCGTCTGGGACGGTATCGACGTGGTTTGCAGTTTTGATTCTAACCATAAAAAAGCTGCTCACATCATCAAAGATATCGCGCGAAAATACTCCAAAGGCTACACGGAAATCGCCAAAAAACAAATGAGCAAGCTGCGAAATCAATACAGCATAAAAAACCCGAACGTTGAGCCGCGCGTATTTACTTTTATCGAGCCTTACGGCGTGAAAATTTCGGTCTGGTACATGGCAAATACCTTTGCCACGCTATCTTTGCGAAGCACGATAAGTGCGGAGATAATGGAAGCCATAGCTAGCCACGATGACATCGTGATAGCCTATCCGACGCAGACTTTGTATATGGATAGACGCGTAAAAGCCGGCGAAACAAAGCCGATGGGCGAAGGCGGCGAGGAGAAGCATGAAGCCTAACTCAAATTTGACCCAGCAAGAGCCGCGCCGAGAGAAGGTGTTTTTTAAAACATTCGGCTGCCGCACGAACATCTACGACACCGAGTTGATGAAAAGCTACGTCAAAGACTACGATATCGTTAGCGACGAAAACGAAGCCGACATCGTAGTGGTAAACTCCTGCACGGTCACAAATTCCGCCGATAGCGGCACGCGCAGCTACATAAACGGTATAAAAAAGCGCGGCGCCAGAGTGATACTAACGGGCTGCGGCGCTGTGAGCAAGGGTAAGGAGCTGTTTAACAAAAGCGCGGTTTTTGGAGTAATAGGAGCGAGTAAAAAAGAGGATATAAACGCGCTGTTAAAGTCGCAAGATCCGTTTTTCGAGCTGGGAAATTTAAAAAGTATCGACAAAAATATCGTAACGAACTACGAAAATCACACTAAAGCCTTTATCAAGATCCAAGAGGGTTGCGACTTTGCGTGCAGTTACTGCATCATCCCGGCCGTTCGCGGCAAAGCGCGCAGTATGGATGAGGAGGCGATTTTAAAAGAGGCCAAAATTTTAGCCTACAACGGCTACAACGAGCTAGTGCTAACTGGCACAAACATCGGCAGCTACGGCAAGGATACGGGCTCAAGCCTAGGCCGCTTGCTAGGCAGGCTCGGTAAAATAGGCGGCATAAAGCGCATAAGGCTAGGCAGTATCGAACCAAGCCAGATGGACGAGAGCTTTCGCGAGATCTTGCGCGAGAGCTGGCTAGAGCGGCATCTGCACATCGCGCTTCAGCATACGAGTGAGGCGATGCTACGTATCATGCGGCGACGAAATCAAGCCTTTAGGGACTTGGAACTGTTTTTGGAGCTTAGTGAGATAGGCTTTGCGCTAGGAACCGACTACATCGTTGGGCATCCGGGTGAGAGCGAGGAGATATGGAGCGAGGCGCTGGTAAATTTTAAAAAATTTCCGCTCACGCATTTGCACTGCTTTGCGTATTCGCCGCGAAGCGGTACGCACTCGGCGGATATGAAAGTGGACGTTAGCGGCGACGTGGCGAAGGCTAGGCTTAAGGTTTTAAAGCAAATCGTAGCGGAAAATAATTTTAAATTTAGGCAAGAGCACGCCAGAAAAGGCGGGAGTCTAAACGTACTCGTCGAGCAACTAAACGGCGAATTTTACGAAGGTTTCGATCAGTTTTATAATAAAGTAAAAATCAAAACGGATAAGCAAATTTTAAAAGAGTGGGCGGTCATAGATAAATTTGAAGTAAAAAGCGAGGGCGACTATGCACAAATTTAAGCTAAATAAACAAAAGATTATCGTGATTTTGACGGCTATTTTGGCGGTTTTGCTAGCCGTTGCGGTAGGCAGAAGTCAGCCAAAAAGCATAATGTACGAAAGCTACGAAAAGCTGCTAGAAGGCGATATGATCGCAAGCGCGACTGTAAACGGCGGCGAGCTGGAGCTCACGACTAAAGGCGGTAACAAATATATCATCGTAAAAGACGGCGTGGATATGCGCGCTCTAGTGCAAAAAGTGCCCGTCGATCTAAAAAAAGAAACGCCCGTGCTGGATGAAATTTTAGCCGTGCTGGCGCTGCTTGTTATCTGCTTTGCGGGGCTTGCGATTTATGCGAGGTTTAAAAAGCAAAAACTCGCCGCACAAAGCGAAAATCAAAAAGCAAACGTCTACGAGTACGATAATATCGCCACTAGCTCGGTGGCTCCTGCTATCTCAAACGTCAAATTTGACGACGTGGCAGGTATAAAGGATGTCAAATTTGAGTTAAGCGAGATCGTGGATTTTCTAAAAAATCCGACGAAATATAAAAAATTCGGCATCAAAATGCCAAAAGGCGTGCTGATGGTTGGGCCTCCGGGCGTGGGTAAAACGCTGGTGGCAAAGGCCGTCGCAGGCGAGGCGGGAGTGCCGTTTTTTTACCAAAGCGGCGCGAGTTTTGTGCAAATTTACGTCGGTATGGGCGCAAAACGCGTGCATGAGCTGTTTTTAAAGGCTAAAGCCTATGCGCCTTCTATCATCTTTATCGACGAGATCGACGCTGTGGGCAAGGTGCGCGGCGGCAACCGAAACGACGAGCGCGAGGCCACGCTAAATCAGCTGCTGACTGAAATGGACGGCTTTGAGGATAACTCGGGCGTCATCGTCATCGCCGCGACCAATCGCATCGAAATGATAGACGAGGCGCTGCTACGCTCGGGACGATTTGATAGGCGCATTTTCCTTTCTATGCCCGATTTTACCGATAGGGTAGAGATTTTAAAGTCCTATCTAAAAGATAAAAACACGAGCGTAGAGCCACAAGACGTGGCGCGTATAAGCGTCGGTTTTAGCGGGGCGGCTCTTTCTACGTTGGTAAACGAAGCTGCGATAAACGCGCTAAGACGCGGCGGCGAGATAATCGAATTTGGCGATTTTGAAAGTGTTTTAAATAAAGTCCTACTCGGTAAAAGAAGGATTTTAAGCTACAACGACGAGGAAAAGCGCATTCAGGCGCTCTATCAGGGCGCAAAGGCTTTGGCTGCGTATTGGTTTGGGATAGAATTTGAAAAAATTTCGCTCGTCGAGGAGCAGTTTATGCGCCCCGAGCGAGAGATAGAGTCGCGCTCGCAGATGTTTGCGCGTATCAAGGTCTGTTTGGCGGGCATGAGCGCGCTAAAGATGGTCAAAGACGATACTTTTTCAAACTCCAACGCCGACATCCAAAAGGCTCGTGAGATAGCGCAAAACATGGTCTTTGAGTATGGCATGGGGCATACCTTTACGCCGAGTGCGGCTGAGGCCGAGGAACTACTGCAAGAGGCATACGCCGAGGTCGGAACGTTTTTAGCAGGCATGAAAACGCAGCTAGAGCGCATCAGCGAGCATATCGAGATTTTTGAGAGTATCGACAAAGACGCGCTGGGCAGGATAATCAAAGAGTATTACAACTAAATTTAAGGAGAAAAAATGAAAGCAAAAATAGGCATTTTGACGCTGAGCGACCGCGCTAGCGAAGGCAAATACGACGATCTATCGGGCGCGGCGATAAAAGAGGTTTTGGATGGCTGGATAACGAGCGAGCGCGAGTATTTTTACGAGGTGATTCCCGATGAGATCGAGCTCATAAAAGAGCGCCTAAAACACATGATAGACGTGCTAGGCTGCGATCTAGTGCTAACGACGGGCGGTACGGGACCCGCTCCTCGCGACGTGACGCCTGAGGCGACCGAGGCCGTGTGCGAAAAGATGATGCCGGGCTTTGGCGAGCTAATGCGTGCAGCCAGCCTAAAATACGTCCCCACAGCGATCCTATCGCGTCAAACGGCCGGTATCAGAGGGCACGCGCTCATAGTAAATTTACCCGGCCAGCCAAAGGCGATCAGAGAGTGCCTAGAGCCGGTGTTTCCAGCGATTCCGTACTGCATTGATCTCATCGGTGGCGCATTTATAGAGACTGATGAGAGCGTGATGAAGGTGTTTCGCCCGAAACAAAAGAAGATCTCATAGACTGCGCGTGTTAAACTTTTTTGAAAATATAAATTTAAAGGCTACGAGGCTGCTTGAGGGCTATTATTCGCTCTTTTGTGGCCTTTTTACGCTTTGCATCGGCGTTTATGCGCTCGGGCTAGTTTTTGGGGCAGAGTGGCTTTTGCTTGCCGCTAGCGCTTGTATCTATGCGTGTTTCGTCCTACTTGCGTTTCGTTCGCTTTTCTGGTTCGTCTTGAGTCTGATTTTCTCGCCCGTTTTTGCTATCGTAGTACGCGAGCGTTATGATGAAAATTTGCTTTTAGACGCCGTTTTTGCGCTTATTTGGATATTTTGCTGGCTATTTTTATCGCTAGCCGTGAGTGAAAATATTTCAAAACTAGGTAACGAAATCGTATCTAAAATTTTACGTATCGCTGCACTTTTTGCCGTGATCGGCGTTTACTACGTCAGTATCGAAAATAGCCTAAATTTACAAGCTATTTTAAAAGATACCGTTACGCTTCGCATCGTGCTTATCGCCATAAATATCTACATGTTTCCTTCCCTTATCACGCTTTTGGCGCTTGATTTGCGTGGGTATTATTTGAAAAACAAAGACGTAAAAAGGGCCAAATTTTCATTTTTTAATTTCACTAAAGAAGCTTTAAAAGTAATCAAATTTATTGCCTTAAGGCGTAAAATTTAAACTCATAAATCAAATTTGCGTTTTACATGATCTCTAAATTTAAGCCGAAATTTGGCTCCAATAGAGATAAAATTCCAGATTTTTCTGCATTTTTAGGGTTTTGGTTAAATGAAAGGTCGTAAGACACGAAGTTCTTAGCCGCGATATGCCCGTAAAATTTGCCGTAGTTTTTACGGTACGCTATAAATTTGATAAAGCAAGCAAGGCCAAATTTTGATTTCGGCCTTGCTTGTTAGCTTACTCGGCGTCTTATTCTAGATCTTTTGCGCCGATTTTTGATTTTTTGCTTAGGCGTTTTACGTAAACGATATAAAGCGCGGTCAGTAGGCCGACGGCGGCGAGCAGGGCGACCACGATGTGGCTAAACGCGCTCTTGTCGTAGTTTTTGCCTAGATAGTAGCCAACGGCGAGTAGTATAGCGACCCAGATACCAGCACCAAGCGTCGTGTAGAGGCTAAATTTAAAAAGATTCATCTTAGCAAGGCCCGCAGGCAGGCTGATGTACTGGCGGATGCCCAGGATCAGGCGACAGTTAAAGGTCGAGATCTCGCCGTGTCTTTTAAAAAATGCCTCAAATTTGCGCATTTTTACCTTCGTTATGCCGACGTATTTGCCGTATTTTAGTACGAGTTCGCGACCGAAAAAGTAGCATAAATAGTAGTTAAACACTGCTCCTGCGAGGCTGCCCGCCGTGCCTGCACACCACGCCAAAACTAGGCTCATCTGCCCTTGGTGCGCAAGGTAGCCCGCGGGTACCATCGCCACTTCGCTTGGAAACGGGAAAAACGAACTCTCTAAAAACATCATCAAAAATATGCCCGCATATCCCCACTCGCCGACGGTTTGGACGATAAAATTTATAAAATCGCCTAGCATTTTTCTCCTTAAATTTAAAATTATGATTTTAGCAAACTACGGTAAATTTTAGCTTTAGGCGGGCGTAATTTGGGGCTAGGGTCGTCTGCGGCGGTTAAATTTAACGGCGTTTCAGGCGAGTTTTAAATTTGCTTGTAGGATAATTTTGCGAGATAAAGATTTGGGTTTTACCCGCACCTTTATAAGGTTTTGTGGAGGATTGTTGAGTTAAAAAAACGAGTCGTGGTCAAATTTGAGTTATAAATTTAACCGCGCCCGTTTGAGAGTCAAATTTGACGCTTGAAGACAAAAATTGACTCAAATTTTATCGGCCGACTTTAAATCGGCCAAAAAAGCTTTCGGTCTGCGCCAAAGCGCAAGCCGTGCGTAATCAAAATACCGGCAGGATCGCTCCGTCATATCTTTTTAGGATAAATTCCTTTGTCTCGGGACTGGTTGCAGCCTTAACGAGAGCCTTGATTTTCGGGCTATTTTCGTTGCCCGCTTTGACCGCGATGATGTTGGCGTACGGGCTTTCGGTACCTTCGATAGCTAGCGAGTCTTTTTTAGGATTCATACCGATATCAAGGACAAAGTTTGTGCTGATGGCGGCAAGGTCTACTTCATCCAGAGTACGAGGTATCTGCGCGCCCTCGAGCTCAACGAAATTTAAGTGCTTCGGATTTTTCACGATGTCTTTTGGCGTGGCGAGTTCTGCGCTCTTATCTAGCTCTATGAGGCCGGCTTTTTGCAGGATGTTTAGAGCGCGGTTGCCGTTGGTTGGATCGTAGGCGATCGCGACTTTAGCGCCGTCTTTTAGCTCGCTTAGGCTCTTTATCTTTTTAGAGTAGAAGCCCAGCGGCTCGAGATGTATCGCCGCGGCGGTTATTAGAGTCGTGCCCTTGGTTTCATTGTGATTTTTTAGATACGGCCAGTGCTGAAAGAAATTCGCATCCAAATCGCCGTCTTGCGTCGCTAAATTCGGGATCGAATAGTCGTTTATCTCTTTGATGACTAGATCGTAGCCCTCTTTTGCTAGGACGGGTTTGATAAACTCCATGATCTCTGCGTGAGGTACTGGCGAGACGGCTACTACGATAGTGTGGTCTTTGTCGGCTGCGTAGAGGTTAAAGGCTAGCGCCAAACTTGCTAAAATTTTAAAAACTTTCATTGTATTTTCCTTTTTTGTTTTAAAAAACGGCGCTAAAAAGGTAAAAGCTTTTACGCCGTTTTGTTTTTGGAGATTTTTCTCGACTATTTTCGGTTTTTTGTCAAATTTGAGCCATAAAATTTAGGCAAAAAGCACCTATGGCGATTTTTAATACTAAAATTTATGATGGCAAACGAGCCAAATTTGACGCGATCAGAAGCTCGGTATCACCGCGCCTTGATAGCGCTTTATGATAAAGTCTTTAACCTCGGGAGTTAGTATCGCTTTATCTAGGGCCTTGATTTTCGGGCTGTTTTCGTTGCCCGCCTTAGTCGCTACGTAGTTGGTGTACGGGCTATCTTTATCCTCGAGGATTAGCGCGTCTTTAGTCGGTTTGAGGCCGACGTCCAGGGCGTAGTTTACGTTGATAAAGGCTAGTGCGACGTCATCGAGAGAGCGGGGGGTCTGTGCGGACTCCATCTCTTTAAATTTGAGATTTTTCGGGTTTTCCGTGATATCTAGCGGTGATTTGTATTCGCCTTCTTTAGCTTTTACGATACCCGCTTTTTCGAGCAAATTTATCGAGCGCGTCGAGTCTGCGGCATTGTTTGAGATAGCGATGATGTCGCCGTTTTTTAGCTCGTTTAGGCTTTTTATCTTTTTAGAATACGCGCCCATAGGCTCGACGTGAACGCCCGCGGTCGGCACGATGTGAGTGCCTTTGTCTTTGTTAAACGACTTCATATACGGCAAGCCTTGGAAGTAGTTGGCGTCGAGTTCGCCGTTTTCGACGGCGAGGTTTGGGATCACGTAGTCGTTAAAGATTTTGACGTCGAGCTTGTAGCCCTCTTTTTCTAGGATCGGCTTTACGACCTCTTCTAAAATCTCGGCGTGAGGCACGGGAGATGCGCCTACGGTGATGGTTTTGTCGCTAGCATACAGGCCGCTAGCTAAAAGCGCGCCCAGAAGTATTTTTGAAAATTGCATTATTATTCCTTTTTTGATAAAAAACGGCGCTAAAAAGGTAAAAGCTTTTACGCCGTTTTATTTTAAGAGCGGTCTCTAAACTAAATTTGGATTCGTCGTTTTGCTAAATTTGGCCGCGCCGCTAAATTTAAACGGGCTGGGCTAAATTTGATTAAAACGTCGGGATTATCGCGCCTTTATATTTTTCCTCGATAAATTTCTTTACCTCCGGGCTCGTGACGGCTTTGTCTAGAGCTTTGATTTTTGGGCTATTTTCGTTGCCGACTTTGACCACGACGTAGTTAGTGTACGGGCTATCTTTGCTCTCAAGCACGAGCGCGTCTTTGGTCGGGTTTAGGTTGGCGTTTAGAGCGTAGTTTGTGTTGATAACTGCGATGGTGACGTCATCAAGCGTACGAGGTACTTGAGCGGTCTCGATCTCTTCAAATTTTAGCTTTTTCGGATTTTCCGTGATATCAAGCGGAGTTTTTAGAGGGTTGTCGTTTAGCTTGATAAGACCTGCGCTAGCTAGCACGTCAAGCGCGCGGCTCTCGTTTGTCGGATCGTTTGGTATCGCTACGGTGCTGCCGTCTTTTAGCTCTTTGATATCTTTTATCTTTTTAGAGTAAACACCCATAGGCTCGAGGTGAACGCCTACGGTTTTAACTAGATGAGTACCTTTGTTTTTGTTAAATTCCTCAAGATACGGTAGGTGCTGGAAGTAGTTAGCGTCTAGATCGCCGTCTTCTGTGGCTAAATTTGGAGTAGAGTAGTCGTTGAATTCTTTGATCTCAAGAGTAAAGCCGTCTTTTGCAAGGATCGGTTTTACGACTTCTAAAATTTCAGCGTGTGGAACGGGCGTAGCGCCTACGACGATTTTCTCGGCTGCATTTGCTGCGACTGTTAGGCTTAGAGCAACTAGAGAGTATTTGAGTAGATTTTTCATTTTATATCCTTTTTAAAATTTGGCTAGCATTTAAAAAAGGATATGAGCGGAGGCTTAAATTTCTTTTTAAATGCTTAGCAAGACTAAGCGCTTAAAAAGAAATTTTGCGCTTAGCGTTAGTCTTTCGACGACTTAAGTTCAGTGAAGCGACGCATTTCGCACATATCTGATTTCATTTTCTATCCTTTCTTTATAAAATTAATTTCGGGATTTTATGCAAAAAAAGTTTAAAAGAAAATAAAATCAGACGTAAAAAATCATTTCTTTGTGATCTTATAAATAAAATTTCCTAATGATTGGAAAATTTGAACCATTATGATTAAAATCACGACGGTGTAAAACATAATATCGGGGCGAAATCTCTGGTAGCCGTAGTTTATCGCAACAGATCCCAGTCCGCCGCCGCCGACCGCGCCCGCCATCGCCGAAAAGCCGATAATAACGATAAGCGTGAGCGTGATGGAGGCTACGATACCCGGCAATGCCTCAACGAACATCACCTTAAAAATGATCTGGAAATTTGAGCTACCAAAGCTTCTAGCAGCTTCGATAATGCCTTTATCGACCTCTTTTAGCGCGCTCTCGATCAGTCTAGCGATAAACGGTGCCGCGCCGATAGTAAGCGGAACGATAGCTGCGCTGGTACCGATACTGGTACCTACGATCAGGCGCGTGAGCGGGAAAAGCACGATGATAAGGATGATAAAAGGAAAGCTCCTTAGCGTATTTACCGTGATATCAAGCGCGATAAATAGCGGTTTGTTTGGCTTTAGGCCGTCCTGCGCGGAAAGAACGAGCAAGATAGCTGGCACTAGACCTATGAGAAACGCTAAAAGCGTCGAAACCACGCTCATATAGAGCGTCTCGCCGATAGCCGGGAGCAAAATGTGCTCGAAAACATCGGGAAATTTAGAAAAATCTATGCCAAACATCACGCCACCTCCCACAATACGCCGCTTTGCTTGATATACTCGGTCACGCGCGCTTCGTCTTTTGGATCGACGTTTATGACGAGCGAGCCTAGCACGTTTTCGTTTAGCTTTTCAAGTTTGCCCCAGACGATGTTAAAGTCGATATTTAGCGTGCGCGCCATATGCGTGATGACGCTATTTTGCGCGACTTCTTTGGGGAAAAAGAGTCTTATGTTTACGCCCTCGCTCGGTAAAATTTCATCCTCGCCGAGGAATTCCTTCATCTTTTCATCAGGTTTTAAAAATAGCTCCTCGATCGTGCCGCTGCCGATTATCTTGCCGCTTTCTAGCAGCACTGCACGGCGCGCGATGCTTTTTACGACCTCCATCTCGTGCGTGACCAAAACGACGCTGATGTTTAGCGTTTGATTGATCTGTTTTAAAAGCTCGAGTATCGAATTTGTCGTATTTGGATCAAGCGCCGAGGTCGCCTCGTCGGAGAGTAAAATTTTAGGACTCAACGCAAGTGCGCGGGCGATAGCGACTCGTTGTTTTTGTCCGCCGCTTAGCTCGCCAGGGTAGCTTGCTGCTTTGCTTGCAAGACCTACGAGATCCAGCAGCTCGCTCACTCTTTTTTTGATATCGCTGTCTGAGTAACCCCAAAATTTAAGCGGGGTCGCGACGTTTTCAAACGCCGTTTTTCTAGCCATCAGCGCAAAGTGCTGAAATATCATCCCCACATCTCGCCTAAGCTCTCTTAGCTCTCTGTCTTTTAGCGCCGAGATTTCTTTGTCAAATACCTTCAGGCTGCCGCTTTGATAGTCCTCTAGGCCGTTTATGCAGCGAAGCAGGGTAGATTTACCTGCGCCGCTGTGGCCTACGATGGCGAAAATTTCGCCTTTTTCTACGGTTAGGCTGACGTCGTCTATGATCTGCGTCGCTCCGTAAAATTTCTTTAAATTTTCTATTTTTATCACTCAAATTTCCTCGTTCGTAATTCCGCAGAAGCGCTACTAAAATTTATAAAATTTCGCGCCTTAGCTCATCTGCATTCTTTGGCGAAAGAAGCGCCGGAGCGATGTCAAACACGCTAAATGCGCCGCGCTCACCCTTTTGCGCTAAACGATACGCCGCGCGGGCGTAGGCTACTAGTACGCTTGCGGTAAATTCGGGATTTGAGTCAAGTTTTAGCGAAAACTCGATCAGATGTTTATTTTCGCCGCGCTCGCCCGTCGCTCCGCTTCGCAACACAAATCCTCCGTGAGGGATGCCGCCGTGCTCTTTTTTAAGCGTCGCAAGATCAATAAAATGCACGCTCGTGTCGTAGTCGGCAAAGTAGTTTGGCATCGTTTTTATCTCGCGCTCGATGCGCGCTTTATCGGCGCTATCCTCGGCCACTACGTAGCACTCGCGCAGGTGTTTTTCGCGCGTGCTAAGTTTTGGATTTTCGCCCGCGCGAACTCGCTCCAAGGCACTTTCTATCGGCACGGTGTATTGGCGTGCATCCACGACGCCCTCGATCCTGCGGATGGCGTCTGAGTGGCCTTGGCTCACGCCTTTACCCCAAAATGTATAACTGCTGCCGTTTTCTAGCACGCTCTCACCAAACAGTCTATTTAGCGAAAATAGTCCCGGATCCCAGCCTACGGCTATGATACCCACCTTTCCGCCTTTTTTAGCGGTGGCGTCAACGGCGGCGAAGTGCTCTGGGATTTTTGCGTGCGTATCAAAGCTATCGACGACGTTAAAATCTTTTGCAAACTCCGGCGTTTGCGTCGGTAGATCCGTCGCGCTACCGCCGCAAAGAACTAAAACATCGAATTCGCCCTTGTGCGATAAAATTTCATCCACGCTAAATACAGGCGCGCCGCATGTTTTTACTTCACTTGGATTTCTGCGGCTAAAAACCGCTGTTAATTCTAAATCCTTGCTATTCCTTGCGGCAAGCTCCACGCCGCGACCTAAATTTCCATATCCTAAAACCGCTATTTTTATTTTTTCGTTCATTTTTTTATCCTTTTATTTTTTAAATTTTTGCGCACTAAACGGCATGACGTAGTTTAAATTTAACCGCTCAAGGTACCGTTTGGATCTGCCAAGTCCTAACGCAAAAACCAAAAAATATCAATCGACCGCTCCCAAATTCGCCAGCTCGCTATCTACCTTTTCTAGCTTTTGCGTCGCGCTAGCTAGCCCTTCGCGGTTGGCTTCGACCACGGCTTGCGGAGCGGAGGCCACGAATTTCTCGTTATTTAGCATGCTTGATAGCTTTGCTATCTCTTTTTCTAGTTTTGTTTTTTGCGACCGCAGTCGCATGATAACAGCGCTCATATCCACGCCTTCAAGCGGCACGAATGCCTCTAAATTTTCGCTCACGTCGCGCGCGGCGTTTTCTATTTTAGTGTCGCAAAACTCGATCTGTTCGCACTTAGCTAGCAGCGAGATGTAGTTTGTCGCCTCGGTCAAATTTTCGTTTCCGTTTAGCTTGATGAAAGCTTTTGGGATTTTTGAGTTGCCTTGCTCGATGGTCGCCTTTGCGCGGCGGATAGCTACTATGGCCTCGATCACTAGCTCAAAGGTCTTTTCTATCTGCAAGTCGCGCTCGTTAGCCTGCGGATACGCCTCTATCATGATCGAGCTTGCGTTTTCTAAATTTGAGCCGCTAAGCTCGTGGAAAAGAAATTCTGAGATAAAAGGCATGAACGGGCTAAGTAGCCTCATCGCCTCTTTAAATATCGCTCCAAGCTCCTTTACGCTGCCTTTGTCAGCTTTGCTAAGCTCGATGCCCCAGTCGCAAAACTCGTCCCATAAAAATTTATAAATCGCGTTTGCCGCGTCGTTAAAGCGGTAGGCGTCGATGTTCTCTCGCACTTCGCGCACGCACTCGTTAAAGCGGCTTAGCATGTATTTGCCAAGCTTCGTTTCGATTTTGGCGTCGCTCAAATTTGCAAATTTAGACTCGTTTAGCAGCAGGTATTTGCTCGCGTTGTAAAGCTTGTTCGTAAAATTTCTCACGAGCTTCATCTTTTCGTCGCTTAGCTTTATGTCGCGTCCCTGCACGGCTAGTAGCGCAAGCGTAAATCGCAAGATATCGGCGCTGTACTCCTCGATACTAACAAGCGGATCAATGACGTTGCCCAGGCTTTTACTCATCTTTCTGCCTTGCTCGTCTTTAACCAAAGCGTGCAGGTAGATATCGTCAAACGGCAGCTTGCCTAGCGCGTTTTCGCCCTGAAACATCATCCTAGCCACCCAGAAAAACAAAATATCAAAGCCTGTGATTAGCAGGTTGTTCGGGTAAAATTCGGCCAAATCGCCGTCAAACCATTTCTCGTTTTTTAGCTCCTCGCCGTTACCCCAGCCAAGCGTGCTAAACGGCCAAAGTCCCGAGCTAAACCAGGTATCAAGGACGTCCGGGTCTTGATGGAAATTTGCGCTTTTGCACTTTGGACACTGCGTCGGTTCGCCTTCATCCGCCCACTCGTGTCCGCACTCGCCGCAGTAAAATACCGGGATCTGATGCCCCCACCATAGCTGGCGCGAGATACACCAGTCGCGAAGCTCGCGCATCCAGGCGTTAAAGCTGTTTATCCAGTGAGCCGGGTAAAATTTGGCTAAGCCTTCGCCGACCTTTGCGATCGCGTCGTCTGCGATCTGTTTTTTGACGAACCACTGCTTTGAGATGTATGGCTCGACGACGTTTTTGCAGCGGTAGCAGTAGCC
>CAUSAR010000002.1:0-65072 GCA_963529735.1 uncultured Campylobacter sp.
GGCGCGAGGCTGCCTAAATTTAGCTTTTTAAGAGAGGAAATAAAATGAAATTCGTATCTATAATAATGGGAAGCAAAAGCGACTACGACGTAGTTAGCGAGGCGGCGAAAACGCTTGAGAAATTTAACGTCCCTTACGAGCTGATCATCAGCTCGGCGCACAGAAGTCCGAAGCGAACGAGCGAATACGTCGCCGCAGCCGAGGAAAAGGGCGCGCAGGTATTTATAGCAGCAGCCGGCATGGCGGCGCACTTGGCGGGCGCTATCGCGGCAAACACCACTCGTCCTGTGATCGGCATACCGATGGCAGGCTCCGCGCTTAGCGGCGTGGACGCGCTCTATTCGACCGTGCAGATGCCAGGCGGCATGCCTGTGGGTACCGTAGCGATCGGCAAGGCCGGCGCGGTAAACGCAGCCTATCTGGCGCTGCAAATTTTGGCTCTAAACGACCAAAATCTAGACGAAATGCTAAAAGCCGACCGAGCAGCCAAAGCCAAGCAGGTGGAAGACGACTCGGCGAAGGTGGAAGTTTTACTCGCCTAAAGGAGCAGATATGCAGACATACTTAAGTATAGACGAATTTTGCAAGCTCGTGCACCTGGAACGCGAGGTGATCGAGGGGATGATAAACCGCGGCGTACTAAATACGAAAGAAGAGGGCGGCGAGATCCTCATAGAGGCTAGCCAGGGCACGATGAGCGTAGTGCCTAGCGTCGTGGCCGTACCTGCGCCACAGATCGGCGCCGATGGCTTTAGCTTCGTAGAAAAGACGATCGGTACGATATTAAATTTACACGAAAAGGTGCTTGATGCCAAAGACGAGACGCTAGAGACTCTGCGCAACGAAAATAAATTTTTAAAAGAGGCGCTAATCTCGATGCAAGAGCTCTACGACGAGGATAGAAAAACAGTCGAGACGCTAACGTCGCAGCTAAAAAATTCGCAAGACGAAGTCGAGTTTTTAAAGCGAAAATACAAGCTCATGTGGAACAAAGCGGTTGAAAATTTTAAAGGCGACAAGGAGTAGTCGTGGAAATTTTAGCGGTAGAGGGTTTTAAAATTTACGGACTAAAAACTCGCACCAAAAATGCCGACGAGATAAACGGCGACGGTAAAATCCCGGCCTTGTGGGCTAAATTTACAAAAGAATTTTATGACGGTAAAAGTGAAATTTACGGCGTTTATTGTAGTTACGAAAACGGCGTAAACGGGCTTTATGATTTATTTATCGGCTCGAAGTCGCTTTGCCCTGGCGGTGAAATTTTAGAGATAAAAAGCGGCAAATACGCTGTTTTTAGCTTTCCAAACGAGCCGCAAAACGTAGCGAAATTTTGGGGAGAAATTTGGAAATATTTTGAAAACTCGAAACTAAAAAGAGCCTATGAAATGGACTTTGAGAAATATTTAAACGAAAAAATAGAAATTTACATATCAATAAAATAAAAGGTAAAAAATGACGTTTTCAGAGATTATTTTGACGTTACAAAACTACTGGCGCGAGCAGGGTTGCGTGATACTGCAGCCCTACGATATGCCTGCGGGTGCGGGTACCTATCATCAGGCGACTTTTTTAAGGAGCCTCGGGCCAAAGCCGTGGGCGACTGCGTACGTAGCCCCGTCTCGCCGTCCGACCGACGGCAGGTATGGGGAGAACCCAAACCGCCTGGGTGCATATTATCAGTTTCAAGTGCTCATTAAACCAAGTCCTGAAAATATACAGGAGCTTTATCTAAAAAGCCTTGAAAAGCTCGGGTTAAATTTGAAAAATCACGACATCCGCTTCGTCGAGGATAACTGGGAGAGCCCGACGCTGGGCGCTTGGGGGCTAGGCTGGGAGGTCTGGCTAGACGGTATGGAGGTGACGCAGTTTACGTATTTCCAGCAAGTTGGTGGCGTCGCGTGCGAGCTGGTTTCTGCTGAGATCACCTACGGCCTTGAGCGACTAGCGATGTACTTGCAGGACGTAAATAGCGTTTACGATATCGTTTGGGACGATAGGGGCGGCAATATCGTGACCTACGCCGACGTGCATAAGCAGGGCGAATTTGAGTGGAGCAAATATAACTTTGAAATCGCCGACGTGGATATGTTATTTCGCCAGTTTGAAAACGCATTTGGCGAGTGCAAACGCTGCTTGGAGGCTAAAATTTCGCTGCCGGCGTATGACTACTGCATGCTTGCAGCGCATACGTTTAACGTCCTTGACGCGCGCGGAGCGATCAGCGTAACGCAAAGACAAGACTACATCCTAAAAATCCGCGAGCTAGCCAAGGAGTGCGCGCTAACGTACAAGGCTAGCATCGATGCCGCAAACGACGCGAAGGGCGAATAAAATTTGATGAAAATCGGCGAAATTTATAAAATTTTAGACGAGATTAGTCCATTTGTAAGTCAAGAGGAGTGGGATAATAGCGGACTGCTCGTGGGCTCGTTTGAGACGGGTGTGGAGCGCGTTTATCTTAGCCTTGACGTCGATGATGGGCTTTTAGACGAAGCGCAGCCAAACTCGCTCATCATCACGCATCATCCGCTCATTTTTAAGGGACTAAAATCGCTAAATTTGGACAAATATCCAAGCAGTCTAATCGCAAAGATGATAGCTAAAAATTTAAGCCTGATCGCTATGCATACGAATTATGATCTAAGCCACCTAAACGAATACGTACTAAGCGAAATTTTGGGCTTTGTGCCAAAAGAGCGCGATGGGTTCGTGCTTTATGCGGATGTAAATTTGAGCTTTGACGAGCTTTGCGAGATGGTAAAAACAAAGCTAAATTTAAGCCATTTAAGAGTTTGCAAAGGGCGAAAATTTGATCATAATACGCCTATAAAACGCCTTGCATTTTGTACGGGAAGCGGCGGAGATTTGATAGATGGCATCAAAGCGGATGTGTTTTTAACCGGGGATCTGAAGTACCACCAAGCCATGAGCGCCGCGCAAAATAATCTTACTATGTTAGATATCGGACACTTTGAGAGCGAGCGGTATTTTGGGGAGTCGCTTGCAAAATATTTGCAAATTTTGCCGATTCCTACTATAATATCCAACTCAAAAAACCCGTTTTCATACAGTTAAAGGAAAAAGATGAATAAATATTTAGAACAGCTAGTCGAGCTCTCGGCCATAGATAAAGACATCGACGATTTTACGCCGCGCCTTGAGAAGGTTCAAAGCGTTTTAAAAGCGACTAAAGACGAGCAGGCGGCGATTTTATCACAGATTGAGGATGCGACTACGAGCGTGACCGAGCTAAAAAATCAAAAATCTCAAACCAACGCGCATATAGCCGAATTTAGCGCGAAAATAAAAGACGTCGCTAAAAAGAGCGGCGCTGCAAAAACAGAAAAAGAGATAAAAGCGCTTCAACTAGAAGATGAGCTAGCTAAAGAACAGCTAGAGGCTGCAAACGAAGAGGTCGAAAGACTAGAAAAAATCATAGATAGCAAAAATGCGCTTAAAAGCGAGCTTGAGGCGAAGGCTGCGGAACTTAGCGAAAATTTGACCAAAATCGAGAGTGAGATTTCGGCCGAAGTTAGCGCTATCGAACAGCAAAGAGATGAAATATACGCTAAGAAAAATAAACTCGTCGGCGAGATGAATCAAAAAATCTTGACTTTTTACGAGAAAATACGCAAATGGGCGCACAACACAGCCGTCGTGCCGGTCAAAAAGCAGGCCTGCTACGGCTGCTTTATGCAGATAAACGACAAGACTTATTCTGCCGTTATAAAGGGCGAAGATATCGTGACATGCCCTCACTGCGGCCGAATTTTATATAAAGAAGCGGCGAACTAGCCTTTAAATTTGATAATAATTTATTACGTTTTAGTCCTCTCGGCATTTGCCCTGGGGGCTTTACCGCTTGCGATTTTAGCTTTTAAGAAAAAGTACAGAGTCTCTATCCCCGCTAGATTTTTTTTGTTTAAAAATCCCAAATTTGACGCCTCTCGCGTGCATTTTCATGCGTGCAGTTTTGGTGAAGTGCGTTCTATCGCGCCGCTAGTTGGCAGATTTAAAGACGTAGCTGCGGTCTCGGTCGTAACCAAAACCGGTTTTGGCGAGGCTAAAAAGATCACGCCAAATACGCGCTTTTTGCCGTTTGAGATATTTTTGCCGTTTTGGCTAAAACCAGCCAAAATAACGGTCATTTTTGAGGCCGAGCTTTGGCTGGGGCTTGTTTTTTGGACTAAATTTAAGGGCTCGCGCATCATTTTGATAAATGCCAGGATCTCTGATAGGAGCTACAAAAGTTATCTCAAATTTAGCTTTTTTTACAGATATTTGTTTAAATTTATAGATAAAATTTACGCTCAAAGTGATCTAGATAAAGAGCGCCTAGAGCGGCTCGGAGCTAAAAATATCGTCGTTAGCGGCAATATAAAATCAGCCTTTTTGCCAAGCCCGAGTAAAATTTACGACAAGCCAAAAGAGCGCGTGATCGTGCTGGCTAGTACTCATGCGGGCGAAGAGGAGCTGATTTTACGCGAGCTAAATTTGAGCGCAAACGACAAGCTGATTTTAGTTCCGCGTCATCCTGAGAGATTTTGCGAGGCGGGCGAGATTTTGGTTAAATTTACCGTAAAAAACGGACTTAGTTTTGCTAAATTTAGCGAAACGAAAAATTTCGACGCACAGTGCGTGCTAGTCGATACGATGGGTGAGTTGGTAAATATTTATAAATTTAGCGACGTCGTCGTGCTTGGCGGTAGCTTCGTACCAAACGTAGGCGGACACAATCCGATCGAGGCGGCGCAGTTTGAAAACGCGGTGATAAGCGGGGAGTTTATATTTAATCAAAAAGCCCTGTATAGTGTGGTAGAGGGGATAAAATTTGCAAAAGCGGGCGAGATAAATTCGCTTTTAAAGCAAGATTTACCCAAAGCAAAAATAGTCGCCAAAGGCGATGTAAGCGAGATTTTAAAAGATATTGAGGAAAATTTATGAAAGAAGAAAAAGCCTATAAACTGCTGGCGATCCAGGAAGGCATCTCAAACAACGAGGCAAAGGAACTGATCGATGCGGGGCTGGTTAGTGCCAAAGGACAGAGGATCGCCGTGGCGCGCGCGATGATGAGTGCGGCGACTAAATTTAACGTACAAAAACTGCCGCGTTCAAGCGTGATTTTCGAGGATGAAAACCTGATCGCGGTTGATAAACCGGCATTTTTAACGTCGGAAAAAGTGAGCGAAATTTATAAATTTCCGCTACTTCACAGGCTCGACAAGGAAACGAGCGGCGTACTTTTGCTCGTGAAAAACGAGGAATTTCAAAAAAAAGCGATCGAGGAGTTTAAAAACTGCCGCGTAAAAAAAGAGTACGTCGCAGCTGTAAAAGGCATAGTGAGTGAGGAATTTAGTGTAAACGAACCTATAATCACGCTAAAAAACAGGGGCGGCGCGTTTTCTAAGATCTCGCCAAACGGCAAAGAGGCCTTTTCGCACGTAACTCCAGTGATGGTCGCCGGCAAAAAAAGTCTCGTAAAAGTCGAAATAAAAACCGGCAGAACTCACCAAATCAGAGTGCACCTAAATCACTCGGGATACGGGATCGTCGGCGATGAAAAATACGCTAAAAATAAATCCGCGAGAATGTATCTACATGCTTACAAAATCGAACTTCTGGGATATAAATTTAGGTCAAATTTGAGCAGTGATTTTAACAAGCTCGGTTTTGAAATTTCAAGAAATTTTGAGATTTAAAGAGCGATAAAGCTTAAATTTAATAAAATACGCGCTTTAGCTATAAGTGTAAATAAAAGGTAGAATGTGTTTGAACAAATCAGCGAGTCGTTTCGTTTAGCCGTTAGTAAAATTCGTTTCGTGGACGATGAAAAAGCGCTAAATAACGCGCTTGACGTGCTTAAAAAAGCACTACTAAAAGCCGACGTTCATCACAAAGTTACCAAAGAATTGCTAGCTCTCATAGAGGCCGATCTAAAGCAAAGCGGGATAGGCCAAAAGCAATTTTTAGACGCTATAAAGTCAAATTTAACGAAGGTTTTAACCGCACCGGGCAACCAGGGCTTTGTCTTTGCGCCCGTAGCTCCTACGATTGTCCTTATGGCGGGATTGCAAGGTAGCGGAAAAACCACTACGACGATAAAGCTAGCAAATTATCTAAAGCTTAGAAAGAAAAAAGTTTTGGTCGCGGCGTGCGATTTGCAGCGCTTGGCGGCCGTCGAGCAGCTTCGTCAGCTTTGCGAAGCAAACGAGATAGAGCTTTTTAGCATAGAAAACGAAACCGATCCGCTAAACGTAGCCAAACAAGCGCTAGCTAAGGCAAAAAGTGGGCTTTACGACGTGCTTTTGGTTGATACGGCGGGACGCCTAGCGATAGATGAAGCTTTGATGAAGCAGATAAAAGACATCAAATCAGCACTTGATCCGCATGAAATTTTCTACGTAGCAGACGCCATGAGCGGACAAGACGGCGTAAAAACGGCAAGCACGTTTAATGACGCGCTAAAAATAAGCGGAGTGGTGCTAAGTAAATTTGACTCGGACAGCAAAGGCGGCGTAGCTATCGGTATAGCCAAGCAGTTAAATATACCGCTTAGATTTGTAGGTATCGGCGAAAAAGTCGGCGATATGGAGAGCTTTATCCCTGAGCGAATAGTTAGCCGCATAATGGGCGAGGGCGACTTAGCGACGTTGGTTGAGAAAACTAGCGCCGTGATAGATGAGCAAGAAGCAAAAAGAATTAACAAAAAAATCAAAAAAGGGCAGTTTAACTTTAACGACTTTTTATCGCAAATGGAAAGCGTCAAAAAGCTTGGAAATATGAAAAGTCTAATCGGTATGATACCAGGTCTCTCAAGCGTGGCAAATCAGATAAAAGATATCGACCTTGATAACTCCAAGGAAATTTTACATATCAAAGCTATGATAAATTCGATGACGCAAAAAGAACGCGAGAATCCAGACTTGCTAAACAACAGTCGAAAAAGACGTTTGGCTGCTGGATCTGGACTATCTCAAGTAGAGGTAAATCGCTTTTTGAAGCAGTTTGAAAACGCATCAAAAATAGCAAAGAGGTTTTCTGGTAAAGAAGGTCTAAAAGGGCTTGGAAATTTACTAAACCAAGCTAAAAATACTCGCCCTAATTAAAGGGCTTAAATTTGGCTACGAGCGTGGCTAAATTTAAGCCTATTTAAAAAACAGAAGGAGAAATATAATGGCAACAGTAGTAAGACTAACGAGAATGGGACGCAAGAAAAAACCTTTTTATCGTATAGTCGTGACAGATAGCAGAAAAAGAAGAGACGGCGGCTGGATAGAGTCGATCGGTTACTACAACCCGATGGTTGAGCCTGAGGTGGTAAAATTTGACGCTGAGCGCTTGGCTTATTGGAAAGGCGTTGGTGCGAAACTTAGCGATAGGGTTGCAAAAATAACTAGCAAATAATTAAAAATGGTAGAAAATTTTTTACTTGAATATGCTAAGCTCATCGCCGATTTTCCAGATAAAGTGAAACTCGAGCGAGTCGAGCTTGGCGAAAATTTTGCCGAGCTGATAATTTACGCCGATAAAGTCGATACTGGTAAACTTATTGGCAAAGACGGCAGAATGATAAACGCGATAAAGACTGTAATCGTAGGCTATAAAGCCAAAGATGCGACGTCATACCGCGTTACGGTAAAGCCTCTTGAGTGAGCTTATAGAAGTCGCACTGCTTGGCAAAACCGTAGGACTAAAGGGCTTTGTCAAGCTTCATAATAGGGGCGACTTTCCTAATCAATTTAAAAAAGACGCTATATTTTGCGACAAAAATGGCAAAGAACTTGTCGTAAAAAGCTACAATCGTGCAAGCGATACAATCTCTTTTTATGGTTTTGAAGACATGGATAGCGCAAAAACTCTCACAAATAAAACAATCTACACTACAAAAGATGAAACTAGAAAAAACTGCAAACTAAAAAAAGACGAGTTTTTCTATTTTGATGTCATTGGTTGCGAAATTTACGAAAATAATCAAAAGCTGGGTGAAGTAGAGGATATAGACGAGGTCGGCGCAAATCATCTGTTTTTGATAAAAACCGATGAAAATTTGATTGCTAAGGGATTGGAAAAAAGTTTTTACATTCCGTATATTGACGTTTATATAGAAAAAGTGGATGTAGAAAATAAAAAAATTTACACCAAAAATGCTATCTTAATTTTAGAAAATTCCTGATGAAATTTACCTTTGTTACGCTTTTTGAAAGCCTTGTGCGACCCTATTTTGAAGATAGTATTTTAGGTCGCGCTACAAAAGAGAAGCTTATTTCGATTGATTTTTTAAATCCTCGTGATTTTAGCACCGATAAGCATAAAAAAGTAGATGACTATATGGTTGGCGGCGGTGCAGGACTACTCATGACGTGTCAGCCTCTTGACGATACTTTAAATTTTTTAATAAAAAGCAGGCCAAAAACTCACATTGTTTTTCTCGCGCCAGCCGGAAAAAAATTTACTCAAAACGACGCTAGACGTTTGGCAAAAAAAGAGCATATTTGCTTAGTTTGCGGTAGATATGAAGGCATAGATGAGCGCATAGCAGAGAAATACGCGGATGAAATTTTTTGTATCGGCGACTTTGTGATGACGGGTGGCGAGCTGGCGGGGCTTTGTATTGCCGATGCGATTTCTCGCAATATTGACGGCGTTTTAGGAAACAATGAAAGTCTTGAAGTTGAGAGTTTTGAAGGGAATTTACTTGAGGCTCCGTCTTTTACAAAACCTAGTGATTACAAAGGCTCTGGTGTGGCTTCAGCGTTTTTAAAGGGAGACCATGCTAAAATCAGAGCTTTGAAAAATAATATGGCGTTCTTAAAAACTAGGTTTTTTCGTCCGGATTTATACCGAAAATTTGAGCCGCCGACTAAGGAAAAAATATGAGAAACAAGTATATTGAGGCGTTTGAGCAAGCTCAAATAGCCCAAAAGTCTGTGCCTAATTTTCGTGCTGGAGATACTTTGCGTATAGCTATCCGCATCAAAGAGGGCGATAAAACGAGAATCCAAAATTTTGAAGGTATCTGCATAGCAAGACGCGGGAGCGGAACTGGCGAAACATTTATCATCAGAAAAATTGGCGCAAATAGCGTGGGCGTAGAGAGAATTTTCCCTATCTATAGCGAAAGTCTAGAGAGTATAACCGTTCTGAGACAAGGCCGCGTTCGCCGCGCTAAGCTATTTTATCTACGCGATAGACGCGGTAAAGCCGCTCGCATTAAAGAGCTTAAAAAATAATTTTACTCCTTGCAAAAGTCTAGTTTTAGGCTTTTGCTCCTATCTCTTTTCTTAAATTTCAAAAACCGCTTAATTAAAATCAATTCTTTTATTCAAAATTATAGTTACAATGCCGTGATTATTTTATAATAAAGGTTGTAAATGGAAAAAATCGTATGGCAACATAACGTATTTAACGGCGTTACTATAGCTAAGCTTTTTGATGGGCCGCACAGCAAGGAAATACGCATAAATCTAGAAAAGGGCGCCCAAATGAAGGAACATAAAGCGCCGGGCGCTATCATGGTGCAGGTTCTAAGCGGTAAGATAGAATTTAGCGTTGGCGACGAAAATGTTATATTAAATGCGCTTGATATGATTACGCTCGAGCCAAACGTCTTGCATGCTCTAGCTGCTTTAGAAAATAGTATCGTAAGGCTTAGCTTGAGCAAAAACGACGATGTAAGTAGGGTTTTTAGAGTCTTAAAACCTTAGTCTCTGTTCTTGTGGCTTGCTATAAAGCTACCGATAAATAATTAGTCTATAGAATAGCTTTAGTGGTGCTACGCAAGGAAATTTTTGGTATCAAAACAGGACAATGAAAAGAGCTTAAGATGGGCAAACCTGCTGAGGGAGGCTTTGGCGGGGTTGCCTATATTGCGATAATTCAAATTTTACCGTAATGGCATCGTTTCATAAGGTGTTTTAAACCTTTTTAATAATTAGTTTGCCTCTAGGTAGCGATGGTGAAGCCATCAATCTCCATAAGGTTTTATGCGTATAAGGTTAAGCTTTAAATTTTATAAAATTTATATAATAGCGCATAACTAGAAGCGCTTTTGTCAAATTTATTGCATGGGCCTAAAAAATAAAGTAAAAACCAGATATGTAAAAATAAGCAGGTTTAAATTTGATGTCGAAAATTTCTTAAATTATAAAAAACTAAATTTTTTGTCAGTCTGTAATAAAAAATACAAATTTAGAACCATATAAAATTTATAGCAGTCAAACCACTCAAAAAATCAAAATTTAAACCATTAAGCTCTTTCAGGAAAAATTAATATAACATTTTAAGTTAAGCTTTATTATAAGTATAAAATAGTAAAACAAAAAGTTAATAATTTAAAATTTAGAAATACCATCTCATACATTTATCGCTTGTATTTAAAAAATATATAATACTTAAAAGAAAAAAGTATTGCCTTATCTACGCTATTTTAAAGATAAATTAAGTTCGTATGGATATATAAAAATAACAAAAGAGTAATAAAAAAATAAATAGAAAATTAAACTTTTAATTTAAATATCAGTTTAATTGCGCTATAGTTTCACTATTCAATTTCATCACAAGGAGTACCATTATGGGAACCAGAAGAGAACACGACTTCATAGGTGAGCTAGAGATAGCTGATAATGTATATTACGGCGTGCAAACATTTAGGGCGCTTGAGAATTTCCACATGAGCGGACGACAGCTCAAAGACTATCCGTATTTTGTAAAAGCATTTGCCCAAATCAAAAAAGCCGCAGCTCTGGCAAACAAAGAGGTTGGCGTTCTAGACGCGCAAAAAGCCGACGCTATCGCAAAAGCGTGCGACGAGATAATTGCGGGTAAATATTTAGATCAATTCGTAGTAGACATGATTCAAGGCGGTGCTGGAACCAGCACCAATATGAACTCGAACGAAGTTATAACAAACATCGCGCTTGAGAGCCTAGGACATAAAAAAGGCGAGTATCAGTATCTACATCCAAACGACCACACAAACCTCGGCCAAAGCACCAACGACACTTATCCAAGCTCGATTAAGGTCGCGGCTTACGCGAAATTAACCGACCTTTTAAAGGCTATGGAACTACTTAAAAACGAGCTAGAAGCTAAAGCAAAAGACTTCAAAGATATCATCAAAATGGGCAGAACCGAGCTTGAGGATGCCGTTCCTACTACGCTTGGCAACACTTTCCACGCATTTGCAAGCTACATCAAAAGCGATATCGAAAAAATCACCGCAGCTCGCGAGTCTATGGCTGTGCTAAATATGGGCGCAACTGCTATCGGTACGGGCATTAACTGCCATCCTGATTATAAAGCTGCCGTTCATAAAATTTTAAGCCAAATCACCGGCGTAAATTTCAAACCCGCAGATGATTTTATCGCAGCTACTCAAGACACTGCTGATTTCGTTCACGTTAGCGGCGCGCTAAAAACGGCTGCCGTTCGCCTAAGCAAGATTGCAAATGACTTAAGACTAATGAACTCAGGCCCAAGATGCGGTCTTGGCGAGATAAATTTACCACAGATGCAGCCTGGCAGCTCTATCATGCCTGGTAAAGTTAATCCTGTCATCGCAGAGGTCGTAGGCGAAGCATGCTATGAGGTAATCGGCAACGACGTAACCATCATGCTTTGCAGTGAAAGGGGCGAATTTGAGCTAAACGCATTTGAGCCGGGTATCGCTTACGCGCTATTTAACTCAATCTTTATCCTAGAAAACGCGATGAAAACTCTAGCTGAAAAAGCTATCAGAAAACTAACTGCAAATCCTGAAGCATGCCTAAAATCAGTACTTGGCTCAGTCGGTATCGTGACTGCGTTTAACCCGTACATCGGCTACGAAAAATCTGCAAGCATCGCTAAAGAAGCATTGCAAACAGGCAAAGCTGTAGGCGATATCTGCTTGGAGAGAGGATATTTGAAAAAAGAGGAGATAGACAAGATCCTAGAGCCTAAAAATATGCTAAACCCTCACATGGGCAAATAATTTAGAATAAAGTCGTGGAGCGCCGAAGTCAAATTCGGCGCCTTTTAAATTTAGTAAGTAAAAAAATCTAATACAAGGAGTTTTCCTATGGATATAATGCTGATTTTACAGATTATAGTCCTACTTGGAGGTATCTACCTGGGCGTTAGGCTAGGTGGTATGGGCGTCGGATATGCCGGCGGTCTTGGTGTCGTTATTTTGGCGATGCTCGGTATGAAAGTGGATATGAAAGATATCCCGATGGACGTTATTTTAATCATCGCGTCCGTTATTTCGGCCATCACTGCGATGCAAGTCGCGGGCGGACTTGATTATTTGGTTCAGGTCGCATCTAAAATTTTGCGCAAAAACCCAAAACAAATCAACTACCTAGCGCCTATCGTTACCTATCTTCTTACGATCCTAGCAGGTACGGGTCACACTGCGTTTTCTATGATCCCTGTTATCGTAGAGGTTGCGAAGACACAAAACATCAAACCTAGCGCGCCTCTTGCGCTTTCGGTCGTTTCATCTCAAGTAGCGATCACCGCTAGCCCTATATCTGCGGCTTTTGTTGCTATGACTGGTGTTTGCGAGCCTCTTGGCGTTAGCTATCCGATGTTGCTTTTCATCTGCATATCTACTACTTTCGTGGCCATGATCGTTACAGCCTTTATCGTAAATAAATTTTACGATCTTGACCTCTCAAAAGACCATATCTATCAAGACAGGCTTGCTAGAGGTGCGGTTGCGGAGATAAAAGAGGTAGAGTATCAGGCGCTAAAACCTTATGCGAAAAGATCGGTTGCGATATTTGCCGTCGGCGTTTTAGTCGTCGTTTGCTATGCGCTTGTTATTTCAAAGAGCCTTGGCATCGTGGCAAAACCTATCCTTTCTAGAGACGCTGCTATCATCAGCTTTATGCTTACTATCGGCTTCCTTATCGCTACGCTTTGTAAGGTCGACACTAGCAAATTGCTTTCAACCAGCACTTTTCAAAGCGGTATGAACGCGTGCATATGCGTCATCGGTATCGCATGGCTAGGCACTACTTTCGTTAACGGCCACATCGATAGCATCAAAGAGGTGGCTAAAAATGTCGTTACGCAGTATCCGTTTATACTAGCCGTCGCGCTATATTTCCTAAGCTGCTTGCTATATTCTCAAGCTGCGACTACTCGCGTTATGATGCCTGCGGTCGCTGCTGCACTGGGTATGACTACGCCTGAGAACTCAGGTCAAATTTGGATCCTAGTAGCTTCATTTGCCGCTGTTTCAGGACTATTCGTACTTCCTACGTATCCTACGACTTTAGGCGCTATCGCTATGGATGATACGGGAACGACTAGAGTCGGTAAGTTTGTATTTAACCACTCATTCTTCGTGCCTGGCACCATCATGGTTGCGCTTTCAGTTGCATTTGCGTTCCTAATAGCTCCTGTTCTTCTCTAAGAATTTTGAGCCAAATTTAGCCGAGACTTCGCTCTCGGCTTTTTTAAATTTAAGGACTTTTTCATGAAACGAATCGGAATTTTAGGCGGCATGGGACCGCTAGCTACGATAGATCTATACGCTAAGATCGTAGAGCTCACAAACGCCGCAAAAGACCAGGACAACATCCCTATCGTCATTGACAACCACCCGCAGATCCCAGACCGCACGGCGTATATCCTGCACGGAGGCGAGGATCCGTTTCCTTTTATGAAAGAGTCCGCGACGAGGCTCAAAAACGCGGGCTGTGAGGCTATCTGCATAGCTTGCAACACGGCTCACTATTTTGCCAAGCGCCTAACGCAGGAGTGCGGCGTAAATATCCTGCACATAGCTAAAATCGCGACCGCGTCGATAAAGTTAAATTTCCCGCACGCTAAAAAGATCGCCGTCATCGCCACCACCGGCACGACAGCGGCTAAAATTTACGAAAACGAGCTGATCGCCGCAGGCCTAGAGTGCGTGAAAATCCCCGAAAATTTGATGAGCAACATCATGGACTGCATTTATAAAGGCGCGAAGGCAAACAAGCTAAAAGAGTACGTCGAGCTCTTTAACGATACGATCGCGGCTATCGAGGCTGATGCGTATATCGCGGCTTGCACGGAGATACCGCTGTTTTTACCGTACGCGACGAAAAAAGATAAATTCGTAGACGCTACTCTCGAGCTTGCTAAAGCAGCCGTTAAATTCGGCCTAGAAAAATAACCAAATTTGCGTCTAATCGGCGCAAATTTACCCCCTCTTAAAACAAATTTTTATAAAATACAAGCTAAATTTAAAGGATAAACGATGAAATTTGGCGAATTTAAAAATGCAAAAACTTTAAGCCTGGCAAGCCTGCTTTGCGAGCAAAACCCGCAGCTAGCAGAGCTGATAAAACAAAACGAATTTTTATATATTTCTTGCTTTGAGGATAAAATTTTAGGCACTGAAAATCTCGTTCGCTGCGAGATCGGCTCGGCTAGCTACGTGCTGGCGCTGCTTTGTAAATACTCGCTTGACGCGGCTAAATTTGACGAGCAAACGCGAGAATACTTTGAGGGGCTTGACGAAGGATACCTAAGTGGCGAGTGCAACGTCGGCGAGGAGGAGTTTGAGCAGATCGCGGAGTTTTTAGGTGGTTGCAAAAATATCGTGATCGATAGCTCCTTTTTAGCCCATGCTGACGCGAAAAATATATTCGAGTTCTTGCAAATGCTCGGCAAAAATGTCGTTTTGGCTGACGGCGAGCAGGCCGAGTTTAAAACGGACGGCGAGCTAATGCCGTTAAAAGAGCCAGAGAGCTTTGACGGTAGCGTCGTGTTTTTTATGGATGAGACGGACGGGTCAAATTTGAGCGGCGAGGTAAAAGAGCTAATCGGCTCGGCGTCGTTTGCCGCGGCTGCGAAGGTAAAAGACGGCGATATAGTGAGCGTGCAGGCTAATGGCGCCGACGTTGTGGCTAAATTTAAGTTAGAGCCGCAGATGAAGGGCACGGTCGCGCTTTGTAGGGCGAAATTCAGCGGATACGCCTTTAAGCTGGTTAAAATCGTAAAAACGGCACAGTAGCTAGCAATTTGGCGGATGGATTTATCCGCCGAGGCTGTATAAAATTTAATCTCAAAACGAGGCATCGTAGCGTCAAATTTGACTTGGCAAGCATGGTTTTTGGCGTCAAATTTGACCGCTGAACTAAAATTCGCTCGCAACCGCGCTACTTCAAAATCCAAATTTTCCCTCTATGCCAAAGTTAAATTTAAGCTAAATAAAATTTTATCCAGATGTGCGAAATTTAGTAAAAAAATCGCCCCAAAAGCGCGTAATATTCGCTTTTATAGCGCTTTTTAAACGAAAAAGGGTATAATGGCCGCATGAGAAAATATTTTTTGCTTTTTTTACCGATTTTGGCGTTTTCTTTTAGCCTGAGCGTAAATTCGGGCGCAGAGGACGGCAGGCCATACACAGTGATAAACATCAGCGACGAGAAGGAATTCGTCTGCAAAGAGGAGATCCTCGCCTACGACCGCAAGCTATATTTTTGCGACGTCGCTAGCGGCGCACTGCCAAAGGTCGACGATAAAATTTTAGCCCTGGCTGAAGTTAGATTTCGCGAGGAAAAAGGCGGTATGCGTATCTACGTCGTGCCGCGCGTGAGCTCTCGTCTGATCTCGTCTAGCGAGCCTCTTTACGGCGCATCCGCCGTGCCATTTAGTAAAAACGGCGGCGCAGCCAAACGCCACTCCATCGTGATAGATCAGAATTTAAGCGAATTTAAAAAACAAACAAACGCAGGGATAAATTTCGCCCCGATATTTGAGCAGATGACCGCACCTAGCATCGGACCGCTCGATCTAAACAAGGCCCCGATAGAAAGCGGCGATAGCAACGACATAAATATGTACCTGGATGTGAAAAAAAGCTACGACGCCAAACGCTACGACGACACGATAGCCACGATCCAGACGGCGCTAAGGCGCTATCCAAACAGCATTTTTGCCAGCGAGTTTTTGCTATACAGACTGCGCGCTTTGGATAAAATTTTAGACTCGCAAAACAGCTTCGAGGGGCTCGGCGCAGCAGATGTCGCGAGCGAGGGGCGCGCATGGATGAGGCGGTTCGTGTCGGACGAAAACTACCCCGAGGTACTCTATCTAGTAACCAAAGCCTACCTCAGGCAGGAGCTCGTTAGCGACGCGAACTACACGCTGGACATCCTCATGAACGAGCATCCAAACTCAAATTTTACCAAGCTAGCCGTCCTTGAGTTTGCCGATAGGCTCTACGTCACGGGCAGGCAGGACGAGGCGGTAAAGATGTACGAGGACGTGCTGTACTCGGCGCAGACGCTAGACGTCGCTAGCCGCGCGGCTCTGAGCCTCGTGCAAGGCAGCATTGACAAGGCCAAATTTGACCACGCCAAGGACTTTATGCTCAAAATTTTAAACAGAAATCAAGAGTACCTGCTAAACGACGCGTCAAAACTAACGACGCTGGCTGGGGTATTTCACGAGAAAAACATGGACGATATCGCCGCGAGGATATATGAAATCCTGCTCGCTCGTCTAAACAAAAACGACGATGACTACGAAACCGTGCTAAAAAATCTAGGCATCGCGCTAACTGGCACGCCGGACACGCAAAAAGCATACGAATACCTAAAAAGATACCAAAGCGAGTTTGCGGACGGGCAGTACGCCGCCATCGTGCAAAATGCGCTAGATAAGCTATTTTTCGCCAGAAATGACGAAAACAACGCGACTAAGCTGCACGAACACTACGACGCGCTTATCGAAAAATACGGCAAAACGGACGTCGGCACTAAGGCGCTAAAAGAGCAGGCCGCGCTCTATCTAAAAGAGCGTAAATTTGACTCCGTCCTACGCTACACCCAGGCCGTGCGCGATCTAAACGATACGGACGCTAGCGCGGTATTGGATCAGGCGGCGCTAAATTTAGCGAGTGAAGCCATCCGTCAAAACGACTGCGTTACGGCTGTAAATTTGACAGAAAACTACGGCGTAGGCGAGAAAATCGGAGCTAAATTTAAGCTCTTTGACTGCTATATGCGCCTTTCTCGCTTCGCCGCCGCGCACGATCTCGCCTCACAAAATATCCTTGCGCCCGACATGCTCGACCGCGTGGAGTGGCTCATCAAACTAGCCTCCGTTTTGATAAAGACGCAGAAGTATAACGACGCCTTGCGCGTGGCCGACGAGGCGCTGGCTATCGCATCTAGGCAGGAGTATGCCGACGTCTCGCCCGTGCTTTTTTATAGATTTGAGGCGCTGATGGGATTAGGTAGGCTCACCGACGCCGCCGCGACGATAACGGCCGTCGAGACGCTACGCAAAAACGACTTTAAGGTCATCGAGCTCTACGACCGCATGGCTGAGGCGACGTACGGCGCGAACGACTTTTTAAACGCGTCGGTTTACGCCAAAAAGGCGATCGACCTACAAAAGCGCCTGCATATCGCCACCTTTAGCCCAAAAATCGACTTTGAGTACATCGGCTCGCTAAGTAAGCTGGATAGACTAGGCGAGGCTTTGCAAGTCGCGCGAGAACTCGTAGATACGCGCCTAGATCCCGAAAACAGACTGCGCGCGCTAGCTCAGATCTCGGAAATCTACATCAAACTAAAACGCGAAAGCGAAGCAAAGCCGTATCTACAGGAGTGCGTCGGCTCAAATCTGCAAAGCTCGTGGAAGGCCATCTGCGCTGAGCAGATGAAGCTCGTGGAGTAAATTTATCCTTATTTTACTTTTAAACCCTCTCAAATTTAGCCTGAAAGCTCGGGTTAAATTTGAGTTTGCTTGCTATGCTTTTGGCTTTGTGCCGGGCCTTGGCTCATGCTGGACGCGATGCTATCTTTTTATCCGCAGATATTTTTACGATAAATATATCAAATTTAAGGCGGTTTGACGTTAAATTTGACTTTTTGCCTGATTAAATTTGCCAAGCGGCGGTAAAACGTAAAATTTTCAAAACGTAGCTACGTTTTTGCTATCAAATTTAATCCCCAAATTTAGGCGCTTTACTACGTCAAATTTGATATAATTTCTAAAATAAGCGCTTGTAAAAGGAGCTGGCCGTGAACGCAAAATTTCAAGCCGAGATGAAAGAGCTGGACGAAAAATTTGCTGAAATCTCTGAGGATGCAAAAAGGCAGTACGATAGGCATAGGTTTATCAGGCGGGCGACTATGACGTACTGGTCGTCGACGTTTGCCGTTTTTTATCTTTTTGCGATGTTGGCGCCGTATATGGAGTCATTTTTCATAAGTAACGGCATAGAATTGCCACCTGAAATTTTTAGCTATATTCGGGGCGCCGTGATAATAGTTGCGCCTATTTGCGCTACAATTTATGTTTTAAGGCGAGATAAAACCAAGCGATACAGCTATCTTTTCGTGAGGGATCAGTGGGATAGCTTCCTGGCTTTTAGGATAGAAAATTTTGCCAGCATAGTTTTGATTTCGTACCCGATTTTGCTTATTATCGGGTCGTTTTTCGTGAAGGGTAGTGGCGGCGAATACGGCGTTTATGCGTTTTTATACGGCCTTGTCGTGGCTCCGATTTGCTTGCTTGTTTTTGCGGTGTGCTACTCTCGCAACAAAAGCTCATACGAGCCAGCACCCGAAGCTGCAGATCTGCGCAGGGAGTCCGGTCTAGCTCAAAGCGCGAAATCAGCAGAGGAAAGACTTGGCGAGCTAAACGACCTGGACGCGGAATTTGATCAAATACCTTGGGATCTAAAAAACCGTTACGACGTGCATAGGCTTATCAGGCGCGCTAGTATGGCGTTTATCGGGTTTGTGCTTATGGTTTCGTGGTTTGCGAGCTTTATAGGAAACGTCTTGGGTGTTGCTTACATTGCAGTGGTGCTGATTTTGCCGTATATTTTCACGAAAATTTACCTAAAAAGCTACCCTACGAAAAAATACAGCAAATTTTTCATAAAAAATCAGCGACTTTGCTTGATGATTTTTACGGTTGAAAATTTAGCTAGCATTGCCTTGAACTTGTATCCGCTTGTGCTCATAATAGCAGCTCTGATCGCTAGAAATGACGAAAAAACGGCGAGCCTGCTTTTGGGCGGCTCAAACGTATTGTCGGCTTGTCTGGTTACCTTTGCGGCATGCTATCTGTTTAACCGAAGTACGTATATCCCAAAAAACGAAGCGTAATTTTACAAATTTGATGGGCGTTTGATGCTGGTTTTGTGCTCGGCGCGATACGGCGCGGAAAATTTGAACGGATTTGTAACTTTAGCTCGTTTAAATTTGACTTCAAAATTTTAGCGTATCTAAAAATAGCCGCTAAATTTAACGCGAGCGATCTCAAATTTGCTTTATATCCACGAGAAAAATCAAATTAGACAGTAAAAACGGAGCTAAAATTTGAGGCAAGATTTAGGCTGTTGTAGCTTTTGGCAAGCTAGATTAAATTTGACGAAGCGGCGGCTAAATTTACGCGGTAAAGCGTTCAAATTTAGCCGGTCTTTTTGGAGCAAATTTTAAAAAATCAACCCCTCGTCGTCTTGTTTGATTAGCGTATCTTGCGCGTCTTGTTTCGGTACTGGCGAGATCTTTGTATAGACCTCGATCAGACCCTCGTACGCAGTGTGAAAGACGCCCTCCGGCTCGATGAAGGTTTTTTGTTTTAGCGGGTACTCTTTCATGTAGCTTTCCATAAATTTCTTAAACACCGGAGCTGCCGTACGTCCGCCGCCCTCGACCTTTCGCATCGGCGTGTTGTCGTCGTTGCCGTACCACACGACCACCTCGACTTCAGGCGTAAATCCGCAAAACCATGCGTCGATGTTGTTATTTGTCGTGCCGGTCTTGCCCGCGACCTGCACGCCGTTTAGCCTCGCGCTTTGTCCCGTGCCGCGCTCCACGACCGTTTTCATCATATCAGTCATCAGGTATGCCTGCTCGGGCTCGGTGACGAACGTTCGCTCAGGCTCAAAAACCGCTTCTAAATTTTGATAGTTTATGATGCGTTTTACCAGGCTTGGCTCCACGATCTCGCCGCCGTTTGGAAACATCGAGTAAAATTTAGCAAACTCCAATGGCGAGATGCCAAAGCTGCCAAGCGCGATGGATAGGTTTTTAGGGATGTTTTTAAAGCCCATTTCGGTTAGTTTTTTATACGCCGTATCAAGCCCGATCTCGTCGAGCAAATTTATTGTGGCGAGGTTGCGCGACTGGCGTAGAGCCTCTCGCAGCGTGATATAGCCCTGGAAGCCGCCGCTGTAGTTTTTCGGTCGCCACTCGTACTGGCTGCCTTCGTTAAAAACCCTTGATATATCGGCTGCCTTGCTCATAGGCGAGTAGCCCATGTCTAGGGCGATCTGATAGATAAAGGGCTTAAAGCTAGAGCCTGGCTGGCGCATACTCTGCGTAGCGCGGTTGTAGCTACTTTTGGCGTAGTCTACGCCGCCTACTAGCGCGAGGATCTCGCCCGTTTTGGGTAGCGTAACGACGATAGCGCCGTTTAGGATACTGGCGTTTGCGTCTTTGTTACGCTTTAGTATCTCGTTGTAGCCGTATTTTAGCGCCTCGGACGCCATATCTTGCACCTTTAAATCGACGCTGGTTTCGATGACGTAGCCGCCGGTTTTTATATCCTCAAAGCGCTTTGAGGCCTCTTTTAGCACTTCGTCCACGATGTACGGGGCTTTGTTTTGCGTGAGAGTGTCGTCAAAAACTACGGGCTGCTCGACTAGCGCGGCTTTGTACTCTGCGTCGCTGATCCAACCTAACGCGTTCATCCTTGCTATGACGTTGTTTGCGCGGCTAAGCGATAGATCTAGGTGGCGGGTCGGGTCGTAGGTGCTAGGCGCTTTTGGTAAGCCCACTAGGATAGCGATCTCCTTTAGCGTGAGCTCGTCAAGCTCCTTTCTAAAGTATCCCTTTGCTGCGGTTTTTATGCCGTGATAGCCGTGTCCTAGATAGACGTGGTTTAGGTAGCGCTCTAGGATTTGCTCTTTGGTTAGCTCGTTTTCCAGCTTCATCGAGATGATCATCTCTTTTAGCTTACGGGTTAGCTTTTTTTCTCTGGTTAATACCATGTTTTTAACGAGCTGTTGCGTGAGCGTGCTCGCGCCCTCGACTAGTTTACCCGCCTTTATGTCCTTAACGATAGCTCGCGTGATGGCCTCGGGATTTACGCCGCCGTGTTCAAAAAAGCTCGTATCCTCGATAGCTACCAGTGCCTCGATGACACGCGGAGGGATATCCTCGTACTTGACGTAGATTCTGTTTTCGTCAAAGATATTTGCGATGAGTTCGCCGTTTCTATCGTAAATTTGAGTCGTGAGCTTTGGCTTAAAATCGATGATATTTGACGCGTCAAATGTGACTTGCGAATAAAGATAAACAAATGCCGCGCTCAGTGAAACAAAGATAATAAACAAAATCGAAGCTAGAATTCTCATAAAAAGGCCTTTAAAATTTTCACGTTTAGCCCCATTGCGGTGCCAGTTTCGCCGTTTTGGCTTAGGATGTATTTTTTGTTGAAATTTTCTATCGTCATGGCTCCGGCCTTGCCCCTCCATAGATCTCCCGATAGGTAGTTTTGTAGGTCGGCTTCGTCAAATTTAGCAAATTTATACTCGGTAAAGCTGACGTTAAAAAGCTCGAATTTCTCGCCCAAAAATATCATCGCGGTTACGATCCTAGCGACGTTGCCGCTTTGCATTAGCAGCATTTTTAGCGCCTCTTGTTCGTCTTTAGCTTTGCCTAAAATTTTGCCGTCGCATACGACGACGCTATCTGCGAAAACGACGTTTTTTGCGCCGTCGTTTGCTTTTAAAAATTGCTCTTTTTTTGCCGCGACGATCTTTTGGACGTAGACGTGCGGCGGCAAATTTTTATCCACGCCGCCCTCGTCGTAGTCGAAAAAAACCTGCTCAAATTTAACGCCGTGATCTCGCAAAACCTTAGCCCTCGTAACTGAGCTCGAAGCCAAAATAATCATCAAAACTCCCTATAAGATACGCCAAGATACGCCGCCAGCAGCGCAAACGCGACGTTTAGCGGGATGAAGTAGTAAATCGTAACTATGAGGTTCTCGTGAAGCTCGATGTATTCGCTATTTTGCAGAGATTTTGAGGCTTTGTTTAGGCGGTACGTGACGTAAATAACGTTTAAAAATAAAAACCCCCAGATCGCCCATTTTGTCGTTAAAATCGTATTTAGCATCGGATCGGCGTTTTTGATCGCGTTTTGCTTGGCTAGTATCGCGCCGGTTACGCCCATTACGGCGATCGAGCCGTAGATAGCGTAGCCGAGGCGCTTTAGCATGGAGATTATCGTTTGGTATTTTTGCGTGTCGCCTTCGATATTTTTCATAAAAAATTTAGCGATGAGTAAAAAATTTGCTTGAAATCCGATAAAAACGACTACTGAGAGGATGTGGATAAAGGGTAGGGCGCTGCTAATCTTTGCAAAAGCTATGTTAAATTCGGGCATTTGTCCTCTTTGATCTAAAATTTTCTCGCGCTAAAGTAAATTTGACGGCGATGAAACTCGGCGCCAAAATGCGCGAATAAAATAAACTCATAAACTTATATTTTCCTTTAAATTTTATATCGACTCGTAAAAGGCAAATTTCCAAATTTGCCTTACGGCGTCAAATTTGATCTTGCCACAACCAGCTCAAATTTGCTTTTAATTCCACGCCGCAAAAAACCGCGGTCAAATTTAAGTGATTTTTTTTAAATTTGACCGACGCCAAGCCTATTTTTCAAGTTTGATTTTAGCAAACTCAAACGCCTGCCTGATCGCATCCTCGATCGCAAGTACGTTTTTACCGCCTGCGGTTGCGAAGTCATCCTTGCCCCCGCCGTTTCCGCCTAAAATTTGAGCCGTAAATTTGACCCACTCGCCGGCTTTTAACGGCGCGTTTTTCACGCCTGCAGCCAGAGCGATTTTACCCTCTTCGTTTACTTGTACGAGCAGGATCGCCGCCTTTTCGTTCTCGTTTTTAAACTCGTCTATGGTCGCCTTTATGTCGCCGCCGTCAAGCACAGCGACGCAAAGCTTGGTCTCGTTTACGTTTACCACGGCTAGCGCATGCGCGTCTTTGGCCTGCCTAGATTTATCTTTTAGGCTTTTTATCTCGGCTTTTAGTTTTTTTACCGCGTTCATAGGCTCGGCGCTTTTTAGTTCGGTTTTTAGCTCTTCGATCTCTCCGCGCCAGGCTTTTGCGAGATTTAGCGCGGCTTTAGAGCACACGGCCTCGATCCTGCGTACGCCCGCACTCACGCCGCCTTCTTTAGTGATGAAAAACGCGCCGATCTGGCTTAAATTTGCCACGTGCGTACCGCCGCAAAGCTCCTTGCTAACCTCGCCGAAGCTTAGCACGCGCACTTTATCGGCATATTTTTCGCCAAAAAGAGCGATAGCGCCGCTGTTTTTGGCATCCTCGATGTCCATTATCTCGGTTTTTGCCGCGATACTTTCGGCGATTGCGCTATTGACGAAATTTTCGATCTTCGTTAGTTCCTCCGCCGTCACGGCCTTTGGATGCGAGAAGTCAAATCTGAGCCTGCTAGCCTCTACACTAGATCCAGCCTGCGCGATATGCGTTCCTAGAACGCTTCTAAGCGCGGCATGGAGTAGGTGCGTGGCGCTGTGATGGCGCGCTATCTCGGCTCTTTGCTCGCTTACTTTTAGCTTCACGGAGTCGCCGACTTTAAGCTCTTTTTTAACCGCGACGTTTGATAAATTTAGTCCGAAAAACTTCTGCGTATCTAGCACGTCGGCCGCGCCCGCGATCTCGCCGCTGTCACCTGCCTGGCCGCCGCTTTGCGCGTAAAAAGGCGTCACGTCAAACATCGCCCAGCCTTGCTCGCCTGCTTTTAAAATTTGTGTTTCTTTGAAATCCTCGTCAAGCAGCGCTAAAACCTTGCTCGTGCGCTCAAGCTCCTCGTAGCCGCTAAATTTATTTTCGCCAAATTTTTCTAAAAGCGCTTTAAAATCGCCCTTTGCGCTCTTGTCGCCGCTGCCTTTCCAAGCAGCCTTAGCGCGCGCTTTTTGCTCGCTCATTAGCTCGTCAAATTTTGCTTCATCGACTTTGAGCCCTTTTTCGCGTAGCATGTCAGCCGTGAGGTCTAGCGGGAAGCCGAACGTATCGTAAAGCTTAAATGCAGCCTCGCCGCTAAAAATATCTTTCGTGCGCGCTAGCTCGCTCTCAAAAAGCTCGAGTCCGCTCGCTATTGTGGCTAAAAACCTCTCTTCCTCGAGTCTGATTTGCTCTTTTACAGCCTCTTTTTTCTCGTTTAGGTAGGCGTAGTGGCCGCCCATTAGCTCGCAGACTTTATCGACGAGGCGGTACATGAATGGCTCTTTTATACCTAGCAAATATCCGTGTCTAATCGCACGGCGAAGGATACGGCGAAGCACGTAGCCGCGACCTTCTTTGTCAAACGTCATACCTTGAGCTAGCAGGAAAGTCACAGAGCGGATATGATCGCTGATGACGCGGTAGCTAGCGCCGCTCTCATACGCGTACGGCTTGCCACAAAGCGCGGCTACTTCGTTTATAAGCGGCATAAAAAGCGAGCTGTCATAGTTGCTAAATTTGCCTTCCATTATCGCCGTGACGCGCTCAAGCCCCATGCCCGTGTCGATGCTAGGCTTTGGTAGCGGAGTCAGCTTGCCGTCGCTGCTGCGCTCGTACTGCATGAAGACTAGGTTCCAAATTTCAAGAAATCTATCGCCGTCGCCGCCCATGTAGTCCTCAGGCGTGTTAAAGTGCTCGCCGCCTTGGTCGTAAAAGATCTCCGAGCACGGTCCACACGGTCCCGTATCGCCCATCTGCCAGAAGTTATCGTGATCGCCGAATCTATAAATGCGCTCCTTTGCTATATGCTGCTCCCATAGCGCAAACGCCTCGTCGTCGCTCTCGTGGACGGTCACGTAGAGGCGGTCTTTTGGTAGTTTTAGCACCTGCGTGACGAACTCCCACGCGTACGCGATCGCGTCTTTTTTGAAGTATTCTCCGAAGCTAAAATTTCCGAGCATCTCAAAAAACGTGTGATGGCGCGCGGTGTAGCCGACGTTGTCTAGGTCGTTGTGCTTGCCGCCTGCGCGGATGCAGGTCTGACAGCTCGTGCGGATCGGCGGAGTAGGGCGCGGCACTTCGCCGGTGAAAATACTTTTAAACGGCACCATGCCGGCGTTTGTAAAAAGTAGCGTAGCGTCGTTTGGCACTAGGGGTGCGGACGGGATGATCTCATGACCTTTGCTTGCAAAAAAATTTAAATAAGCTTCTCTAATATCCATCGTTTTATTCCTGATTAAAGTTTTAAAATAGGGCTGATTTTAGCATAAATTTAATAAAACTTGTTTGAGGCCCGCTATAAAAAGGCGCCGGTAAAATTTAAAAATCGCTCGCATTATCCGTTTAATTACTATTTTTGTCTATAATTGCCCAAAAAACATTAAATTTTGGAAAAAAGATTATGAAAAAACGAGTTGCGATAATAGGATTTGGAAACGACGCCAAACACTACTATAACGAGCTTCGTCGCTCCGAACACTTCGAGCTGGCGGCGATTTTTGACGGCGTTAAAAATCGCGAAATTTGCGGACGGATTCCTTTTTACGATAATATAAACGACCTTTTGGACTCCGTACGGATCGACGCTCTTATCGTCACTGATACGCACAAATATCTAAATTTGATACCTAAATGCCTAAATTTTATAAAATTTATCATGCTTGATCCTTGGCTTTGCAAATCAGGCGAGATAAGAGAGTTAAAATACTGCTTTAAATCCCAAAATATAGGCGCTTATGTGGCTTTTATAGATAGATTTAATCCCGTTATCGCCTCTATAAAAAAAGAACTTGCCAAAGAAAAAGATATTTTTTCGATAAATATCGCTCGAGGGTTTAGTAGGGGCGTAAATTTGCAGCTGGAAATCTTACAAAATATCGACCTAGCAAGGTTTGTAACGGGTAGCGAGGTGGTATTTGGCAACAAAATCTCTATCCAGAATGAAGATAAAAGAAGCGAAACCGACTCGCTTTTTCAGCTTAAATTTAAAAATCAAACCTTAGCCAGCATTCACAACTCGAAGCGATTTAAAGCCGAGCGATTTACGATCGAATTTGCCGCGAGCGGAGGCGTGTATTTCGGCGATATGCTGGGCCTTAAGCTAAACAAATACACGCTTGAGGGGCAGCAAAATTTGAAAGTTTACGGCGACGTTTCGCCGATTAAAGCGTTGCTTAACGAGTTTTATCAAGCCTGCTGCGGCGCAAAAAGCGATCTAAGTACGCTCGAAGACGCGCTAAAAGCTCAGGAGGTTTGTGAATGAGACTTATTTTGCTACTAAATATGGGCGGACCAAACGACCTTAGCGAGGTTGAGGTATTTTTAAAAAATATGTTTAACGACCCTTATATCCTAGGGATAAAAAGCCCGCTTTTGCGCAAATTTGTTGCGTTTATGATAACCAAATCTCGCCTAAAAGCCGCGCAAAATAACTACCGTCAAATCGGCGGCAAATCGCCTATCTGTGAGCTTACGGCGAGACTATGCGGTAAAATTTCGCATTTTTTAGACGATGATACTGCGGTAGCTTTTGCGATGAACTACACGCCGCCTTTTGCAAAAGATGTTTTGGCTGAGTTTACGGAGGCTTTGGAGATCGTTGTTTTTCCTCTCTACCCGCACCACTCGTTTACGACCGTAACGTCTAGTATAAGCGACTTTGAAAAGGCGCGAGCCGAGCTAAATTTAAAGGCGAAAGTAAAAATCGTTGAGCCGTTTTTTGAGGATGAGAGATATAACGAGGTCGTCGCGGACGACATCGAAAAAGCTGCGCGTAATCTAAACTCAGGCGAGATAACGCTGGTATTTTCGGCTCACTCTTTGCCGCAAAAGATGGTCGATGCGGGCGATATATATGAGGAGCATGTCAAGCGTCACGTTCAAATTTTAACCGAAATTTTAGAAAAGCGCGGGGTAAAATTTAAACAAATTTTGCTCGCATACCAGTCAAAGCTAGGCCCCGTAAAGTGGCTCGAACCATCGCTAAATCAGGCATTGGCTGAGTTAAAAGACAAAAAAGCGCTCGTTTATCCGATCTCGTTTTGTATCGATAACTCTGAAACCGTTTTTGAGCTGTCAAATGAATTTCGTCATATCGCCAGTGAGTTAAATTTTGATTTTTATGACGTCGTGGGCTGTCCAAATGATAGTGAAAAATTTGCTAAATTTATAGCAGACAAAGCTAAGGAATAAAATTTGCTTGCTATAGCATATCTTTTATAAAGGATGCGAAATGACGATCGAAGAGCAAAAATTTATCCAAAAGATTTTGGCCGAGCTTGCGCAAAAAGCCATAGAAAAGACTGCAAAGGCGGTAAAAGGCGCCGACTTTGAAAAAGAGCTCAAAAAAGCCGTTGAGCCGATAAAAACCGCCAAAGAGCCCGATGTGGAAGGCTTTAAAAGGACTCTTACAGAGCTTGGCGCGGCAGGATTTTTATCGCAGATGAACGAACAAAAAATCCAGGAAAAACTAAGGGTCAAAAAAGAGGAGCTGATGGAGGCTTTAGGGCTAAATGCTGATATGAAAAAAGGCCTAAGAGATGAGCTTGAAACCGTACTGGACGATCTTTTGAGCAAATACGAAAAGGAGCTACGAGCTAGTTTGCAAAGCAACTCCTTGCTAGAAAAACAGCAATCTTTACAAAATAAAAATTCGTCGATGTTAAGTACGGTTTTGGGCATCGTGTAAAATTAACGAAGTTTTAAGTCGCGGCGAGAATCGGCATGAAATTTGAATTTAATTAAGAATCAAAGCCTTAAAAGCTTGTCGAGGTTAAATTTGCATGTTTTGAGTGTGGTTGCCTATAGAGTTTTTAGTTGGTGAAAAAATTTCACATAAAATAGCTACTTTCTCTTACAATCATCAAATTTAAAAATAGCTTTTCAAATTTGATCTTGCTAAATTAAACAATCTTGTATTTAAAACTACCTATCGGTGTTGCACAAATTTGCTTATCATTAAAATTTAAGCAATGCGTCGCAAAGTTGGTAATAAATGATTGAAATTTGATTGGCAACTTTTGAGTATTTAAAAAAGCAAGAAGGCGAGAGTTTATCTCGCCCAAATTTGATTAATAAAGTCCGAATTTGCCGTCAGAGCGCTTGTAGATCACGCGCATTTTGGCGTCCATATCGTTAAATACGTAAAACTGCGCATCGCTATCTTTTAGCTTTTGCATAGCTTCCTCGATCTCTAGGGGTTTATATAGCTCAAGCTCCATAGGGATTATCTCATCTACCTCGCCGTCAGTCGTCTGCCCGTCTGCGATCGAGGCTCTAACAGCTTTGCCGTCGTCTTTGTTTTTGACGGTGGTGTTTTTGTCATGCTCGCGGCGAAGTACTTTTGACGCTCGCTCAAGTGCAAGATCGACTGCAGCGTATAGATCTTTATCTTTGTGGCGGATTACGATCGTGTCTTTTTTTGCCAAATTTAGCGCAAATTCTACGCTAAAGCCTTTTTTGCCGTTTTTTTCGTCCGCAGAAACTACGCAACGACCCGAAATAATATCCAGTCCGTATTTGTTAAGCGCATCAAATGCATTTTCTATGTGTTGTTTGATTGGGTCTGTTAGGTCAAATTGTTTACCTACGATGCTTAGATTCATCATCTCTCCTTTACGTTAAAGTGCTAATATTATAGCATATAAAGTATTGTTTTAGAGCTTCTGAATCGTGCGTCTGTGAATTCTTATCGGCGGGACATTGGCATTTGCCGACCTAACGACTACGTCTAATATAACCGTTCCGGCAGATTCCGGGGTCAGTATCGGCACTACCGCCGAACCTCTACCGGCAGCACCGTTGCAAGCTCCTATGGTGCCGAGTGCCATATTTACTGTTACTGTTACTGTAAACAAAGAGGTGGCGACGTCGTTGGTTGGAAAAGTTGTTTGTAAAATAGGAGTAGGATTGCCCGCGTTTAAAAATGCGCAGTTTGCTACTTGCGTGAAATTTGTGTTTAGGAGATTGAAAACAGCTATCTCGGTAGCGCCCTGAGCCAAGAGTTCGGCTTGTTCTCGTAAAAACACGTCCGATGTTTGTTTTGCCGTAGTTGCAGAAGTATTTAGCGAAAACATAGCCAAAGTAGCTATCAAAACTATAAAAATAATCGCCGTTACTAAACTAAATCCTTTTCTCATTAGTATATCGCCTTTGTTTTGCATACAGTAGTCTCGGCTTCTGCAGGCTCTAGCGATCTGCCGGCGTCCCTTATGCATAGTTTTAAAACTATAATACCGTTTGCTTCCGTAAAGTTAAATCTCGTTACGTTTGTAGCTAGCAGATCTGAGTTTCCGTTATTGTATTCTTGTCCTGCCCATGGACGAAAATTATAATGAAGGAATAAGCTAAAATCTCCATTGGCACTAGCCACGCCAGGAACTACCGCATAAGCCGTATGAAGCAAATAGTATTGTTCCGAGATAAGAGCATCTCTGTAGTTTGCTACACTTAGTATGTTATTTTGACCATTGGCTACTATGGTGCCTATGGAATTTGCATTCGTTCTGTTATAGCCAAAAGAAGTAGCGGGGTTAAGACTCATATTTTTAAACACTATGCCTATATTGCCGTTGGCTATGCTGGCTGCACTGTTGGTGAGATCTCTTATATTTTGATCGGCTGAGAAGTTAGGTGCAGCCGCGGCTACGGCCAATCTGCTTCCGGGAGTCGATATTGTTCCGCTTCTTGCGTTTCCGTCTATGTCTGCTATTGCGGTATTTGGACTACTCAGGTCTGCAAAACCGCTCCATCCTCCGTCCTGAAAGCTCTCGTAGCTATACGTCACCCACTCTAGTATAGAAAAGGTATTGTTTAGCCCCGCCGCGCTCGTAGATACGAAAGCTCCGTTTCCGTTGGCGGCCGGCTGTTTTCCTATTGTTGAACCCCTAACTCGTATGGCAAGTCTTTTTGAAATTTGCTCTAGAACTAATTCGGTTTGCGTTTCTAGGGTATTGATGGCTCTGCTTTGGAGGTAGCTTCTATATATATTAAGAGTCATTTGGATGCCCATATGCGATAATAGTCCTATTATAACTATAACAACCATTAGTTCAAGTAGCGTAAAGGCTTTTTTCATTTTATCTACCAGACCTTGGTTAAAATCGCGGGCGCATCGCCGATATTGGCCGAATACGCTCGCAGGATTATCTGATGGCCGACCCCTTGGCCTCTGGTGTTTTGGGTTGTTGCCGTTACGGCAATCTCCCGTACGTCATTGTCTGCTACGCCGGACATATTTCGCGAGAGATTTACGTTGCTTACCAAATTTGCCGTTATTATGCTATCTCTATCGTATCCTGCGGTGCTAGTTATCTGGGTACGTCTTCCGTTAAATGAGTTCAAAACGCCTGTTCTGTTTTCCCAAGGTCTACACACTACGCCCACTCTTGCTATATTGGAAAAAATTCTTCTTCCCTCTTGAGATATACCGTTTGTGGTGTAAAAATTATTTAAACCCCCAAATATAGGAGTCGAAAGTCTTGCGAAAGCGTCCCGTCCGGTGCAACTCCAAGCCGCGGTAGAGATGATGGCTAGTCTTGTTTTAGCATCCATTACTGTTTCTTGTATTACGGCCAAGCTGTTATTTTCTGATACTCTAGAAAATACATTTGGCACTACAGCCATCGTCAATCCCATAATAACGATGGCTAGTATAAGTTCTATCAAAGAAAAGCCTTTTTTTGCTCTTACCATTCTATTCTCTTGCTCGGTTTATCTATGATATTATTTAGCCTGCCGCCGCCTTGCGTACCCACGACGTTACCTACGCCCACGTCTGCTCCTTTGTTATTAAGGGACTGTCCTCCCCAGTTTACGTTATTTGACGTAAAGTTAACGGTAAAGCGATTTACGGCAGCCAAAGCATTTATCGGGTCAAATATAAGCCAACCTGATGCAGGCATGCTGATGATGTCCGTACCTACTACGGTGCTTGAAAGTCTCATGTTGCCTATACCGTTTGCCGGAACTGGAGTGGCCGGGGCTATCGTAGTCGTAGCAGCGCCTGCTAGTGCTCCGCTCGTTCCTTGAGCTAAATTTGTATGGGCCGTATTTACAAACCAATTACTCGCTTGCGGTAGCTGAGTGCCTGTGGCTAGAGTATATATGGCGTTATTGCAATCGTTACAATATATGCCGTAGTATAGGTTCGCATTAAAACCAGCTTGCGGTCCGGTGTATGTCGGCGCATATACCCTGCCGTAGTAAAACTGCGTCGTACTGACGACGGTAGGTCTTGCGTATGCAGCGCCGGCTACGGAGTCTGTATCCGATATACTGCCTATCGTTAAGTCTTGGTTGCTTAAAGTAAATGGATTTTTAGGTATATTTACGCTTCTTGCAAAATTTAGCCTTACAGTTACAGGTGCCGTGCCGCCGGTAAAAGCGTTGGCATTTACGCTATATGCGCCGTTGTTTGCTACGGCGTTTACTTTTCTTACGAAACTAGGCGGATTGTTATCAAAAAATATAATTGCATTTCGAATATCTGCAAGCGTCGCCGCACCGCCGTTGTTTGTTCTAAAGTCGCCTAAAATTTGACCGATTCCTAATGTAAAATTATTGTTTCTAGAATAGCAACCGGTATGGTATAGCGTAGCAGCCGTCCTGGCAGCATCGCCTAATCTAGCCGTTAGATTAAACGTTACGTTTGCTCCCATAGGCGCAACGTTTGACATATATGTCATATTTCCGCCGGCAAAATTAGTTACGGTTAAATTTTGCGCCGCTATATCATTTGGTACGAATAGCAAATTTTGCTCGCCTCTAGTTTGGGTATCGCAACCTATCTTGCCGTTCGCGTCTTCTGTCGTGGTATCGCTATCTGTTATGCAGTCGCTAGGATTGCCGCCGGTGCCTCTATCTACGTTTGTCCACTTCGTATCTTTGGCGTGTATGGCGACGTGTCCTATATTTGGATATACGAAGTCGCTAGTAGTGCCTCCACCTTGGGATATTTTTATTTCTCCTAGTCCGTTAGTGGTATCGGCTTCTAGGTTTATACCGTTTAAAAACGTAAAGCCGTCGGTGCAAGTTGCCGGAACTAGAGTCGATCTTCTAAGTGTAATAGGTTTTATATTTGTCGAGTAGTTGGCTGCTGTATTGTTTTCATTATCTATGGCTTGTACCCATATATTTTTATACGCTCGTCCTCCGACCATGCTTCCAAAATTTGTCGTATTGGTTGTTTTGTTATAAATTCGCAGCTCCTTCGGCCTTATCGAAAACGAATCGGAACTACAAACTTTGTGGTCTATATTTTTCGCGTCTTTATATGAAAGTCTAAATATCAAATTTGGATAAGCTTTTTTGATTAAGATATTTTTTAGATCTATTATGCTTTTGCTGGCCAGATCTGTTTTTAGTACTCGAATCGCTTGGCCGCCTTCGATTACGTTTGGTGCGTTGTCGCAAGGTTGATTTGCTTCTATTACGTCTACGTAAACGTCGTTGGCAAAGTTAAAATCGTCAAGTTTTTTAACCTCGTTGCCGTTTTCTTCGCTTATGAATAAATTTACCAATTTGACGTCAAATTTTCTTGCGGCAAGTTGAGTGAATAAATTTTCCGAATCACCCAATGCGCCGAATTTTTTATTTACAACTTTTGATGCTATACTTCCTACTCTTAGTTGATATTTTGTTTCGGTGCACTCTTCGATGGCACCCTTATACACTAGCTTTATGCTAGGATTTTCAAAATTTGCGGTATATGAATTTCTAGCAAAAGCCTCTCCGAGTACTGTATCAAATTGTATAAAAGCTTGGTTACTACTTCCTATAGTACCGCCGTTGCCTCCGCCAGCACCTTGACCGACTAGGAATTTTAGCTTACCTGAGGTATAAGTTTGCAAATTTGTATTATCTGGGTTTTTATCTCCCGCTCCTACGGCGAAGGCTGTTCCTCTTCCGACGTCGGGTTTTATAAACGTAGTATTATTTATATATGTCGAATTTTTTGGATCTAGGGCAGTATTTATGGATAATTTTTGTGCCTCTTCGTTTCCGTTGTTTACTATTTGAAGCCTAACTCTTAGCGTATCCCCTTTTTTTGCGATAGTTTTGTTGCTGGCATTGGTGCTAACCGGTTCAAAGTCTTGTTCGCCAGTTTTATCTTTATCTCTAACATATAGTGTTTCTATATAACATACTTTCGGTACATATAGATCGGTGGAAAATGCCAGCATACCCACGGTGGCTTCGTCGCCTTGCACGCTACCGCCGCCTTTTTGAACGATCTTTGCAGTTAGTCTTATGTCGGCGGATGTTTGTTTGTTGTTAAGTTTTCCGGTAATATCGTATGTATCTAAATCCATACTGGCGTTATACTTTTTGCTCGGATTTAAATGCTTATTAAATTTAGATATAGTGGAGTTAAACTGGTCGCCTTTTTTATTTAGGGTACTATCAAAAATTGAACTATACGGCGAATAGCTATCTTTTCTAATCTCTATATCCTCAGCCGAGATCTCGCTCGCTGCGCCGAATGAAAGAGTAGTAAGAGAGGAAACTACCGTACCGTTTACGGGAGTATAAAAGCCGCTAACAGTTATGTTTGCGCTCCTGCTGGCTCCTTGACTTAAGTCTAGCGGCGTTAGCGGTTTGATACCGTCAAATATATTAATGCCTTTAGGTTTTATTTTTTTGCCGTCTTTGCTACCAAAGTCATATACTATAACTAGCGCCCATCCTCCGTATCTAGGCGATTGTAGATTGTTAAACCATTTTCCGTCGGTGTAAGAATACACTGATGGGGGCATGCCGTTGTGAGTTTTGATATCGCCTGCGCTAAAAGTTCTGCTTGCTACGGTGTTTCCCAGAGATTGTTTTACTATCTCGGTAACGTCGGCGCTTGCTTGATATTGAAATCTCATGCCCCAGCCCGAAAACGACCCCGACCAGAATACGTCTTTTTCTTGTGCGGTAATATTATAGTATCCTTTTGGCGTTCCGAATCTTACAGTATTAAAATCTTTTATCGTATCAAAGTAGCTTGTTCTGGCCGAATATTCGTTTCCGATATTCCAGCTTCTGGCAAAACCTCCGGCCCAGTAAAGCCTAGCGAAGACCACTCTCTTGCCTATTATATCATTTGCGATACTCGCTCCGTCGGTATTTTTCCTGTCGGAAAAGTCAAAAGTCGCTTTTGATGAATTGAAGCTATAGTTTGGATCTTCTTTTTCAAATACAACATCCGTGATGGATGTATGTATCGTACTGGAACTTAAAATAGGCCTGTAATTATAGCCGTATCCTTGGGAGCTATTGCCCACAGTTCTTAAGACAGAGGCCCCGATGGTCTCTATATCACCGTATATTATCTTTCTTTCTTCTAGTCTTTTAATGCCATACTGGTCTATTACTTCTTCATTTATGACTCTTTTTTGAAGGTTGGCGGTTTCTTTATTGTCTAAATATCTGCCAGATGATGCGGAAGCTAAATTATGTTCCAGATAATTTTTATCTTTTACTGCAAAGGCGCTACTTGCGCTTAGTAAAAAAATCGCAACTAGAAAAAAATTAGAATTTTTCACTTGGTATTCCTTAAAATTTTTATTTCTCAATAAAATCCGAAATTTTTTCAGCCTGTTTATACATTGGATATGCCCATGCATCAAGGACTATTTGCGAGAGCGTCATATTTGTCATGTTGCAAACGATAGGAGCGATAAAATTTACCGTCGATGTCTCGATCGGAGTGCTCACGACCATGATATTGTAAATTCTTAGCTCACTTTTGTCGTTTATATCCATCAGCTCCTGATAGTACGTCGGTATATCAAATTCGTAATTTCTCAAGGCGTACGGGTTTATCGCTGTAAAAGACGTCTCATCGTCCTTGCTTTGAAGCTTTACGAAAAATTGATCCAGTTCTTTTAATTCATAACTTTTAATATGTTCAAAGCCTAAAATCGGGCTTTTGACTTGAAAAATCATATATATCTCCTTAATTAAATATTTACTTTTTACGCGAATTGTATCCAAAATTTCCTATTTTTAAGCATAAAATGAAAACAAATTTACCGAAAAGCAATAAAAACAATGGTAAAATAGTCCGTTTTAAAAAATTTAAAATTTAAGGGAACGTATGAAAAATTTGATCAAATTTTTATCTGCGGTGTTTTTTGTTGGTTTAATCGGCGGTTGTGCCGACAAATACACCGAGCTTTATAATCTAACGCCCGATCAGTGGTACTCTGAGATCATCGGCGATATCAAAAACCGTGACCTAGAAAGCGCCGACAAACACTACACGGCGATGTCTAGCGAGCACGTAGCTAGTCCGCTTTTGGAGCAAATGCTACTAATCCTAGCCCAAGCTCACGCTAACGACGAAGAGTATTTGATGGCAAATTTTTACCTAGACGAATACCTTAAAAGATACGGCGATAGCGGTCCTAGGAGCGAATTTGCGCAGTATCTGAAGATAAAGGCGAATTTTGACTCGTTCTCGCAACCCAATCGCAACCAAAAGCTAATGCAAGACAGCATCGCCGAGATAGAAAAATTTCTCTACATCTACCCAAACACACAGTATCGCCCGCTGATCGAAACTATGCTGGTTAAATTTAAGCTCGCAATCTACAACCTGGACGTGCAGATAGCCGATCTGTACGAGCGCACTGGCAGGGATGAGTCGGCGCAAATTTATAAAGAAAAGGTTCAGGCTTCGCCGCTAAACGATGCAAATATCGTGCTTCCGCAGCTTCCTTGGTATAGAAAAATGTTTGAATAGGAGCTAAATTTGCAAATTTACGAATCAAAAATGTTCCCCGCCCAGCTACCAGTCATCGTGGAGGACGAGCTATTTTTATACCCTTTTATGATCACGCCGCTTTTTTTGAGCGACGAGGAAAATATCGAAGCGCTAAATTTGGCTCTCGAGTCGCAGAGTCCCATCCTAGTCGTACCGACGAAAGCGCAAAACGAAGGTGCGCGAGAATTTGACTCAATCTACGACGCCGGCGTCATAGGCACTGTGATGAGGCGAGTGCCGCTACCAGACGGTAGAGTGAAAATTTTATTTCAAGGCACGAGCAAGGGTCGCATAGTCTCAAAAGTATCCTCAAAGCCATTGCAAGCCGTTGTAGACGTGCTGCATGAAAAAAGACCCGAAAATACCAAAAGCGACGCGCTACTAACCGTGCTTCGCGAAAAAGTGCGAGATCTAGCTGCGCTTAGCCACTTTTTCCCGCCGGATCTTTTAAAAACGATAGAGGAGAGCGCCGAGCCTAGCCGCGTTTGTGATCTGATTTTAAGCTCGCTAAGGCTAAAGAAAAAGACGGCGTACGAGTTTTTTATCGAGGAAAATTTGGAGCAAAAGCTGCTAAAACTCATCGACTACGTCATCGAAGAAATCGAGGCGAACAAGCTTCAGCGCGAGATAAAAAACAAAGTCCATTCAAGGATCGATAAGGTAAATAAGGAGTATTTCCTAAAAGAGCAGCTAAAGCAGATCCAACAAGAGCTTGGCTCCGACACGAGCCGCGAGGAGGAGATCGAGGAGTACCGCAAGAAGCTGGAAGCTAAGAAAAAATTTATGGGCGAGGACGCGTATAAGGAGATAAAAAAACAAATCGACAAGCTAGCTCGCATGCATCCGGACTCCGCCGACGCCAACACGACGCAAAGCTACCTCGACTGGGTCGTAGAGGTGCCGTTTGAAAACCTGGCCAACAAAAAACTAAGCGTACAGGAGGTCGCAAAGCAGCTAAATGCCGATCACTACGGGCTTGAGAGACCAAAAGATAGGATAGAGGAGTATTTTGCTCTACGCGAGCTTTTACAGCTGCGAGGTGTCGCGGGCAAGGTAAATAACGGCGCGATACTATGCTTTGCGGGACCTCCGGGCGTTGGCAAAACGAGTCTGGCAAACTCCATCGCAAAGGCGCTAAAGCGCGAGCTGGTGCGTGTGGCACTGGGCGGACTGGAGGATGTAAACGAGCTGCGCGGACACCGCCGTACATATATCGGTGCGATGCCGGGTCGTATCGTGCAGGGTCTAATCGAAGCCAAGCAGATGAATCCGGTCGTCGTGCTAGACGAGATTGACAAGGTCGGTAGGAGCTTTCGTGGCGATCCGACGGCTGTGCTGCTAGAGATTTTAGATCCTGAGCAAAATAACAAATTTAGAGATTATTATTTAAATTTTAATATTGACCTTAGCAAGGTCGTTTTCGTCGCGACAGCAAACGACGTGAGCGCCATACCGCCCGCACTTCGCGACAGGATGGAGTTTATCGAGCTTAGCTCATATACGCCGCAGGAAAAATTTGAGATCGCGAAAAAATATCTAATCCCCCAAGAGCTCAAAAAGCACGGACTAAAGCCAAGCGAAGTAACTCTGGGCAAAGACGTGCTAAGCCTTATCATATCGGACTACACGCGAGAAAGCGGGGTGCGAAATCTTCGCCGCCGCCTAGCAGATATCTTTAGAAAGGCGGCAAAAAGGCTGCTCGAGGGCGAAGTGCAAAAGATAACCGTGACGACTAAAAATTTGAACGAATTTTTGGAAAAAAAGGTTTTTGAGATCGAGCATGCCGATAAAAAGCCGCAGATCGGCCAGGTAAACGGGCTGGCGTGGACGAGCGTGGGCGGCGACGTGCTAAAGATCGAAGCCATCCGCATACAGGGCAAGGGCAGTCTGCAGATCACCGGGTCTTTGGGTGACGTGATGAAGGAGAGCGCATATATCGCATTTAGCCTCGTTAAAGTGCTGATCGACGCTAAAAAGATAAAAGTGCCTGCCAAAATCATCCCGAGCCTGCCTGACGACGTCAAAGATGGCGTAAAAAAAGAGCCTAGCGCTAGCGAAGTGTATCGCCGTTATGACTTGCACATTCACGTGCCAGAGGGCGCCACGCCAAAAGACGGCCCGAGTGCGGGCATCACGATGGTGACGGCGATCGCCTCGATCCTAACGGATACCAAAGTGCGAAGCGACGTGGCGATGACTGGCGAGATCACGTTAAGTGGCCGCGTGCTGCCTATCGGCGGGCTAAAAGAAAAGCTTATCGCCGCGCATAAGGCCGGTATCAAAACCGCTCTAATACCGCGCAAAAACTATGAACGAGACCTGGGTGATATCCCGCAAGACGTCAAAAAAGACATGCAAATCATCCCGGTGGATGTCATCGAAGACGTGCTAAAAAATGCGTTCGTCGCAAAGTAACTACAAAATTTGATTAAATTTAGCCTCGGTATCGGGGCTAAATTTCTACTTTAATATCATCAATTTACGATTAAAATTTCATTTATGATCAAGAAAATTTAAAAATTTTGTAAAGCACAAACGCTATGATTTTAACGATATTCTTAAAATTAGCGAGCATGGCGAAGTAGAGTTTGCATGCAACAACTGTAAAGACTATATCGCGTTTTACTAAAATCGACAAGACGCGTTACAAACAATAGAACGAAATCGCCGCTAAAATTTACTCAAGCTTTATTGAGCGTGCGTATTTCTTAGTATTTGCTATTTGTGCTTAGGCTTAGCCTGAGATATATGCTTGATCTTATTTCTTCGTTTGCTAACATGGTTTGAAGCTTGGAAGATAGGATGGAAGGATTAGTGGATTCTAGGGATTTAGCAAGAGAGGAAAAGGATACTTATTTGGCGAATAAAGAGACGCCAAATAAGTAAACGATAAAAAACAAAAAAGATATCCTTCGCAAAATCTACTTCCCTAACTATACTGAAATTTACGGCTAAATTTAATCACAATAATGTGATTTAAGGCAGGCGTGGGTAAAATATGGGAACTTGAATTTGGGTGGGGTGAGATGGAAAAAGATGATAACGAGTTTATGGATTTGCCTGAAAATATTAAGCTCGATGAGGATGAGTATATCATCTGCCGATATAAAGGAAATCACGTTAAAGAGCACTTTGTTAGGTTTTTATTTGCCTTGCTTTGTATTGTAATATTTTTATATACATTGTTTTTTGGACAAAATTTTGAGCAACAAAGCGCATTTGTAAAAGCATGTATTATTTTTTTTATATTTTTTTGCATTTTACTGGTATATCTTTTTATAACCAATTAGATTCACAAAGGTCTATATTTAACAAATAAACATTTGATATCCTTTAATGGAAATAAATTTGACTTAGGCTCCATATACATACTTGACACAAGCGCTCGTCAAAATAAAGAATTTTGCGTATGCAACGGATGGAAAAATATCCTGGAAATTAAATGTGCAGAAGATGATATTAAACTAGATATATTTATATTTTATTTAGTCGATATATCTGGAAATAAAAGTATTTTTAGATTTGGTTCAAAGGAGCTAAGAGCTAAAGCCGTAATGGATAATTCGGTTAGATTTAAATTAATGTAAGGAGACAATAATGCTAAGCAGCAAGGATAGCAACGAAACAAAAAGTTTTTACAGAAGAAGATCTTAGAAGAGTTCCTGGTGTGTGTTTTTTGATACATCTAGTGCGCTGATTTAAACTTTTAAATAAAGGAGATGAATTTGCAAAAAATGGGGCCATTTTTATTGCAAAAGTAGGATTTGTTACTGGGCTGGTAGCTGATTTAACAATAAATATATCTAAAAATAAAGATGGTAGTATAGTTTATACGATTGCTTCAACAACCACAAAAGATACTATAAAATATTATGCATCTTATTGGGCAACTACGACTTTGGCGCTTGCGATTGTTGCTAAAGCAACATTGTTTTTGGGAGCCGGTGTTAATGGCAACAGGATTGGCAGTAGTTGGAACAACAAGCTTATTTATAGTTGTATCATATGGCACAGATTATCTATTAAATAATTTAGAAGAAATTATTAATCAATCTATTGATCATTATACCAATAAAGAAATTGAACTCTACACTCCTACCATCTACGGCAAAATAACCCAAAAAGAATTTATGATACAAGAGTTAGAACAAAATAATAAAACCACAAAAGATTTTTGTATGAGAATGTATCCTAAATTTGCAAGATATGTTCAAACGAGGGATTTAAGCAAAGTAGATATCAGCACGGTTTCAAATTCTGATTTTATCCAAAGAATTACGCTCAAAAAACAAAAATGCACTAGCCATAAAAACAGCCTCCGAGGTAGGTAGCGTAAAACAAGCTACCGAGATATTTGAAATCATAAACGCTATGCCTAACATCCCAACCGTAACCCTCAACTCCCACACCTACGACATAAGAAACCTTTCAAATTTAGAGATAAGAAATGCGATCGATAAGATACCTCAGGTATCTTTCCTACTTTCCAATATCCTGATAAGAACCGGCGAAGAGCTGGATCTGGGAAGCAAGGGAATATACAAAGTAAAAAGCGGAGATACTCTCTCAACCATAGCTCAAAGAAACGGTATGGTTACTAAAGAGCTACTAAAGCTAAACACTTGGCTGGTAGATGAAGGCAGAGTATCTTTCCTGCAAAACAAGGTATTGGTAGAATCAAGCATACTGGAACTAAACGAGATAGATCACGTCCTAACGGGTGATAGAAACGCCGAAAATATCCTCATAGATGCAAACGGGGGGAGACGATACTCTAGTGGGCGGTAATAAAAAAGATATACTAAAAGACGGCAATAGTTTGGACGTAACAATGATAAAGACACAAAAAGAGTTCTATAATTTTTATTAAATAAAATATGAGATATTGGGGCAGTAATGTAAGTTGTAGTTAAAAATTAACTTAAACCTAGTTGGGTATATTTTAAATATGGTTTGTACTTTTTTCTTGTTAAGCTTAGAAAAGTGGTGTAGGGGGGGTGGAAATAAAATTTAAGAAATTTAAGCCCAAAAGGGCTTAAAAATTATAGTCCCTCAAAAGGATTGGTTACTACGTCGTCGCGATCGACTACGTAAGGTATCAAAGCTACCTGGCGAGCGCGCTTGATAGCCTTTTCGACCATCTCTTGGTATTTTTTAGACGTTCCTGTTAGGCGTCTTGGCATAATTTTAAATCTTTCTGACAAGCAGTACTTCAAAAGTGAAGTATCCTTGTAGTCGATAAAATCTATCTTTGCCTCTGTAAATTTGCAGTATTTGCGTGAATATTTTCTTTTTTCAGCCATCGTTTTTTCCTTAATTAAAATGGTATCGTTTCGTCGCCGTCATCGTATTTGTCGGCATCTATATCTATTTCTCGGACATTATCGCCATAGTATTCGTCTTTTGGCTGTTGCTTTTGTTGTTGCGGTTTATTAAAATTTTGCCTTTGCGCGCCGCTTTGAGCATAGCTATTTTGCTGATTTTGTCCGCCTTGATAGCCGCCGCCGTAGCTGTTATTTTGGTAACTGCCTTGCTGATAGCCTTGATTACTATTTTGACTATATCCGCCTTGCTGTTGTCCTCCGCCTAGCATCTCCATATTTTCCACACTGATCGTGTGTTTGCTTCTATTTTGTCCGTTATTGTCCGTCCATTGGTCGAATTTTAAGCGACCCTCAACTAGAAGCTTTGAGCCTTTGGAAAGATATTGGTTTGCTATTTCCGCTTGTTTTCCGAAAAATGTTATGTCAATAAAGCACGTTTCTTCGCGTTTTTCGCCGTTCACGTTAAATTTTCTCGTTACGGCGATGGCGCTGTTGCCTATGGCTGCACCCGCAGTCGTATATCTAAGCTCGATATCTCGTGTTAAATTTCCTACTAAAACGACTCTATTAAACATTTTTCGTCCTTATTCTTGCGTTGCCGGAGCTTCTTCTACTTTGACTTTCGGTTCTTTTTTGTTTAGTTTGATGCCCTTGCTCATTTTTTCCCAAGCGGCGATCTCTTTTTTGTTTTCAAATTTGACCGTTAAGAATTTAATGATCTCTTCGGTAATTCTGATTATACGCTCGACTTCGGCGATAGCTTGAGTCGGAGCCTCGAAATACACGACGAAATAAGTTCCGCGCTCATATTTTTTTACGGTATAGGCTAGTTTTCTAGTGCCCATAGACTGCACGGACCCGATATTTGCGCCGTTTTTGGTTAGGATTTCTTTAATGAAATCAACTTTTGCGCTTACTTCTTCTTCCGTCAAAGTAGGCTTCAAAATGAACAAAAGCTCGTAGTGCTTCATTGATTCTCCTTGTGGGTATTAAGCTCGCTTGCACGGTTGCAAACGGGCAAGGAAGTCTTTCGACAAGAGCTGATTTTATCTTTTTTTTACTTAATATTTGCTGTTTTTGCCGATAAGATTTTGCAGGTCCAGCACGCAGGAGAGCAGAAAAGTTTTTTTATCGAGCGAGGAGTTTGTTTTTAGCTCAAATTCTGCCAAATTTAATGCGGTAAAAATTTCCCTATACGCTTTTAAATTTACAGCCAAGCACTGCCTTTTTAGTTCATTTGCGACGTTTGGCGGCGGTGTATAACCTAGCGTTTCTTTTATGTCAAATTTACCAGTTATTTTGATACCCGCATGCAGTTTAAAGAGTCTAAAAAATGCGCGGTAAAGCGAGTTAATAAACAAAATTTCATTAAAATTTCCATCGTCCGCGCAGGAGAAAAAATCGGCCCTGATATCTTTTAGTCCGATAAATTTATCGAAAAAATCGTCAAAACTCACGCTTGATAGCGAAAAAACCAAGCTTCTCACGATATTTTCGTTTATGGGTTCGTTTAGAGAGGCTAGTTTGTTTAGTTCGCTTGCAGCCAGATATAAATTTTCGTTGTGTATGCGGTAGAGTTCAAAAAGCGCGTTTCTTGTGATGTTTAGGTTCATTTTTGCAGCTTGTCTGCCGAGCAAATTTACGGCTTCTTCGGGTGAGCCGGGTTTAAAAAACCTCGCAAAATTTACCCCGAAAGCCTTTTGCGTATCAAAAACCGCTTTAGCATCGGGCTCAAAAAGCTCGAAGATAAATACGCCGCCGTTTTTGCAACCGTCTATCAGGATTTTTAGTTCTTTTGCAGGGATTTTTTTGTCGCTTTTTACGTGCAAAAGCGGGCTGCCGCCAAAGAGCGAAGGCTCGCAAAGATGCGCTCGCGCTATGTCAAAATCGTACTCGTCATAGTAAAGACTCAAAATTTCGAAATCTTTAAATTTGGCTAAAATTTCCTTTGCAAAAAGCTCGATTTGGTATTCGTCCGCGCCGTAAAGCAAAAAATAATTTGGAAATTTAGCCGAATTTAGCGCGGCCTCAAGCTCTTTTCTATACATCGATTTTCTTTACTACTTTGCCGAAAATTTCAGCCGTCGCGATATTTACGTCCGTGATTTCGACGATGACTTTTTGTAGCAAATTTACGCCGTACGCGCCCAAAAATATCCTAGCGCCCTTTATCTCGTCGTCAAGCCTAGCGACAGCGACGTTTTGATTTTCGCTGATATAGGCGCTAAATCGCTGTCCGATACGCTCTTTCGCCCAGCGCGCAAATTTCCTATCCATAAAGTCAAACGCGACCCTGTCTGCTTCGCGCTCGAGTTCGCTTAAATTTGAGCAAGTCGCTTCGATATTTAAAAGCAGGTAGTTGAAAAATTTCTCGTCGTTGCGCAGTTTGGCCTTTAAAAGGCGGTGTAGCGTGAGATCGGAGTAGCGGCGGATCGGGCTCGTAAAGTGCGTATAACGCTCAAATCCCAGTCCGAAGTGGCCTAAATTTTGCGCACCGTATTCGGCCTTTTTTTGCGATTTTATGATGAGTTTGTCGATCTCCTCGCGGTTGCCTGCGGCGTCGGCTTGAGCCTGAATTTTGCGAACCAAATTTGCGATGTCGCTTTCGTAAACGAAGTCAAAGCCTAAAGCGCCGAGATCTTCGAGTAAAATTTGTATTTTTCGCAGATCCGGCGAGCCGTGATTTCTAAAAACGCCTTTGCCGATGCGTTTTGCCGCCGCGACGTTGGCTAGCAGCATGCAGTCTTCGACTAGTCTATGCGAGTCCGTATCGGTCTCAAATCTCGTAGAAGCAAGCCCGCCGCCCTCATCAAGGCTCATGTGAAGCTCCTGTGTTCTAAAGTCAAATGCGTTTTTTAGGCGTTTTTTGCGTAGGCGCGAAGTGAGCTCAAAAAGCGGCTTTATCCAGCCGATTTCATCCTCGCGTTCGCCGCGTAAAATTTGATCGACCTCGTCGTAGTTAAAGCGCCTTTGTGAGACAATAATGGCTTCTAAGAGCTCTTCTTTTACGACTTCGCCATCTTCGCCTAGCGTGATTTTGAAACAAAACGCAAGGCGCGCGGTATTTGGCTTGAGCGAGCAGATATTTTCGCTCAAATTTCGCGGTAGCATCGGCACGGCTTTGTGCGGAAAATATATAGAAAATCCGCGCGTTTTAGCCTCTGCGTCTATCGGAGAGTATGGCGTGACGTATTCGCTCACGTCAGCGATCGCGACGTAAATTTCGCGTTTTTTCTCGTCAAAATATATCGCGTCGTCAAAGTCCTTAGCATCGACGGGATCGATCGTGCAAAAGGCTAGCTCCCTTAAATCTACCCTTTGTGGGTACATCGCAGGATCGACCTCGTCGCCCCATGCGATCGCTTCAGCTTCGCATTCCTCGCTAAATTCATCGTTTTTATTAAAGACGGCAAGCGAGATTTTTTCGTCGCTTAGCGGGTCGTTTATGTTGCCGATAACCTCGACTATTTCGTTGTTTAGGTTGCCGATTTTTAGTAGAGTGCCCGGCGGCAGCATTTTTAGCGATTTTTGCGAGGCTTTTAGCGGCGAGCTAAGCGCAGTTTTTACGTTTACGCCAAGGATTACCGAGCCTATTTGTTTAGTATAAACCACGCTTGTTTCATTGGCTAGTTTTAGCGTCATCACAACTTTGGCGCTTTGGCGTTTTTTCTTTAGCGGCAGGAGTTTTGCCAGCACGATATCGCCGTAGTGTGAGGCGTTTAAATTTTTATTTTCTATTATTATATCTTGCTTAAAGCGTTTATCGTAGGGCGCCAAAAAACCCGTGCCGTTTGTACTTATATCGAGCTTGCCGCAGACAAAGCCGTTATTTAGGTAGTAACAGTCTTTGTGGTGGCTTACGGCGTTTAAATTTAGTAAATTTCGTAGGATTTCTTTATCGGAGGAGGCGACTTCCTTTTCGCTCACTCCGTCAAGTAGTTTTGTTAAAAATTCTTTCACAAATTCGCTTTGACTTTTGCGACGGCTTCTAGGAATTTATCTTGCGCAAAGCCGTATTCGTCGAGGCACATTAACGTATTTTGCAGATTGTCGTCGTTTAGTTGGTTAAAGATATTGACAGCATTTTTTACGACTTTAAGTGCTTTTGAGTAGTTTTTTATGTGTTCAGGCGCATCATCCGGGTTGTTTGAATACAAAATCGCGTCGACAAGCTCAGGTTCAAGGTTCCATTGTTCGAAAATTTTAGCCGTTACGGTTTCGTTAGAGATGCCGACGATCTCGTTTTCTAGCTCAGATAAATCAAAAGGGCTTGAAATATTTTTTAATTTTGCCTTAAAGTCATCGGCTTTGCCTGTTTCGTTTAGCTCGTTTGAGATGACGATTTTACCCACTTCTAGCATAAACGAGGCGGGGCTTAAAACGGTAAGCTCGCTAGCGTTGATTTTTGAATACCAGTTATACATTAGAGCATTTTGCATTATAGAAATATTTAAAAAATCTTGACTGGTGATACCGTATGGATCTAAATTTATCTTAAAGCTTTTTTTAACTGCGCTCGATAGAGCAAATCCGCGTATGGTCGCCATACCAAACAGTGTAACGGCTCTTGATATCGTAGTAATCTCTCTGCTAAATCCATAAAGAGGGGAGTTTGCCGAGCGTAGTATATTTGCCGTTAACATCGGGTCTTTTTCGACTATTTGAGATAGATCGGTAAGCGAACTATTGTCGTCTGAGCAAACGGTTTGAATTTTTATTATTGTATCGTCAAGCGGCGGAAGAGCCTTTATATGTTTATAAATTGATTCATTCATTTTTTACACTTTGCATCGAGATTTCGTAAGTGACAATTCTACACTAAAAGGCTTTTTAAAAAACTTAAAGTCAAGTTTGTTTCAGTGTTTAGGTAGTATAATCTCACAAATTTTTTAAGAGGAGAGAATATGGCAGTAAGCATTTACTATGACAAAGATTGCGATTTGAGCTTGATTAGAAGCAAAACCGTGGCGATGATAGGTTTTGGTTCGCAAGGACACGCGCACGCCGAAAATTTGCGCGATAGCGGCGTAAAGGTGATCGTGGGCTTGGCAAAGGGCGGTAGAAGCTGGGCGAAGGCTGAGGCAAAGGGCTTTGAGGTAAAAACGGTGGCAGAGGCCGCAAAGGCCGCCGACGTCGTTATGATTTTAACTCCTGACGAGCTTCAAGCTGAAATTTTCGAGCGAGATATAAAGCCAAATTTAAACGAAGGCGACGCGATAGCTTTTGGACACGGTTTTAACGTGCATTTCGGACAGATCAAAGCTCCCGAGGACATTGACGTCATTATGATCGCCCCAAAAGCGCCCGGCCACACCGTAAGAAGCGAATTTGTCCGAGGCGGCGGCATCCCTGATCTAATCGCTGTAGAGCAAAACGCAAGCGGAAAGGCTAAAGAGCTAGCTCTAAGCTACGCTAGCGCGATCGGCGGCGGTAGAACGGGTATCATAGAAACTACATTTAAAGACGAGACTGAAACCGATCTTTTCGGCGAGCAGGCGGTACTTTGCGGCGGACTTTGCGCGCTGGTAAACGCAGGCTTTGAGACGCTGGTAGATGCCGGATACGAGCCTGAGATGGCGTATTTTGAGTGCTTGCACGAGCTAAAACTAATCGTTGATCTAATGTATCAAGGCGGCATGGCGGATATGCGCTACTCTATCTCAAACACCGCAGAATACGGCGATTACGTGAGCGGTCCGCGCGTCATCGGCGAAGATAGCAAAAAAGCTATGAAAGAAATACTAAAAGAGATCCAAAACGGTAAATTTGCAAAAGACTTTATCCTCGAGCGCAAGGCCGGATACGTGCGTATGAACGCAGAGCGCGGCATCGCAGAGAGAAGTCTGCTAAATCAAACCGGCAAAAAACTGCGCTCCATGATGCCTTGGATAAGCGCGGGCAAACTCATCGACCAAAGCAAAAATTAATTGAACTCGAAACCTAGAAAAAAAGCCGCGAAAAGGCGCTCCAAAAAGGGGCGCTCGCGCGGCGGACTAAAGCTACTACTTTCCGTTTTTCTCATCGCCTGTATCTTGATTGCAGGGGCATTTTATCTGCTGGACGTCAGGGTAAAGGTTAAAAGCGACAACGCGCTGATCGCTAAAATCGAGCGGTATTTCGGCGATAAAAGCGAGTCCGAGCAAAAGCAAAATTTAAGCCACAAACCAAGCCTTTCAGCCTCAAACAGCTCTGAAAAAGTCACCACAAAAGACACGCAAGCCGCCTCAGGCGTGCACTCGAGAGCAAATTTAACCGATATAAAGGCGCTTTTTGACGAGGCGGATGCTAAAGGTAAAATAAAAATCGGCGGCGAAAAAGCTAGAGCCGAAGAAAAAAACGATCAAAATTTGATAAACGAGCAGGCTAAATTTGATAAAAGCGGGCAAGGCGCACCTGCGACCAAAGATAAAATCTCGCCCGAGAGCGTAAATTTAGCCTCCCGCGACACTTCCGAGCTGGACGGCGCAAACGCCAAAAAGGTCGGCGAGCTAAATTTGACAAATTTAAGCTCTAAAAACGAGCCCGCTAAAACCGCTCAAAATGGAGGCGATGGTGTCAAATTTGACGCCTCGCAAACGCCTCAGCGAACGCATATTTTTGCAAATTCCGAAGCCGTGATCTTTGACGATACGCCTATGTCGCAGGCGCAAAATAACTCCCTCGAGCAGGCGCTAAAAAAAGAAAAAATCCATATCGAATTTAGCGACGCAAAAGATGCCGCAAGCGATCAGGCGGGGCAGCTCGAAGTAAAATTTGACGCAGAAAACGCGCCGCAAAACTCCGAGCAAAACGAGCAAGAAAAAATAGAAAAAGAAAAGCCTAAAAAGGACGAAAAAGCCAAATTTTCAGACACAAAAAAGACGGATAAAAAAAGCGCGACCGAGACAAACGAGGTAAAGGCAGCCGTAAAAGCTGGCTACAAACCGCGCCTAGTCATCATCATCGACGACGTGGCATACAAGCACCAAGCAGACGCGATAAAATCGGTCAACCTAAAGCTCACGCCGTCCTTTTTTCCAGCCACTTCCGCCCACCCCGAGACACCTGTTTTGGCCCGGCGTTTTAGCTTTTATATGATCCACCTGCCCATGCAGGCTCTAGGCGGCTTTAAGGGTGCCGAGATCGGTACTCTCACGGTCGACGACGACTACGAAAAGATCGCTAAAAAACTGCAAAGCATCAAGCGAGACTTTCCGAATCTAAAATACATCAACAACCACACGGGTAGCCGCTTTACGAGCGATGCGGCCGCGATGGATAGGATGATGCGGGCGGTGCGGGACGAAAATTTGATATTCGTCGATAGCAAGACGACCTCGCCGACCAAGGTTTACGGCGCGGCGAAAAAATACTCTATGCCATACATCGCGCGCGACGTGTTTTTGGATCACGACGGCTCAAAAGCGGCCGTGCGAAAGCAGCTAAAATACGCCATCGAGCTAGCTAAAAAGCGCTCATACGCCATCGCGATCGGCCATCCGCACAAAAACACGATCGAAGTCCTGCAAGAAAGCGCCAAGCTCCTGCAGGAGGTCGAGGTTATCTACCTAAAGGACCTTTTTTGAATGTTTTAACCGAGCTTCCTAACGGCCTTTTGCATCTTAAAAAGCCGCCGGCAAAGCTATATTTTGATGGAAATTTAGCCCTGCTTGAGCGTCCGATGGTCTCAATCGTAGGCTCTAGAAAAGCCAGTGCTTACACCAGGCAGTGCGTAGAGGCGCTAGCTAGGACGCTCGCAAACAGCGGCGTTTGCGTGGTTAGCGGAGCGGCTATAGGTGTAGATATCGCCGCGCATAAGGGGGCTTTTCCGCATACCATTGCGGTTTTTGGCAACGGACTAAGCAAAATATACCCGCCAAGCAACGCCAAAATCATCAAAGAAATTTATCAAAACGCACTGGCTCTGAGCGAATACGCCCCTGACGAGCCGCCGCTTGCTTATAGATTTTTGGAGCGAAACCGTATCGTAGTCGCGCTCTCGCAGGCTCTAGTCGTGGCGCAGGCCGACCCTAAAAGCGGCTCGATGCAAAGCGCGCGTATGGCAAAAGAGCTTGGAGTGCCGATATTTACGCTACCTCAGCGCCTAGGCGAGAGCGACGGGACAAACGAGCTGGTCGCTAGTGGCGCGGCAAATTTGATAAACGATTTTGACGCTTTTGCGCTTCGTTTCGGCGGTAAACCCACATCTGTGCAAGAGGATGAGGTGATAAAATTTTGTAAAAACGGCGCGAACCTTGATGCGGCTTTGGCGAAATTCGGCGATAAAATTTACGAATACGAGCTCGAAGGCAAGCTGCGAATATCTGGACTTACGGTATTTGCGGAGTAAAATTAGCGGCTTTTGAGCTCAAATTTACGCCGCGCGAGTTTTGATAAAACGGCGGTAAAATTAGAAGTAAAATTTATCGGCTTGACGGCGGTAAATGCGTTTCGGCGACGTTTGATTTTGTAAATTTGACGGAGCGTGGCCATCAAATTTGAGCTTGCCTACCGTCAAATTTATCGCTAAATTTGAGAAAATCTAAAGGACGAAAATGAGCATAATGGCCATCGACGTTGGGCTAAAACGTATCGGCGTGGCGCTGGCTGTTGGGCAAACCGTGATGCCTCAAACGCCCGTTCTGCGCAAAAATCGCAATCAAGCCGCGCGCGACGTTAGCGCCGTTTTGCGCGAATACGGAGCAAAAAAGCTAGTCGTGGGCGTGCCGCTTGGGGGATCTAGCGAGGACGAGATGCGGCGACGGATCGAGCACTTCGTGTCGCTGCTGGCATTTGACGGCGAGGTGGTCTATCAGGATGAGGCGATGAGTAGCTTTGAGGCGAGCGAAATTTACGCTGAAAGCAGGCGCGACGGACGGCTAGATAGCATCGCGGCGATGATTATTTTAAAGCGGTATTTGGGACTTTGAGCAAATTTGGCGCGCGGTAAAAGGGCGGCAAATTTGAGTTTTGTGCTAGTGTTATGCCGGGTCCGTCTTGGCTGGTCGTTGCCGCGCATATAGAGTGAGTAAAATTTGAGTCAAATTTACGTCTCGGCGGTAAATTTAGCCTAGGCTTTGCGTAAAATTTAAAAAGCAGCTTGAGCGGCGGATTTGCTAGTTAAATTTGACTTGCGGGTTAGGCGCGCTACGATTTGGAGTCAAATTTGCTCCGACGACAGCCCGCCGATCAGCTATATCGCCGTATCCAGTCATCTAAAAAACGCATTTGCTCTGCCGTATGAAACCGATGTTCGCCGTTTTTCATGACGGTAAGCGTTGCTTTGATTCGGTTTGCAAACTCGCAAATCGTTTCAAAAGAGGTTAGATCGTCCTTTTCGCCGTATAAAATATGCGTCGGCGCCGTCCAGCAGATAGGATGCTCTCTGGCGTAGCAAAGATATTTCCACGAAAGTTTTTCTCCAGACCCCGTGTCCAGCTCGCCCCTATCTCGCAGCTCATCCTCGCTCACGCGCGCCTGCGACATCATTTTTTCGATTAAAATTTGCATATTTACGATCGGCGAAATAAAATACGCCTTTTTTATCTCCATACCCTGCAAGGCATGCATGGCAAAAAACGCGCCGATACTGTTTGCGACAATCGTCACGGATTTGCGGTTTTTAAGGATGTGCTCAAAATACGGCGCAAATTCCTCTTTTGCCTCCCACGGCGTGCGCGCTTCGTGATCAAATCCTAGCACGTCGCTATCCGCAAAAAACTGTTGAAAATGGGCCGCTTCTTGCGCGCTTCCGCCTTTGCCGTGTATGTACACGACTATATTTTTCATGATTTTTCCTTTTTGCTGCCGCTAAATTTTAGCTTTGCAGCAAGCGGACGGATGATGCAAAGCGCGCTTTGGCGCTGTTTGCTCTAAAATTTGAGTAGTCCGTCCTCGTCAAATTTAAAGTCAGGCCCCCAAGCCACCTCTCAGTAGTATCCGTCCGGATCGGCAAAATACGCGTGGTATCCGCCCCAAAACGCAACTTGCGGCTCCTTGACGATGGTGCCGCCCGCCTTTTTAACTAGCTTTATGACGCTATCCACGTCCTCTTTGTTTTTTACGTTATAGGCTAGCGTGATGCCGGCAAATCCGCTTCCCCTCGGCGGATCGTTTTCGCTGGTATCTCGCGCCAGCGCGTCTAGCGGATAGAGCTCAAATTTGGTTCCGGGCGTATTGAAAAAGCATACTGGCGGATTGTCCTCTTTGCAATCAGTCTCGTAACCTAGGCCGTCGCGGTAAAATTTGAGCGCCCTTTGCATGCTTCGCACGCCCAGGCAGATGCAGGTTATTTTATTCATTTTGGCCTCCGTTATTTGGGCTTATTATATCATTTTGGAGCTAGAGGTTTTGGGTCAAATTTGTCGTTATAAAATGAAATGAAAGGACTTGTAAGCTCAAAAAACGGGTAAAATTTCAGAAAGCTAAATTTTATCCCCGTTTTGCGTCTCAAATTCGTAAGCTTCATTTAAGATACGCACGAGAGTGTCTGACAGATAGGGCTGAACTAGCGTCCAGACGCGGATTTTCGGGTTTAAATTTACCGCCGCGTTCGTGGTTTTTAGCACGACTAGCGCGATCTTTTTTTCTATCAAAAGCGTAGCTAGTGCGTCATCTATCTCGCGTAGCAGGCTCTCCTCGATAAAGACGACGTTAGGGCGAAAGATCATATCCTCTATGTGACGTTTTACGATACTCCACTCGTTGCTCGGCTTCACGTCGATACCGATAAACTCGAGATCTTTTTTGATGATATTAAATGAATAGGGGTTTGGCTCGGCGACGAGGGCGCTAAAATTTTTTGGATTTTTTATCTTAAAGCTTTGCATGAGATCAAGCTTGTCGTCGCACAGACGCAGCGAAATCTCGGTGCTAATGCGTACGCCGTGATCAAACTCAAATCTGATAGTTGAGCCGTTTTGCTCGGCTAGCGCTATCGCCGTTTCGTAGTATTTGCGGCTTTGCGCGTTCATATTTACGCGAGGCGTGCTTTTGCATGTAAAAAAGTCGTGATCACAGTGGACGCTAAGGGTAAATTTGATATTGTTTTTGTAGTAGTTCGAGAGTAAAAATTTGATCGTAACGGTCGAGTTTGAGACGTTTAAAAGGAAAATTTGAACCATCGCGTCGATGAGCTTTGCAAGGGCTGCGATATCTGCGTAAAACAGCCTAGGATAGGCGATGTCGTAGTCTAGCAGCACGTAGTTCGTGTTTTTTTGCGCATCCTCGTTTAGCGAGGAGGCTAAAAACAGTAAACCGCCCGCGATATCGACTTTTGGCAGCGCGTTTGCCTCGCTAGATTTGCTGGTCTCGTTCATGCCGTTTTTTTGCGTCGTTTCTTTTTTTATCACGCCATTTGACCTTTTGATTTTATCCATAAAATAGCAACCGCTCAAAACCGCTATATAAAATGCGGCGAAAATCAGGAAAATATACGCGAAACTCACGGCTATATAACCAGCATCGCGTCGCCGTAGGAGTAAAATTTGTACTTTTGCTCCACGGCGGTTTTGTAAATCCGCATAGTCTGCCTAAGCCCGATAAAGCTCGTAACTAGCATGATTAGCGTCGATTTTGGAAGGTGAAAGTTCGTAAGCAGGTAGTTTTGGCGGATGGGTTTGTTGTTTAAATTTAAAAACAGCCTACACTCGCCGCTAGACTTACCGCTTCTTGCAAACTCCTCTACGCAGCGCGTCACCGTCGTGCCTACGCCTAGGATCGGTCTGTTTGAGTTTATCAAATTTTGCGTATCTTGCGGGATATCGTAAAACTCCGCATGCATCTTGTGCTGCGTGATATCCTCGATCTCCACGCCCTTAAACGTCCCCGCGCCCACGTGCAGCGTGAGGTAGGCTATCTCGCGGTCTTTGGCTAGGCGCGCGATCATCTCGTCGCTAAAGTGCAAGCTCGCAGTCGGAGCCGCCACTGCGCCCTCGTTTTTGGCAAACACGCTTTGGTACCAGCTCTCATCGTCTTTGGTGTCGCTTCGCTTGATATATGGCGGCAGAGGCACGTGGCCGATGCGGGACAATATACCGTAAAGCGCGGCCGCATCCAAAGGTTCGCCGTTTTGGCTAAATTTGACCGTGCGCGAGCCATCGTCAAAGAGCTCGCAGACCTCGGCGGTCAAATTTTCGCCAAAATTTAAAACGCTGCCCGCGCGGACTTTACCTTTTATATAGACGCTAAATTTACCGTCCGCTAGCGGAGAGTTTAGCAAAAGCTCCGTCTCGCCGCCGCTTTGTTTTTTGCCGAAAATTCGAGCTTTCACCACCTTTGTGTCGTTAAAAATAATATCGCAAGGCGGTAAAATTTCGGGCAAGTCGCCGAATTTTAGATGAGAGATTTTTTCGCTCGCTCGCTCGTAGACTAGCAGCCTGGCGTCCTCTTTGGGAAAGGTTGGGAAATTGGCGATTAGCTCCGGCGGTAGCTCGTAGTCGTAGGCGTCAAGCGAGTTTGGATTTAAAATTTGACTCATTTGGCTAGCCTACTTGATTTCATAGTTATTCGTCCTCTTTTTCTTCGTCGGTTTCCTGCTCGGGCTCTTCGTTTTTGGCAGGATTTACGCGGGCGGCTATAAAGATAGAAAGCCCGTAAAGACCGATGAGAGGCACCGCCATCAAAAACTGGCTGAGGATATCCGGAGGCGTCATAATCGCGGCAAATATAAAAATCACGACGATAGCGTAGCGGAAGGAGTTTTTGAGCATCTTATCATCGACTAGGCCGAGTTTAGCGAGAAAAAAGGTGATAACGGGAAGCTCAAACGCGATACCGAATGCAATGACTAGTTTCGTAAAAAAGCCGACGTAGCCGCCGATGTTTAGCATCGCAGAAAAGAGCTGCTGGCCGAAATTTATAAGGAACGCAAAACCGATAGGAACGACGACGTAGTAGCAAAATGCAGCACCAACTAGAAACATAAAAGTCGCCGAAATAACGAACGGGATTACGTATTTTTTCTCGTTTTCGTAAAGTCCCGGCGCGACAAACAGCCAAAACTGCCAAAAAATAATCGGCAACGAAAACAAAAATCCCGTAAAAAACGCCACCTTCATCGCTACGAAAAAGGGCTCTTGCACCTCGAGAAAGACCATTTTTTGATTGTCAGGCAGAGTGTTTTGCAGCGGCGCGATGATAAAGTCTAAAATTTGATTCCAAAAGCTAAAGCACACTACAAACATCACGATCACGGTCATGACGCTGATGAAAAGCCTTTTTCTAAGTTCTACTAAATGCGGTTTTAGCTCTTCAAACATTACGCCTCTTTTTTCTCGTTATCGCCTAGAACGGCGTTTTTGACGGCTTCGCCCGGATTTTTGACTGCTTCGACGCTCTTTTTCACGTCGTTTAGGCCGTCCGTGATGCCGCTAGTGACGTCGTTTAGGCCCTTTTTGAGCTCGTCAAGCTCCTCAAAGGTGAGCTTTTTTCGCACGGTTTCGGTGGTTTTTGCGATGCTTTCTTTGTATTTTTTCGCGTCCTCTTTGAGTTCTTGGATTTTTATCTCTTGATCGAAGCTGCTTTTTGCGTCATTGACCGTTTTTTTGACGGTTTTAAAAAATTTCGCTATCTCTACCATCGCGCTAGGAAGCTTATCGGGCCCCAAAAATAGCACTGCGATGATGGCTATGACGATGATCTCGGGTAAGCTCATGCCAAACATTTTTTATCCTAAATTTTTATTTAAAGCGCTCATTTTAGCGTTTTTTATCTCAAATTTGCATAAATCAGCCCGCGATAAATAAAGAAATTTCATCCGCGGTGAGGAAATTTTTGGCGTAATATCGCCCATTTTTAAATTTTAATTTTCCGCTATTTTTTAGCAGCCGCGCTCTTTGCTCTTGCTCGGCGTTTAGGCTGTTTTGATCGATGCCCACGATGCTTCTAGCGCCTAAAAATATGCGCTCTAAATTTAGCTCGTCCACGCTTAAATTTTCTATTTTCTTAGCGTGCGGATTTTTGACGTAGGCGTTTAAATTTGAAGCGTTATAAAAGCGGCGATCGCGCCAAAATCCGACTGCGTAAGCGCCGATGGCAAGGTAGAATTTGGCCTGCCAGTAGCCAAGATTGTGTTTGCAAATTTGACCGAAATTTGATATTTCGTACTGTTTTAGCCCGGTCTCCTCGATGCGCTCTATCATAAATTTCGCCAGCCTCGGGCTATCTTTTGCGTAGCTTATTTTGCCGGCAAAGGGCGTATTTTCTTCAAGCGTTAGCGAGTACGCCGACACGTGCGAAACGCCCAAATTTCGGATATTTTGCGCCTCTTGCTCGAGGCGTTTTTTGGTGTCTAGCTTCGTGCCGTAGATGAGGTCGACATTTATATTTTCTAGCCCCGCGGTTTTGGCGTTTGCAACGGCCTCGTAGATCTGCCTTGCGTCGTGGATACGCCCGAGAAATTTGAGCTTATCTTCAAAAAAGCTTTGAGCACCGAAGCTCACGCGATTTACGCCGTATGATTTCATCTGTGAGAGCCACGCTGGGCTTGCCGAGTTTGGATTTGCCTCCGTCGTGATCTCGGTGTCCTTTGCCAGATATGGCGCGACAGCCCCAAATAGCCGCTCATAGTAGCCCCCGTCCACGGCGCTAGGCGTCCCTCCGCCGATAAAAACCGTCTCGATATCGCCGTTTTTTACGTCAAATTTTAAAATCTGCTCCCTAAAATCCGCAATCATCGCGTCAAAATACGCGCTCGTTAAATTTCGTTTGCCAACGACCGAGCCAAAGGCGCAGTATGGACATTTGCTCTCGCAAAAGGGGATGTGGACGTAAAGAAGCATTTTGACCTTTGTTTTTGCCGTATTTTAGCAGATTTTACGGGTTTGTCGCGCGGCGTTTGATATTTTGACTTTTGCACCGTTTGGCGGTCGGTTTGCGGTAAATTTAGGTCGGATTTAGGCGCAAAACCGACTCCAGTAAGCTATTTGACGCTTTTAAATTTTAAAATTTACCGCCGTTTTTACTGCCCGTTAAATTTAAAAAGTCGCGCCGATACGTTTAAATTTACGTATAAAATTTCTTTTGTTTTAAAATTTGCGTCGGCAAAACGCCGAATTTTTCTCTAAAAATCTTTGCAAAGTGCGGAGTGCTGGCGTATCCGACGATTTTTGCGGCTTCGCTTACACAGACGTCTCCGCGCTCTAAGAGCTTTTTCGCCGCGTTTAGACGCTCGCTTGCTAGCAGCCCGTAGATCGTATCGCCAAAGTAGCTTTTAAAGCCCGTTTTTAGCTTAAATTCATTCGTCGCGCACGCTCTGGCTAGTTCTTTTATGCTGGGCGGATTTTGGACGTCGCTTAGTAAAATTTGTCTTGCTTTATTTAAAATTTTTACGTATTCGTCGCTAAAATCGCGCTTTTTTTCATCGGCTTCGGGCGTTTTAGGCGCGCCTAAGCTTTTGTAGATTAGCTCTAAAATTTTAGCTTCCATAAAGATTTCTCGCATCTTACCCTCAAGCTCGCTCGCGGCTAAGAGCTCCTGCAAAATCAGGCTTTGGGCTAAATTTATCTTAGCCGTTTGGATGCAGATTTCGTTTTCTTCGCCTAGGTTTTTAAATGCCGCTAGTTCGCCGGCTAGTTCGTTTTTTAGTACGATACATCGTCCCGTATAGTTATTGCTCTGATACTCACAGATACCCTCAAATCCGCTATCCACGCGCCCCATCCAAAACTCTCCGGCCTTTAGATAAAAAGTTTTTTTATCCGCTTTAAGCCCAGTATCAAGCCTTGCGTCGTTAAAGAGCAAAAAGCAGTAGCCAGTGCTCCTTTCAAGCCGTCTTTTTACGCTTTTGTTGCAGATTATTTCGCTTCTGCAGTAGCTTGCGCCACTTGCCCCTTTAAAAAACTCAACCTTACATTTTCTATCTTGCTCTTGCCATGCGCTTTGTCCGTAGCGCACCGAATTTTGCGCGACTTCTTGCTCGTTTGCGCGTAAAATATCTTTAAACTCGACCTTCATTTGTTTTTTATCCTTTTAGCGTTGATAAAAAATCCCTCTACCGTTTATCGGAGTATTGATAATAATTATCTGATTATAGTAAAATAGGGTTTAAATTTAAATAAGGAGTTTAAAGATGAAAAGTATGCCTAAAATTTCTATGCTAGCTTGTTTGGCGCTATCTTGCGCGCAGGCGGCTGACGAAGTGAAACTAAATGAAGTTACCGTAACTAGTGCGACGGGTTTTGAGCAAAATATCAAAGACGCGCCCGCTTCCGTTTCGGTAATCACGCAAAAAGAGATAGCCAGGCGCAACCATCAAGATATAGAAAGCGTCGTAAAAGACGCTCCGGGCGTTTTCGGAGCGACGCTGGGAGCTGCTAGCAGACGGGGTATCACGATGAGAGGCCTTGGTCAAAAATATACTAAAATTTTAATAGACGGCCGTCCTGCGACCAGCGATAGCGCGTATAGAGGGCTTCGCGCGATCGGTAGCGTTCAAAATTTTCTCCCGCCCGCAAACACGATCGAGCGTATCGAAATCGTGCGAGGGCCGATGAGCTCACTATACGGCTCGGATGCGATGGGAGGCGTCATAAATATTATCACCAAGAGCTTTTCAAACGAATTTAGCGGCAACGTAAACGGCTACTACACGCTTGCGGGCAAAAGCGGGATAAATGATGACTACCAAACCGGCTTTTACGCAAACGGTGCGGTGATTCCAGACGTACTAGGTATCGCGCTTTACGGGCGGTATTTTCATAAATTCGAAGATGAGCGAGCCTTTACGAACCGTAAAAACGAGGACGTAAATTTCGGTGCGAAAATCATGTATAACGCCACCGAAAACGACGAAATAGCGCTGGATCTACGCCGCGTAGTAAATAAATACGAGCGCACCGAAGGCAAGACGCTAAGAAGGGCTACCGGCGATAATACGAGCGTCGCGTTTGAAAAGATGAGCGGATATACCGCCTCGCTCTCGCATACGGGCAAATACGACAAGCTGCTGCTTGAAAGCTTTTTAACCCACGATCATATGAAAGAAAGCGGACAGCAAGACCTCACGCTAAAAACGACGACGCTAAATACCAAGGGAACGTATTTTTTTGATAATAACACGCTAAGCCTAGGCGCCGAATACAGAAGAGAAAGGCTAAACGAAAAGGCAACGACGGCCGACGCCGCAAATGTCAAAAGGTATGATTTTTCGCTATACGGCGAAGATGATTTTGACGTAACCGACGCGCTCACGCTAACTGCGGGTCTAAGGTATAATCACGATAAAGACTACGGCGGACACGTATCTCCGCGCGGATATGCCGTGTATCATCTAAGCGAAAATTTATCGCTAAAAGGCGGCGTATCGGCAGGCTACTCGACGCCTGATATCAAGATGCGAACCGACGGGCTTGCTCTGCCTTTTGCCGGCGGTATGGGAGCGCAGCTGGGTAAAAGCGACTTAAAACCCGAATCCAGCCTAAACTACGAAGCCGGCGTCGCATATGGGGACGAGAGCCTTAACGTCTCGGCGATGGCGTTTTATACGCGGATAAAAGACGGTCTAGGCACGAAGCCGGTTTGCGTCGCGCGCCCGGGCGTTCCTTGCGTGCATAACGGCAAGACATATAGGCGCGGCATCTGGGAGAGCGTAAATATCGGCAAGGCTGAAGTAAAAGGCGTCGAACTCGCCTCAGACTGGCAGATTTTATCAAATTTAGCCCTGCACTCAAGCTACGTTTACACTAGATCAAAGCAAAAATCTGGCGCGTACGAGGGTAAATCTTTAAACAATCTACCCGTTCATACCGTAAAAATAGGGCTTGACTACGATATGACGCCTGATCTAAATTTCTGGACGCAGATGAACTATCTAGGCAAAACCAGAGCCGTTTACGGCCTACCGGGTGACGAGGAGATAAAGGATTATACGCTATTTGACGCGGGCGCAAGCTACAAGCTAACTAAAAACGCGAGTGTAAATTTTAGCGTTTATAATATCTTTAACGAATACGTAACGACAAAATCCGGACGCTATGAAATTTTGATCGCCGATGGGATCAAATATAGGCTCGGATTTAACGTAAATTTTTAAATTTAGCCAAATTTAAGCGGGGCGGTGCGTAGTGATCGCCGCCCTGCTACCGGTTTTTAAAATTTGAGCTTAAATTTAAGGAGAAAGATGCCGCTTTTAAAGAAAAAGAAATTTTGGTTTAATGTCCATTTGATTTTAAGTCTAGCCTGTGTTTTGCCGCTGCTTATAGTCGCTCTTAGCGGCGCGGTCATATCCTATCACGACGAGATTATAGACCTTGCAAACTCGCAAAAAACCTTCGTCGAGCGAGGCGAAAAAGAGCTTAGCACGAGAGAAATTTTAGATATTTTTAAAGCTAAGGAACCAAATTTTACGCTTAGCTATTACAAGATTAACTCGGACGTAAACCACGCTCTAGGCGTATCCGGCACGGATGCTAAAGGCGAGTTTAAGTCGTATTTTATAAATCAATACACGGGCGAAATAACGGGCGAAAATTTCGGCGATAAATTTATCGGACTAATGTTAAATTTGCATACTAACTTAGGCTTCGGGCTTAGCGAAAACGAGACGCTACGGCTTATAGGCAAGCATATAGTTGCGGTTTGCTCTATCGCTTTGGTAGTCTTGGTTGTATCTGGATTGATAATCTATTATCCTAGTTTTAAAACTAAATTTATGCGCGCGTTTACTTTAAAAATCAAGGCCAAAGGCTATGCGTTTTTATACAGCCTGCATGGATTTGCGGGCGTTTACCTTTGCTTATTTTTGGCTTTTATGAGCGTTACGGGACTTTACTGGTCGTACGACTGGGCGGCAAAGCTTGTAAATAACGCGCTTGGCGAAAAAGAAATTTTTAGAAAAAAGAGCTTTACGCAGGTGAGGGGATTTTCGCTAAAGGACGAGGCTAAGATAGCAAATTTAGAGGCCGCGATAGATATTTTTAAACGAGATAGAGAGGATTACGAGCTTTTTAACGTCATCACGCAAGAAGACGGCGAAAATTTTATGATATTTTACTTTGACAAAGGACTGGAAGAGGACGATAAGGTAAATACGATGACGATAAACGCCGCCAAGAGGCAAATTATCAGGCACGCGAGGTTTGACGACGCTAAAAGCTCGATGCCTAGGCCTTTTGCGATTCATAAGGCGATTTTGAGCTTGCATTCGGGATATTTTTTGGGCGAGATCGGTAAATTTATATTTTGTTTAGCTTCGGCATCGGTTTTGTTTTTCGTTATAAGCGGCTTTTGGATGAGCTTAAAACGGCTCAAAAGATAAATTTGATAAAATCGCTCGAAAAAACTGAAAAAGGCTAAATATGCGAGTGATTTTAGATGGATTTGACGGCTCTTTTTTGCCGATTTTGCAAAGCTTTAAGGCTGTGATGCCAAGCCTGCGTATAACTGGTATCGAGGAGCTTGGCGAGAGCGTAAACGAGAGGACGTCAAGTCTAGAAAACAGCGACGCCATAAACGTAAGCGAGCTTTTTGCGCGCCAATACGAGCGGGATGAGCTTTTATCGGACAGCTCTTTGTTTTTGCAAGATAATAAATTTGACGGGAGCGGCGAGAGTGCGGCGGTCAAATTTGATGAAAACGTTAAATTTGAAAATGCGCGCCAGGCGATTGACGACTCTAAATTTGTGCCAAATTTGGTGGCTAAGAGCGAGCAAAAAACCGCTTCCGTATGGGGGCAAAATTTGCAAGATGGGCGGGGCTCTGCGCCGTATGAGGACGGCAGTCGGCAAGAAAAGGCGATTTTCCAAACGGGCCCTTTGAGCGAAGCGCCTAAAACTACGGCTCTAGCCGAAAGCACGCAAGCTACCGCTCCGCGCGAAACTCTTGTTTTTGACAGAGCTACGCAAACGACACCGTCTAATAAAATACCCGCTTCTAATGAAGCCCTAAAAACGGCCGCTTCGGACGCATCTGCGCAGGCTGTGCTATTTGATTTTAACGAATCTGCTCAAAATTTGCCGCCGCGCGCCGAGCCAAAATCCGCTTCTGAGCGTAAAAAGCATGAAAGCGCGAGCCTGTTTACCGACGAAGAGGTGAGGGCGATACTGGAGCTAAAATAAAAGGCTCAAATTTGACGAGCCAAGCGGTTAAATTTGATGGAAAATGAAGCAAAACACGCAAATTTTGTCGCACCGTAAAAGCAAAAATTCGTAGTTTTAAAATTTAAATAAAAATTTTAAGCCTAAGCGTCAAATTTTTCCGCTAAGCTAGCGATATTTAGCTATATCTTAACTATTTTTCGTTAAAATCGACAATTAAAAATTCTCGGAAAAAAAGATGGAAAAGAAATATAGACCAAACGTCGCGGCGGTCATACTTGCGCCCTCTTATCCGTTTGATTGCAGGATATTTATCGCGCAAAGATGCGATATGACGGGTATCTGGCAGTTTCCCCAGGGCGGTATAGACGAGGGCGAAACGCCGCGCGAGGCTCTAAAAAGAGAGCTCAAAGAGGAGATAGGCACGGACGACGTGGATGTGCTTAGCGAGTATCCGCAGTGGCTTAGCTACGACTTCCCTGAGGGTACGACGAGCAGGAAATTTTATAACTTTGACGGGCAGACGCAAAAGTATTTTTTGGTGCGGCTAAGACCTAGTGCGAAGATAAATATAAACACCAAAAAGCCCGAATTTGACGAATATAGATTTATAAACTCAAGCGAGGTTTTGAGCGACGTAAACCACTTCAAAAAGCCGATCTACAGTAAGGTTATCGGCTACTTTAAAGAGAAAGGATTTATTTAATGTTAATCGTCCAAAAATACGGCGGCACGAGCGTTGGGACGCTTGAGAGGATAGAAAACGTCGCCGCGAGAGTGATAGAAACTAAAAAAAGCGGCGCGGACGTCGTAGTCGTGGTCTCGGCTATGAGCGGCGTAACTAATCAGCTGGTGGACTACGCCGAGCATTATACGAAGGCTCCCGACGGCGTGGCGATGGATATGCTGCTTAGCTCCGGCGAGCGCGTTACCTGCGCACTTTTAACGATAGCGCTGATAAATTTAGGCTATCCTGCGGTGGGTCTAAGCGGTAGGCTAGCGGGCATCATCACCGATAGCGTACATACTAAGGCTAGGATCGAGGCGATAGATACTAAGCGTATGAAAGAGGAGTTAAAGGCGGGTAAGATCGTCGTCGTAGCGGGCTTTCAGGGTATAGACGAAAAGGGCGACGTGACGACGCTCGGACGAGGCGGTAGCGATCTTAGCGCCGTGGCGATAGCAGGCGCTCTAGATGCGGATCTTTGCGAGATTTATACTGACGTAGACGGAGTTTATACCACCGATCCTCGCATAGAGCCAAAGGCTAAAAAGCTGGATAAAATCAGCTACGACGAGATGTTAGAGCTTGCGAGCCTAGGCGCAAAAGTGCTGCAAAACCGCTCGGTCGAGCTAGCTAAAAAGCTAAACGTAAATTTGGTCACCAGAAGCAGCTTTAATCACAACGAAGGAACACTAATAACAAAGGAAGAGAGTATGGAAGCAGTACTAGTAAGCGGTATCGCGCTAGATAAAAACCAAGCTAGAGTAACTTTAAGAGGCGTGGTCGATAAGCCGGGTATCGCGGCAGAGATTTTCACCGCGCTTGCAGAAAAAAACATAAACGTAGATATGATAATCCAAAACGTAGGTCAGGATGGCACGACAAATTTGGGCTTTACTATACCGCAAAATGAGCTTCACGTCGCAAAAGAGTGTATGGATAAGCTAAGCGCGTCTAGGGAAATTTTATACAACGATGAGATAGTTAAGGTCTCCGTCGTGGGCGTAGGTATGAAAAGCCACACGGGAGTTGCTTCGCTAGCATTCCAGACGCTGGCAAACGAGGGTATAAATATCCAAATGATCTCGACTAGCGAGATAAAAATCTCGATGATCGTTGATCAAAAATACGGCGAGCTAGCAGTTCGCGCACTACACGAAGCTTATAAACTCGATAAATGAGTGATTTTATAAAATGGACGCTCGAGGCGATCCGCGAGGAGGGCTCGCTGATGAGCTGGATGGAGGAGAGGCGCACCGAGTGGACGCCTCTACTAGCCTCGAAGCTTAAATTTTTACTCGAAGGGCGCGCGTTTATCTTGATAACAGATAGCGAGCGTGGCTGGTTTGAAGAGTATTTTTTAAAAAATATAAACAAACCGACAAACGCCCGTCCCGTGCTACCTTTTTTCTCGCTAAAGGCGCTTTATCCGTCTTTTGAAAATATCGGCTCAAAAGAGGAAGTCTCGCTACTTTTAGATATGCTTAGCCTTGCTTTTCCAAACGGCTACGTATTTTTTTACGTCGGCAAAAGTGCCGAAAAAAGCTCGCAGATAGCCAAAGGCAAGGACGATAGCTACATGTGGCTTTTTGACGAGCAGGCGCAAAATAGCTTTTATCTCAGCTCCTCCGACGGCGTGCTAGATATCAAGCTCTTATCGCTGTTTAGGCTTTTTGATAAGAGCATAGACGCCGCTCTATTTGCGAAAGTAGCACTCTAATCTATGCAAAGCAAAATCGTAATCACGAGCGATTTTGAAGCCTTAAAAGAGGAAATTTTAGGGCTTTACGGCATAAATTCGGTTAGATTTTTTTTCGTCGAGGACTTTTTGCTAGAAAACGCAAAAGAGGTCGCCGCCGAGGCCTACATCGCGGAGAGCGAGCCTAAGCTGCTAGTTTTAGGCGCTAAAAACTTCCGCGTCGAGGCTCAAAACTCTCTACTAAAAATCATCGAAGAGCCGCCTAAAAATATCTTTTTTATCATAGCTTGCGAGTCGAAAAATATGCTCCTGCCGACCGTTCGTTCGCGCCTAGTTACCGAAAACAGGCTCGAAAAAAAGCAGCGCGAAAAAACGGGGTTAGATTACAAACGTCTCGAGCTAAAAGAAATTTGCGCGTTTATCGATGAAAAATCAGCTCTCGAACGCTCCGAAAAGCTTGGCAAAAACGACCTAAAAGAGCTAATCGCCGCAATAGCTCTCGAGGCTACGGCGCAGGGGGTTAAATTTAGCGCCGAAGAGCTTGAGTATTTTTTCAAAGCCGTGCGCCTAGCCGAGCTAAACACTAAAACTCACGCGCTTCTTACACCGATACTTCTTATGATTTACGAAAAAGGGCTTAGATGAAAATTTTTAAAATTAATCCGCAAACTGATTTTAACGAGATTTGCGAGATTATTCGTCCTAGCGACGAGGGGCGAAGTTTGATGAAAAAAAAGTCGACGATCGACTTTTTTTTGATTAAAGATTTACGCTCGCCTGCCGCAAATATCCTAAAACAAGACGCGCTAAGCATCGGCGCGGAGCTCGTCACTAATCGCGATGTGATTCTGGGCGGCGCAAACTCCGCCGCGCTTTTGATGGCGACCGATGCGCAGGTGCAAGCACTTGCCAAAAAAGAGGTCGCGCAGGATTTCGGTCTAAAAAATTTGGCTAAATTTTTAAAATCTCCGTTTAAAAAACCGCAGCGCGCGCAGATCATGGGCGTCGTAAACGTAAATGAAGATAGCTTTAACGCCGCAAGCCGCGTGAACGAAAAAAGCGGTATAGCGCGCATCGAAGAGATGATCGAACAGGGTGCGGAGTATATCGACGTGGGCGCGGTTAGCTCGCGGCCCGGTAGCAAATACGTCGGACGCGAGGTCGAGTTTGCGAGGCTTGAAAAAATCGTCGCCGAAATTTACCGCCTAAATTTGCATGGAAAGGCGATATTTAGCCTCGATAGCTTTGATTCCTATTGCCTAGAATACGCGCTAAATCACGGCTTTAAAATGATAAACGATATCACGGGCGACATTAGCCTCTGCGCTCTAGCGGCGCGGTACGGCGCCACCTACTGCCTCATGCACATGCAAAATAGCCCCGAAAATATGCAAGATAACCCGCATTATGGTGATTTACTCGGCGAGATAGACGCGTTTTTCGAGGCTAAGATCGCCGCGGCGCAGGATCTTGGATGCCGCGATATTGTGCTAGACGTGGGAATCGGCTTTGGCAAGACGGCGGAGCAAAATATGATTTTGATAAAAAATTTAGAGCATTTTTTGCG
>CAUSAR010000003.1:0-58300 GCA_963529735.1 uncultured Campylobacter sp.
TTTGTTACTAATGTTTGGGGCTTTTAGTTGTTTTGCGGCTCAAAATTTCGAGCTTTTGGCTGATGACGTAAAACGCGATAAGGGTATAGTTACCGCAGATAAAAACGTGCTTGTGTATTCGCAAGACTATTTGATGAGTGCAGACAGAGCTGTTTACGATCAGCAAAAAGAGATCTTGGAGCTTTTTGGTAACGTAAATTTGATAAGAAACAAGGACGAAATCTCGCGCTGCTCATACGCAAAGATCGATCTAAATAGTAAAGATAGTAACTACGAAACGCTATTTATGATGAACCGAGATATGGAAGTATGGATGCAGAGCGACGAGAGTAACAGCACGTCTAAATTTTACGAGGTAAATGGCGCGGTCGTATCGAGCTGCAACGTCCAAGACCCGGACTGGAAGATCAAATTTAGCAGCGGTAAATTAAACCGAGAGAGTAAATTTTTACATCTTTTTAATCCCGTGTTTTACGTAGGAAACGTCCCTGTGTTTTATCTGCCGTATTTTGGCTTTTCTACAGACACTCGCAGACGCACAGGCCTTTTACCGCCTGAGTTTGGTTACGGCAAAAACGATGGATTTTACTACAAACAACCGATTTACATCGCCGAATACGACAGCTGGGACTTACAGTTTGATCCGCAAATTCGCACTAGACGCGGTACGGGCATATACGGTACGTTTAGATTTGCCGATTCGCCTTATTCTAAGGGCTCGGTGACACTTGGCGCATTTAGAGATACCGAGGGCTACCGACAAAGACAGATCGAGAAAAACTCACTAAGACTCCCGTTAAAAAATAAAACACACAAGGGCGCTGACGTAAAATATGAGCGCGATAGGCTCGTTAAGCACCTGATAAACGAGGATTTGCAAGAGGGCTTGTGGCTCGATGCGACGGCTCTAAACGATATCGACTATATAAATTTGAAAAAACGCGGCTCGGGTAGCGACGATAACCCTCTCGTGACCTCAAAACTAAACTATTTCTTAAGCAGTGACAAGCATTACTTCGGGGCATATGCGAGGTATTACACGGATACGTCAAAGATCGGTAGCCCGAACGAAAATAAAGACACGCTTCAAGAGTATCCGAGCTTTCAATATCATAAATTTACCGATAGCTTTATTTTGCCAAACGTGCTTTACTCTGTCGATCTCCACTCGCACAACTACACGAGAAAAATTGGCGTAAGGGCGACGCAATACGAATTTAATCTGCCGGTTTCATTTCATTTGCCTTTAGCGGACGATTATCTGAAATTCTCGTATTATCACTATTTATACGCTACCCACGTGGACTATGCAAAGAAAATGTACCGTCCGACCGGAGACGAGGATAGGAGTGCAAACTACATAGAAAATTATCATAAATTTTCGCTCCAGACCGACTTAGCTAAGGCTTACGAGAGCTTCTATCATAGTTTAAATTTGGGCGTGGATTACGTAGTTAAGGCTTATAATGAAGGTGACCTGCCAGATAGATATGAGACAGCCGAAGACGATGGCAACGTATACGTCTATGACATGCTTGGACGAAAATATCAGAGCTTTATCAATCCTCAGCATACTAGAGACGAGATTTCAGCCAGAGCGACGCAGTATTTCTTTAACGAAAACGGAAGAAAATTTTTACGACATACGATTTCGCAGGGTTATTATACGAAAGAGAACAAGCGCTCAAATTTGAAAAATATAATCGGCTGGTATCCGCTAGTAAATTTATCTTTTTACAACAGGCTTGAGTACTCTTACGACAATAAATATTTTGAAAAAGTTCAAAGCGGAGCTAGCTATACGCACGATAAATTCGGCGCTAGCCTCTGGCATACGATGCAAAGGAAAAACGCGCAAGAAAAACAAAACTACCTACACCTAAACGGTTACGTCGAGCTTCCGCATAACTATAGGCTTTTTGGCGGTTCGCAGTACGACCTCGAGCGAGACTACAACAAGCAGTGGCAACTAGGCGTCTCTCACCGCAGAAAGTGCTGGAATTATACGTTTGTCTACGAAGAGGAGCTAGAGCCTACTACGACCACGAGCGGAACGGCCGCAAAGAAATCAAGAGGCGTTTATTTCTTTATAAATTTCTATCCGATGGGCGGCGTGCATTACGACTTTTCGGTAGGTCAGACGCAGGGTAGCTGATGAGCGGCTACGAGGATTTGGTCTTTGAAAACCAGCTCGAGGCGGCCGAAAAACTGCTTGAAATTTTGCCCAAAAAAGAGCTTGCCGCGGGCGAATATCTGATGATATGCGGCTCTATAGACTCGGTCATCATGGTCGATAGCGTAGCTCGCGGGCTAAATTTGAGCTACGAGATTTTATTTTGCGAGCGCATTTTTGCGCCCAATAACCCCGAGTGCGAGATCGCTATGGTTAGCGAAAAGGACGACGTGGTGTTAAACGACGAGCTGATTAAGAGCTTTGGCATTAGCTACGACTTCGTCTACGGTGAGGCTGACCGCAAGTACGACGAAAAAATCCTAAAAAACGTCTATAAATTTAGAAAAGGCAATCTCATCGGCGATCTAAAGGATAGAAATATCTTGCTCATCGACGAGGGCTGCGAGACGGGACTCACGGCGCTAACTTGTCTAAAAACGCTCATGCGCGAGCGGGTAAAATCAGTCACCTACGCTACGCCGCTCATCGCTACCGACGTAGCCGCGGCTATCGCGCCGCTGGTGGATGAAATTTACGCCGTGCATAAGATCGCAAATTTTATCGAAGTGGATTTTTACTACAAAAACAAAATCGAACCAAAACCCGAAACCGTACTTTCCATATTAGAGGAGAGTCCGTTTTATATACCATTACAAAAACAAGGAGATATTAGGGCATGCAGTATTCAATAGAAGTCAATAATCAAGTCGAAATTTACGATATAAACAAGGTCGCCAAGCAAGCTAGCGGCGCGGCGCTTTTACGCGTAAAAAATACCGTCGTTTTGGCCACCGTCGCTCGCGAAGATACGCAAGTTAGCGAGGATTTTTTACCGCTAACGGTGCAGTACATCGAAAAAAGTTACGCGGCAGGCAAGATCCCGGGCGGCTATGTTAAAAGAGAAACAAAGCCCGGAGATTTTGAGACGCTAACTTCGCGCATCATCGACCGCTCGCTTCGTCCGCTCTTTCCAAAAGGCTACGCGTATCCGACGCAAATAGTCGTGATGGTGTTATCTTGCGATCCTGAGGTCGATCTGCAAGTCGTCGCTCTAAATGCGGCTTCAGTCGCGCTTTATCTTAGCGACATCCCCGTAAATGCGCCTGTTTGCGGCGTGCGCGTGGGATATATAGATAATAAATTCGTGATAAACCCTAGCAACTCGGAGCTAAAAGCTTCCGCGCTTGATCTTTACGTGGCAGGCGTTAAAGACGAGCTTTTGATGATAGAGATGAGAAGTATCCCGACCGAAAGAGACGAGATAGTCCCTATTGCGCTTGATCCTATGATGGATCCGAATTTAAGCGGCGCTATAGCGATGCAGGACATGAACGAATTTAGCGAAGATCTAATCGTAGAGGCGATCGCGCAGGCCGGCAAAGCCATACTTCGCGCCTCAAACGCTTATGAAGAAGCATTTAGCCAGCATAAAAAAGAAGACGCGCAGCTAGAGCTAAAACCGGAGATCGAAAACGAGAGCGTCGCGGTTTATCTAAACGAATTTTATAAAAACGACGTAAAGGCCGCGATAAATCAGATGGCTAAAAGCGAGCGTGCTAGCGAACTAACCAAGATCGCTAAGCAAATTTTGACCGATGAAGTAGCTCAAAAAGAGGGCTGGGAGGAGGAGGTTGTCTCTAACGTCCTAGCTAAATTTAAGAAAAAAATCGTCCGAGAGCAAATCATAAACGAGGGCGTTCGCGCCGACGGCAGAGGACTTAAAGAGGTTCGCCCGATCAGCATTGAGACCAATATCTTGCCAAACGCTCACGGCAGCTGCCTCTTTACCCGCGGTCAGACGCAGGCTCTCGTAGTAGCCACTCTAGGCACCGACGGCGACGCCCAGATGTATGATATGCTAACGGAAAAAGGCGCCGTGACGGATAAATTTATGTTTAACTACAACTTCCCAGGCTTCAGCGTCGGCGAGGCTAGCCCGCTAAAGGCTCCGGGCAGACGCGAGCTGGGTCACGGCAATCTCGCTAAACGCGCGCTTGCGCCTAGTATCGATCTAAATTCGCCTTACACTATCAGACTCGTGTCCGAAATTTTAGAAAGTAACGGCTCAAGCTCGATGGCTAGCGTTTGCGGCGGCTCTTTAGCGCTAAGGGCTGCCGGCGTCGATACGCCAAAACTAGTCGCGGGCGTCGCGATGGGGTTAATTTTTGAAGGCGATAAGCACGCCGTACTAACCGACATCATGGGGCTAGAGGATCACGACGGCGATATGGATTTTAAAGTCGCAGGTAGCAAAGACGGCATAACCGCGCTTCAGATGGATATAAAACTGGGCGGTATCAGCCTTGACGTGCTAAAAGAGGCTCTTTTGCAGGCGCGCGAGGGCAGGCTGCATATATTAAATTTGATGGAAAAAGCAAACGAAAATATCTCCGTAAACGAAGATATATTGCCTAAACTAGAGCTTTTTAGCGTTGATCCGGGCAAGATTGTCGATATCATCGGACAAGCGGGCAAAACGATAAAAGAGATCATAGAAAAATTTGACGTCGCCATCGACCTTGACCGCGAAAAAGGCGAGGTAAAGATCGCCGGCGCGCAAAAATCAAGCGTAGATGCGGCTAAAGATTACATCATACAAATCGTCTCAAAAGACGGCGGCAAGGGTTTTGGCGGTAAAAGAGGTGGCAAAGACGGCAAACCTCATAAGACGCCCGAATTTAACATCGGAGACGAATTTGAGGGCGAGGTAAAAAGCGTGGTAGAATTTGGCGCCTTTATCGGGCTTCCTGGCGGCGTGGACGGACTTTTGCACATCTCAAAGATCAAAACGCCTCTAAAAGCAGGCGATAAGGTCAAAGTAAAAATCAGCGAGCAAAAAGGGCACAAAATTTCCCTTTCTTTGGCGCAATAAATTTAAAGGAGAACCGATGCAGTATAAAAAAATATTCTTCCCCATAGGTGCCGGCGACGACGTCAAAGAGCGTATAAAAGGGGCTTTGCTGGTCGCTAAGCATTTTAACAGCCACATCGAGATTTTGGCTTGCCAGCTAGATCCAGGCGTCGTTTATAATATGAAAATGACGCTTAGGGGCGGAGTTCTTTATGACGAGTTTTTGAAGGCGGCGAAGGCTGAGCTTGGCGTCGAACACGAGCGCAACGAGACTATTTTCCATAAACTTTGCGAAGAGTTAGACGTGCAGATCAGCGACGAGCCGATCGAGGGCAAGACGACGGCTAAATTTACCACAAAAAGCGGCAAGCGAAGCGTGGTGGTTGAGCAGGAGTCTAAATTTTGCGATATGGTAGTTGCCGCAGTACCGCTTGACGGTAAGATCACGGGTACATTTGAGGCGGCGGTGCTAAAAAGCGGCAAAACGGCGATCACGATACCAAGGCGCATAACGAGCTTTAAGGCTGATAACATCCTAGTTAGCTGGAACGGCTCGACGCAAAACTCACGCGCCGTAAGTAGCTCAATCGAACTGCTAAAAAAAGCTAAAAAAGTGCATTGTATCACTTGCATGCCGCATTCTGGCGACGGTAGTGCAGAGGAAAATCTAAAAAAACTAGAAGAGTATCTAAAACTGCACGACATACAGGCGACTTACGAGGTCGTTAGTACGACTTCGGTACCGGGCGAGGCGTTGCTAAGAAGTGCTAAAGAGGGTGGATTTGACCTGATCGTTGCGGGCAGATACGGCGAAAACGGCTTTTTGGAGATATTTTTGAGCGGTACTTCGAGATATTTCCTTAAAAATACGACGATACCGGTCTTTATGTAAGACAAAATTCGAAGCCGAATTATTAAATTTGATGTTCGGCCCCGAGGCAAATTTAAGCGACTGGCCTTTTATAAGAGGTCGGTTGGTTTTTATTTTATGACTAACTTTAGGCGCTTGCTAATTAAATTTGATATTTTCACTTTTTCGTGCTTTGCTATTATTCTAAATTTAAATATGAATAAGCAGATTAAATTTGTCTTGCGAGATGACCGCTTTTTGGTAATTTTTAAACCTAATTTTTTGATTTGATATTTTGCGGTTGGCTAAAGTGTCAAGGCAGTAAATTTAATAAAATATATTTCAAATTTAAAAACTGTTTTTTAAATTTGATCGTGAGCGATGGCAAATATCAACCAAAAATGGTTGTATGCACCTACTTATTTTATATGATAAGCATTCAATGGTTGATGGCTTGGAAGATTTTTGTTGGAATTAAATAAGAATTATAGTGCGACCTGCGTGCACTGCATTAGTCATTTTTAGCCCATATTTTCGGCGTTTTAATCGGATTTGGGTATTTAGGAAACTAGACCCCAAAAACGATTAAGCTTTGGCTCTAAAAATAACGAAAGCGGGCTGAAACTTAAGAAAAAGCATAAAGAAAGATTAACGTAAAGTTAATCGGATAGTCTTGTAGCGTTCAATTTTAAGTTTAGAAAACTTAAAAAATTTTCTTAATTTTCAGTATGCGAACCCTGCTTGATGTGAATGATAGCTCGTTTTTTTGGTTTTGTCAAGTAGCTTTTAAAAAAGTAATATGCTTATATTAGAAAACGGCAAAAATGCTTTGAAAGTGCCTAAAAAACGTCGTGCACGGTAGGTTTTGTATGAAAAAAACATATATTTTAGGGGGTAAAAATGAATGTTTGGTTTTAAAGGCGTAGGGGATTATGAACGCGGAGTCGCACGCCAAGAGCGAGTCGCCCCTTTTCGCTCCGCGCCTATTTTTACACGCAACGCACATAGCCTACTTTTTGCCTCCCCAAATGTCAAGCGCGTGGGGCTCGCGATGCGCCCCCGCTCCGTTTTTTTGCCGCCTATGGGAGTATTAGAGGCGATTTTCAACCCATTCCCATTTCCAGCTCGTCTTTTTTCTTTTTCTTCAGCGCGGTTTGGCGGGCGTCCGTATCTTGGCGGACGTTTTTCGCCTTGACGTCCTCGTATTTTTTCTCCAGCTCTGCGGCTTCTTGACGCTTCCTCTCCAGCTCGCGTTCGCGGATTTTGCGGATTTCTTCGGCGTCGGCGGCGAGGTTCGGGCGTAGGGTTTGGACATAGGCGTCTAGCGTTAATTGTCTGTGCGGCGGCACGCCACTTTTTTCGTATTTTTCGATATTTTGTAGTATGTTATTTTTGAGTAAATTTTTCTCGGCCTCGCTTTGGCATTTTTTCCACTTCTCCATCTCGTCCGTTATCTCCTGCCACGGGTCGCGGAATGGCTCGGGTTCTGGTTCAGGCTGTTTAGGCTCGGGCTCGATTTTGCGCACGGGCTCGTAGTCAAATCGGCGGCGTGGCTCGGGCTTTGGCGTAGGATAGCCATATATGTTGGTGAAGTCGTCTTTTTTAGGCTCTGGTTTTTGTTCGGGCTCTGGTTTTGGCTCGATTTTAGGCTGCTCGATTTTCTCGGGTTCGCGGATAGGCTCGGGTTTCTCTATTTTAGGCTCGGGTTCGATTTTTTCGGGTTTTTGCTCGTCGATTATGTCGAATATGTCGAGCGTTTGGGGCGCGGTTTGGCGGGCTTCCTCTTTCTCGGCCTCTAGCTGCTTTTGTTTCTTTACGTTCGCTTCGGTTATCTCGGCGATTTTTTCGTTTAGCTCTTTGATTTGCGCGGCTTGCTTTTTGATTGTTTCCGCGTCTTTTTCCTCGCGCTGTTTTTGGTCGTCGATTATCTTTTTTAGCGCCTTTTGTTCGTCTTTGAGCGTTTTTAACTCTTCTAGCCTTTTGCGGTTCTCGGCCTCTTGGTCGGCGTATTGTTCGCGACCTGCGCCTTTTTCGCGGAGCAGGGCGCGCTCGGCGAGGTTCAAAATGCGGTTCTCTTCGTCCATCTCTTTGAGCTCGTCTTTTATGCGCTTTGCTTCGGCCGCGTATTCTTTGAGCTCGGCTCGCAGGTCGCGATTTTCGATTCTTTTTTGCGCGGCCTCTGATTTCGCTATATCGCTAAATCTACCCTCGATGAGCGCCTTAATGTCCTCGCGGATTTCCGAGTTCGGCGCGTGGAGAATCGCGAGCTCTATGAGCTCGGCGCGTTTGTCGTGGGGGAGATTGTTATATATGTTTTGGATTTTTTCCACGATTTTGACGTGGTCGTTCGTCGTGTCGTTTTTTACGAGATTTATCGCGCGTTGGAGATTTTCGCTCACTTTATATACGTTGAGGGTGTTTTGTAATTTTAGCTCTTTCGCTTCCGTTCGCGTTAATAAGAAAATCGCGAGCTGAGAAACGCTGCCAAATAGCCGAAAAATAGACGCTAGCGCGCCTTTTGTCTGCTCGACAAGTAGGTTTCCGTTTGGGTTCGGGTAGCCTAAAACGTCGGTTGAAATGTCGTGCCACGCCATAAACGCGCGGTTCGCAGTTTTCAACGTTTCCCAATCGACTTTGTTATTTAGGAATTGCTCGTTTTTACGCCTCGCCGCCATAATCTCGGGCAATTTGCGCTCCCACTCCTCGCGGCGCGCCTCTCTCTCGGCTTGTTTCGCTTCCCATTCGGCCTTTTTTTGTTCCCATTCTTTTTCTTTTTCTGCGAGCTTTTGCTCCCACTCTTTGTTGTTTTTTTCTAGCTCGGCCTCGTGACGCTTTTGAGCTTTATAGGCTCGGGGGCTCATATGCTTCGCACCCGTAATTTCGGCGGGTTTTCCGCGTGTCATACCCAATTCTTGCGCCACAATGTCTTGGATTTTTTCAAAAAATAAAGTCTGGCCGTAATGCTTCGCGGAAAGGCTAAGCCCCGTTTCCGTATCTCTAGCGTAAAAAATCACGTGCGCGTGTATGTTCTGAATAAAACCCCCCGTACCCTCTTCGTATCGCCCTTCGTCGCGATGCACGGCTATCTGCGCGGCGCGATACCCCGTCATTTTTTCGAGCTTTTTTACAAGTTTTTTTACGTCTTTTAGCGTGTGATTTTCTCTCAAATTTATGACGCATTCCCACACCTTATTTTGCTCTTTTACGGCAGATTTTTGCCCGTATTTTTTCTGGTAGGCTTCGTCAGCTTGCGCGTCCCATTTTTTTATTTTTTTGAGCGCCGCAAGCGCGCTACACGAGCATTCGTTTTTCTCGACCAGTTCGGGGTGGCTCGTCTCGGGCAGAAAAGCCTCTCTAGCGTTATGAAACGGGGCGATTTTTAGGTTACAGCGCTGAAAATTTATCGACGATTTCGCGCCGTTATCTCGTATATTTTGCATTATTTTTTACCTCTTTTTGCAGTGAAAAATGGATTATTTTTTCTCTTTTTTCACGACCCTTGCGGTCGGAAAAAAGCATACTGGGGCGTTTTATACGCCCCTTAGTATGCCCACTAAGAGGTGCGGCGCACCTCGTGGGTTTTTCTTGCCCGCAAGGGTCAAGAAAAAGAGTGCGGCTGCGAGTAGTTTTCCATAGGCTCGTCGTCCGTGTCCGTTACGTCGGGGCGGTCAGGGCTTAGCTTTCTTAGCTGCTCGTCGATTTCGTCTTGTTTTTGGATTAAAATTTTTAGCTTTTCGCTCGCTTTTTCGGCGGCGGTTTTAGCGGCTCGGACTTGCTTGTCTATGTTTTGCGCTTCCGTGACTAATCTTATTAGTCTCTTTAGGGCTTCTTTGTTTGCTTTTTTTGCTTCGTCTTGTAGCATTTTAGTCTCCTTTATTTTGCATTTGATTTAATATAATTATAGTGAGACGTTTAACAATTTTAAAGGGTTTAGACGACTTAGAAAACGGGTCGCCCCTAAAAGGGCGTGATTTTTGCTGTTTTAGGCCTCCTTTTCGTAAAGATAATCTTCGTATGTCTTTACGGCTCTTAAAATTTTTCGATATAGTTTTTTGTTAGGGTGTTTTATGAGGTCAATTTTTTCGGTAAATTTGAACCATACGTCCCCTTTATGCTCTATTCCCAAATTAACGCCTAGAGTAACGCGTTCCTCAATATTTTTAGGCATAGGTTTTTCCCATATCCCAGCGACGTATTTGACACAATCTAAGACCTCGGCCGGAGCGCAAATAAGAGCGTTTTCGCGGAGTAGCCGCTCCGCTCTCGCTTTTTCGGCGGCTATCTGCGCCAACCCGTCGCCTCTTACGGCCAGTCGTAGATGTTCGGGCACGGAGTATCCGCTCATTATATAGCGAGCAAGTAAGAAATACGATTCTTCAATTTCGGGGCGTAGGCTTTCTTCGGTCGCATACCGTGCAAAGCCAAGCGTCGTGCGGTCATTAAAACGTTTTATCGGACGCGCATTTTGAGGCGCGTCGGGGTCATTATTCAGACAATCTATTCGGCCACCCTCGATAATAACGCGGTATAGGTTTTCTAACTCAAATTTGTTTAGGCATTTTTTACCTAACTTTTTTAAATTTTCAAGTTGTGCGGCCGTAAGCTGCAAAGAGCGGCGAGTCCGATGTATACGGTCTCCGTTTGCGGCGCGCAGCGTAATATCAAGAGGCACGAGGTCTTCGTCGCGAGCCTTCCGCATCTCTTTTTTTCGCTTCGCGATTATAGCCGTCTGCGACGGAAAAATTTTAAGCTGCGGAATAAACAGTTCGCGCGACCGAAGTTCGGCGTCTTTCGGATTTTCGATTTTCTCTCCGCGTTTTTTTCGAGCCTTAGCCTTTGCGTCCCATACGTTCTCAAATAGCCTAAACAGCGTCCGTAGCTCGCCGTCCGCGCGAGGAAGGGATTTTTCCATTTTAGGATTTTGTAAAAAATGGACGATTTTTTGTTTTTGGACGTCTTTTACGTAGCCGTGCTTGTGGCGTAAAAGCGGGGTTAATTCGGCGGCGTCGATGTCTATTTGGGCGTTTCGGTTTTCTATTTCCACCTCCCCGTCCTCGTGAATTTCGATGTTTGATACGTCTATGGGGGTTTGCTCGTATGCTAGAAGCCCGCTAAGATATTTTTTGCGGCGTTTTCTTGAATCCGTGTTGTCCCCTCCGACATATTCGGCGTCGAGAATATTGACCGAGGCAGCATTCTTGCCTAGCTCGCCGCGTAATGTTTCGATTACGCGGGGGAGATATTTGGGTGTAGTAAAGAGCATAGCGTGGACGTGCGGGAGACCGTTTTTGTGGGATTCGTAAGCCCACGCCGCCCATACGGGGGCGAAGGCTAAAGCGCGTTTGACTATATTTTTTAGAGCACCTTCAAGCTTGCGTGCGGCCTCGATATTGGAGGGGCGACCGCATTGACGCTCGCCCCATATTTTGGTGTTCCATATAGTGAGGCAAGCGCCGACGGCGGTTAAGCCAAGTTCAGAAATTAGGGGCGTAACGTCGTAGTTTCGGTATTTTAATTCCGTCCCGCTCTCGTCGTAATACCCGCCGTCTTCGCTCAAAATGCGAAAGTCGCGACCGAAGGTATCTCGCAAATCGGCATAATTCATTGGATTACTCCAAAAAACCTACGATTTTTAACGCGTAGATAAGCCACAATAGGGCATAATTCTGCTTGGTTTGAGTTTAGTACTATTTTCTTAGTTTCAGCTCGAACCCTGCTTTTTTTTACCCAATTCATAGTCGAAAACCTTTTTCTTCCACATACGACAACCACCAAGTTAAAACTTTCCTAGTTAGCTCAATTTGCAGCTCTTCGTCCGTGCTTGATTTGTCATAATCTCTTATTATTTTTAGCCCCACGGCGTGGTCGAGCACACATTCTATGGACTCCCAGCTTAGGTCGTTTCGCCCCTTTTTTCGCTCGAGGTTCGCGAAAGTCGACATTATGATGCGTAAGCTGTGGCATACGATATGTCGGGGCTCGTCGTCAGGATTTTTTATAGGCAGAACTTCTTTTAGAACGCAAGAACGCAAAGATTTTGACAGAGTTGCGTCGCTTAACGCGTTTCCGTTCATATTTGAAAAAAGTAGCCCGTCCTTGTTATTTGCGAATTTTTTCTTCACCTCGAGCCATTCGCCGATTTTTCGCGGAAGCCCCAAATACATATCCCCATTTTCCACTATTTTCATATCTTTTGCTGGGAAATGCAAATAGTATTCGCCATTTGTGTCGACTTTTATATGTTTGATACTTAAATTTCGCACATTCGCAGAACGCAAGGCGGTAACGAAGGCAAATTTTAAGGCATTGCGAACGCTACCAGTGTGAGGATACGAGCTAATGTATTGGATTAGCGCCCTCAAATCGTTTTCGTTTTTGATATACGGATAGCCTTTCACTCTATCTTTTGGCAGAGTAAAAATCTCAATAAGCTTGTCGCCGCGAAAAATATCAGCTTGTAGGTATCCTCGCGCATACGCGAAGTCGAAGAGCTGAGTGGCAAAGTGGCAGTAATCCTCGAGCGCCGAATATGTGCCCTTTTGCAAGATTCCACGGCCGACGTCTTGTAGGTCTCGGAGTGTTATCTTGCTTATAGGCGTGGCCTTAAATGCAGAGAGCTTAGAATTAAAAATCTTATGTTTTTTTGAGACGGTAGCAGGTTTTAAACCCGAGCCTTTAAACACCAAAAAGTCCTCAAAAACCGCGCTTAGAGCGTCTTTTGGAGCTAGTTTTATCTCGCCTTCTTTTTGCGCTTTTTCGCTAGCGGCTATTGCTGCGGCGTATGACATTTCAGGGAAGCGGCCGAGCTTGATTCGGCTAGTTGCGCCAGTTTTCACGTAAAAATCTTTGTCGTATCTTGCGACGCGACCAGACCTCGTTACTTTTCGGATTTGCAATAATAGCTTATCCTTCAAAACTATTCGGGCGTAATCCGTACCCACGGGTAGGCGATATTCCTCTATCGCGACATCTGGCTGAAGCTTAAACTTCGGCGATTTTGTGAGAGCATTTTGTCTCATCTGAACTCCTTGTAGTGAATTGAATCACAAGTAATTATATCTGCGGAGCTCGCTATTTTCATTTTTAGAGACAAAATACCCAAAAATTAATACCCAAAAACGGCTTGGGTATCATTTTTAGGTAGTTTTAGGCCAAATTCCCTTATGTTTGTAGGGGAGCCGGCTTTTTTGAATTAGCTTGAACGTCGTAATATAGGGGATTAATATTTAGAAAAATGAATAATGGTGCGACCTGCGAGATTTGAACTCGCACACCCTTCGGCACTACCACCTCAAAGTAGCGTGTCTACCGTTCCACCAAGGTCGCACGTAGATTAAAAAGAAGCAAAGAGCGGGACGAACCCGCCCGAGATTATAACATTGGGTTTGCGTAAAGAACGATTAACGCGATAACTAGCGCGTAGATAACTTGCGCTTCGATCATCGCAAGAGCAACGAACATCGTCGTAGTTAGCTTGCTGCCAACGCCTGGATTTCTAGCTGTACCTGAGATTGTCGCAGATGCGGTATTTCCCATGCCGATAGCGCCACCAAGAGCCGCTAGACCTAGACCAACTGCTGCTGCAAGAACAGAGTAAGATTTTAGCATTTCGCCACCGTCCGCAAATGCGAAGCTGGCAATTGCCATCATTAAGAAAACAACTTTTTTCATAAAGTCTCCTTGTAAATTTAAGCCATTTCGGATCAGACCCCTACTTTGAAGCTTTGAGAGCGCATTTTATAAAAATTTAGCTTTGAGTTACTTAAAACCGAGAAAAATTTTCATAAATTTTCCGTTCGTCAAATTTGCCGCCGCTAGTGCTACAAATTTACAAAAAATTTCAGCGATGTTTCGTTTTTCCACGAATTTATTTAAAAATTAGAATTTTAAAAGCTTTTTTATGCTAGCCTCGCTTCTGAAATTTTAAATACTAAGGTTAAATTTGGCGCAGGATAAATTTTCTAAAATCGGCTTTATCTTAGCCGTCGCGGGCTCTGCGGTGGGGCTTGGAAATGCGTGGAAATTCCCGTATCTAGTCGGTCAAAACGGCGGTTCGGCCTTCGTGCTTTTGTATCTTTTTATGACGTTTTTTATCGGGCTTGCGATATTTTTTGGCGAGATAGCTATCGGTAAGCTTTCCGAGTCTGACCCTGTAAACGCCTTTAAAAAACTTGCTCCAAAGTGCAAAGAAACCTGGAAATTTGCAGGTTTTACGATGATAGGTGCGATCATCATCGCCTCTTTTTACACGGTCATCATCGGATGGATACTAAAATACGCAGTTATGGTAATAACCGAGCTGCCAAAAGACGTCGAAGCTTCGGAGAAAATTTTCGGAAATTTCTACGCTAACGACGCCGCGTCTCAAATTTTTTACTTTACGATCGTGTTTTTTCTCTGCATTTTTATCGTATCAAAGGGCATAAAAAGCGGCATCGAGCGCGTAAACGTCTGGATGATGCCTTCGCTTCTTATCCTGCTTATCATCATGCTTAGTTACTCGTTTACGATGGACGGTTTCGTGCAGTCGGCTAAATTTTTACTGGTTCCGGATTTTTCAAAACTAGGCGTGAGTAGTATTCTCACCGCGCTTGGGCTTGCGTTTTTTACGCTATCTCTGGGTGTCGGCGTCATTATCGTTTACTCTGCGTCGCTGCCTGATAATACGAATCTAGTTAGCTCCTCGATCATCATCGTCGTGATAAACGTCGTGATGGGTATTTTGATGGGGCTTGTTATCTTTACTTTCGTGTTTGAGTTCGGCGCGACGCCTAGTCAGGGCGTGGGACTCGTGTTTATCTCGCTGCCTACGCTGTTTGCGAAGCTCGGTGCGCTCGGACACGTGCTAGCGTTCGCATTTTTCTCGGCACTGCTTTTTGCAGGCATTACCTCGGCCATCTCGATGCTGGAGCCTTTCACGCACTATCTCATCCGCGAATTTGGCTTTTCTCGTAAAAAAGCCCTCGCGCTAATTGGCGCTTTCATCTACTGCATGGGTATTTTGTGCATACTTTCAAGCATAGATGGCGTTAAAGAAAATTTGGTATTTTTCGGCAAGAGCTTTTTTGACTGCCTTGATTTTCTCAGCTCAAATATCATCATGCCTATTGGCGGTATCACGGTGTCGATTTTCGTCGGCTTTGTGATCAAAAAAGACGCGCTTTACATACTTTTTGGGCCGTATATGAGCAGGGCGGTTTTTGAAATTTGGTATTTTATGATTAGATTTGTCGCTCCCATCAGCATCGTCATTATCACCATAAATGCGCTAAGGGGCTAAGCGTGGCAAGCGATAAATTTTCTAAAATCGGATTTATATTATCCATCGTGGGTGCTGCTATCGGACTTGGTAATGCGTGGAAATTTCCATACATGGTCGGCGCAAACGGCGGCTCAGCGTTCGTGCTTTTGTATCTTGTTTTTGCTGTTGCAGTGGGGCTTAGCATATTTTTTGCCGAGATGGCGATGGGTAAAATTTCAAACGCCGATCCCGTTAACGCCTTTCGCTCGCTCGCTCCTAAAAACGGCAAATTTTGGGGGTATGCCGGCGTCATAATGATAACTGGCGTTTTGGTCGCGTCGTTTTATACGGTTATCATCGGCTGGGTTATTAGGTACTCGGTCTTATCTCTTGGCGAGCTTCCGCAAAGTATCGCGGTTTCCGGCGAAAATTTCGGCAAATTTATAAGCTCTGATATCTCGGGTCAAATTTTGTACTTTAGCATCGCGTTTGCGGCCTACTTTTTCATCCTTTCAAAGGGTATAAAAGGCGGCATCGAGCGCATAAATTTATGGCTTTTGCCGACGCTTTTTTTATTGCTTATTTTTATGCTTATTTACTCGATGCAGATGGGCGGATTTTCGCAGGCGGCGGAGTTTTTGCTAGTGCCTGATTTTTCTAAGATCACGAGTGAGGCTGTGTTTGTCGCTCTGGGACTTGCGTTTTTTACTATGTGCGTTGGTATCGGCGCGATCGCTACGTACTCGGTAAGTCTAGATGATAAGACAAATCTTTTCACATCTTCACTCTACGTCGTCGCGCTAAATATCATCGTTAGCGTCGTCATCGGGCTCATCGTTTTTACCTTTGTTTTTGAGTACGGCGAGCAGCCTAGCCAAGGCGTGGGACTAGCCTTTATCTCGCTACCGACGCTGTTTGCCAAGCTAGGAGCGATGGGAAACGTCCTAAGCTTTACGTTTTTTACCGCGCTTATTTTTGCGGGGCTTACGTCGGCTATCTCGATGGTCGAGCCGCTCGTTTTTTATCTCATAAACGAGTATAAGATCCCTCGCCTAGGAGCGATCGCGATCGTGGGCGTTTGCGTTTATTGCCTGGGCACGCTTTGCGCGCTTTCAAATATTACAGAATTTAAAGACGCGCTCACGTTTTTCGGCAAGGGATTTTTTGATGTTTTAGACTATCTTAGCTCAAATATCATGCTGCCGCTGGGCGGTATCGTGATAGCGGTATTTGTGGGCTACGCGATGAAGAGAGGCAGCCTAGAGGAGCTATTTTTACCGTATATGGGTAGGGCGGTTTTTGAAATTTGGTATTTTTTACTGCGATTCGTCGCGCCGATTTGCATTTTGGCGATAATGATAAGACAAATTTTGGGGAGTTAAATGGAACGAAATTTAAAAAAAGTAGAGAGGTTTTTTGGTAAATTCGGTAACGTAGTGGGCTACGTCTGTATATTCGTGATGTTTTTGATGATCGCGGACGTTTTTTTTAACGTCACGGCGAGATATTTTTTCAAATACGGCAACGTCGGCCTCCAGGAGCTTGAGTGGCACTTTTTTAGCATCATCATCCTGCTTGGCATGAGCTACGCGCTAAAAGACGACGCGCACGTGCGAGTGGATATATTTTACGAAAAGATGAGCGTGAAAAAAAGGGCGCTCATAAATATGGCCGGCGTTATCCTTTTTGTCTTGCCGCTTGCGCTTTTGGTTGCGTGGCTGAGCTGGGACTACGTCGTGGAGGCGTACGAGAGCGGCGAGGGTAGCGCAGATCCTGGCGGTCTGCCGTATCGCTGGGTTATCAAGGCCTTCATCCCGTTTAGCTTCTGGCTTCTTATATTTTTTAGCGTCGGCTACTTTATAAAGTGGCTAAACGTCTATCTTGACGCTCGCTTAAATTTAAGCGAGGCGGGCAAATTTGACGCAAATTTAAGCAAAACCGCGCAACAAGGAGAGGGAAAATGACCGGCATAGTAATGTTTTTAGCCGCGCTTTTTATGCTTGCTATCGGCTTTAGCGTCGCATTTACCTTTGGCGCGATAGCCGTCATTTTCGGACTTATCGGCGGCATGGTCGAGAGCTTTGGCGACGGCAATGGCTTTATGGGCGGGCTTGAGATATTTAAAGAGACCTTTAACTTTATGCCTTACCGCATCTACTCGATAATGGAAAATAAAATCCTCATCGCCGTGCCGCTTTTCGTTTTTATGGGCATTATTTTACAAAAGACCAAGCTAGCCGAGAGATTGCTCGAGTCTATGGCGTTTTTATTCGGCGAGATTCGCGGCGGCGTGGCGATTAGCACCGTTTTGGTGGGCGCGCTACTAGCCGCATCTACGGGCGTAGTTGGAGCTAGCGTCGTAGCCATGGGCGTTATGAGCTTGCCCGTGATGCTAAAGTACAACTACAACAAAGCTCTAGGCTGCGGCACTATCTGCGCTTCGGGTACGCTTGGGCAGATCATCCCGCCTTCGATCGTTCTAATTATCCTGGGCGACGTATTTACGGTGCCTGTGGGCGATCTTTTCCGCGAGGCGATATATCCGGGACTAGCGCTCGTGGGCGCTTATATAGCTTATATCCTAATCGTGGCTTACGTGAAAAAGGACTACGCGCCGCCCGTCGTAGTAGAGAGCGATATGCCTAAATCAAAGCAAATTTTAAACGCTATTCTTGCGATTTTGCCGCCGCTAGTACTTGTCGTGCTGGTGCTTGGTTCGATATTTGAAGGTATCGCTACGCCGACTGAGAGCTCGGCGTTTGGCTGCGTGGGCGCGATCTTGCTTTCGGTTTTTTATAAAACTTTTTCGTTTAAAATGCTAAAAGAAGCGCTTGAAGAGAGCGTCAAAACTACGGCCGTCGTCTTTACTATCCTTATCGGCGCGACGGCGTTTTCGATGGTGTTTAGCTACACGGGCGGCGACGAGATCGTTGAGGAAGTGATGTCTAATTTGCCTGGCGAAAAATGGGGCTTTATCGTCTTATCGATGATTACGATTTTCGCGCTGGGATTTTTTATAGATTTCGTCGAGATTTCGTATATCGTGCTGCCGATTTTAGCGCCGATTGCGGTAAATTTAGGCATAAATCCGCTATATTTTGCTATCGTTATCGCGATGAATTTACAGACGTCGTTTCTCACGCCGCCGTTTGGCTTTAGTCTCTTTTACCTAAAAGGCGTGGCGCCTGCGGAGATTAAGACTTCTGATATCTACAAAGGCGTCGTGCCTTTTATCGGACTGCAAATTTTGGTTTTAGCGATTTTTGCCGTTATTTTGTTGAGCTAGATTTAAATTTAACGTTTTGGGCTATAATCTTTCAAATTTATCCAAAGGAAAAAAATGAAAAAAATAGCCCTGATCTCGACATTTGCCGCGTTGGCTAGCGCACAGAGCAATCTACTGGAAGTCTACAAAAACAAGTCCTTCATCCATCAAAGCTTCGTCGATCAAAAAAGCGAATTTAGCCTAAATTTACCCGAGTTTGTAGCGCTTGAGGATATCGACGTGAGCGCGTCGTGCGAGCTAATCAGTCTAAATTTAAACGAACCAAAACCTTTAGAAGACGAAAGATACGATAAATTTAAAAAAGCTCAAAACGAGTTTGAGGAACTGGGAAATAAGGTAGGCGCGCTAAACGCGAAAAACAAATTTTTAAATAATTTCTCGGCCTTTAAAGAGCAAAGCGTCGAGAATTTGAGCGCCGATGCGGATAAATTTTACGATATAACGCTAAAAGCGCTAGCTGAAGCCTCGCAGGCTAAAAAGCTGCTTAACGACGCGAATCTAAAAATGCAAGAACTAGAAAGAGAGGTCGTAAATTTTCAAAAGCTAGACCTTAAATTTGAATGCGATCCAAAACAGGTCAAAATCTCCTATCCGGTGGGCGTTAGCGTAAATTTAAAAAATAAAATTTCCGCCCTGGTCGAAAAAGGCAAGGTCGAAATCTCGCAAAATTTGACCCTAAAAAATCCTCTCGATACGGATTTATCAAACCTTACGATTGCGCTTTATCCGTTTTACTATTCGTCAAATTTGACGCCAGAGCCTTTTTATCCGTGGTACGAGGGCAAGGCAGAGCCCCTGCTAGCAGCGGCTCCGATGGCGATGGAGGCCTACGATAGAGCCGTAGTTACGCCGATGAAAAAGGCAAAGCAAGTATCCCGTAGTTATGCTAAAGAGACGGAGGCTAGCAACATCCAAAACGAGCTTGCAAATACTTGGCGCATCGATAACGTAAGTCTAAAAGCGGGCGAGGAAAAGAGCTTTAGCTACGACATGCAAAGCCTTGACGCGAAATTTGACCTAGTTATCGACGGGTACGGCGGAGCAAACGCATACGTTAGAGCTAAATTTAAGCCCGAACGAAGCGTAGAGAGCTCGGACGCAGAGTTTAAAATCGGTGACGTAAATATTGGCAAAAGATACGTAGGCTACGCTGCGGGCGAGGAGGCCGAGGAGTTTTTCGGCAAAAACGAGCTTGTGGTCGTAAAAAAGGAAAATAACGGCGAATTTACGAAAGAGTCGTTTTTCGGCTCGAAAAACAAAATCTCGCAGGGCTATAAATTTATCGTAAAAAACGGCTCAAAACTCGCGTGGGACGTGGTTTTGCAGGAGCGAGCGCCAGTTAGCGCGCATGAGAGCGTAAGCGTAAGCATGAAAAACGACCCCAAAGAGAGCGAACTGGATAAAGAGGGCAGGGTGACGTGGAAATTCGCGCTTAAGCCAAACGAGAGCAAGGAGATAAATTTCGCCTATGAGCTTACTAGGCCTGGGAAATAACGACAAAAATTTAGCTTAAATTTGCTTTGTAAAGGCTCGTCTCTTGCGCGCCTTTAAATGAGCTAGAAATTTCCTCCCTTGATGAACTACGTGTTCTATCTTCGGTCGAAAATTTCGTCGCAACATTTAAATTCATCGCAAGATACTTCGCCTTATCGTTTTGTGCTCAAATTTGAAGTCAAATTTATAAATTTAACTCCATCAAAATTTACTAAGCTCGCGACGCTTTGCGTCAGCAAAGCTATGTCGCCACATCTCACGTGCAGTGGGGTCGGAGAGGGCATGGGAGAGGAAGGGGGCGACGCTTCGTAAGTAGAAACCCCTTCCTCTCCCAAAGAAAAGAAAATAGATAAATTGCTAAGGAGCTCTTTTGCTTCGGTTTTGCCTCACTTTGCGCTTACACTCTCTTTGAGAGTTGTTAACAGAGCGCCATTCACCCTCCCATCTCTTTTACATGAAGCAAAAAACCTAAAATTAACAAGCCAAATTTACTATCGTCGAGATGCAAGTCTCGGCGCGTCAAATTTTATAAATTTAACTCCGAATTTGTCCATAAAATTTAACTCGCAAAATTTAAAAACCAAATTCCGCGTAAAATTCGTTCAGATAGTCAGAGTAGTAGGTATTGCCGTTTCTAGCGTCAAATTTGCCCGCTATCTCCACGGCTATCTTGTAGTCGTTTTCGTCGCCAAACGCGCTAACTGCGATAAAAAATCGCAGGTCGTTTAGATCGTCGTTGCCCTCAAGTATCGCCGCGGAGTGTTTGCGAGCCAAATTTAGCGCCGTCTCGCGCTCGTCCAGCCTAACGGCGATCTCGATGAGCGGGGCGACCATGTTTATGACGCGAGGATTTGACTCGATCGTCGCTGCAGCCTTTGGTAAAAGGGCTTTTGCCTCTTCTATCTTGCCTGTTTTAATCATGCTAAAAAGTATCGGCGCGTAGGTCGTGTGAGGCACTTCGGCACAGGTTAGTTCGCCTGATAGTATCGGCGCGGCAAGCTCCAGCGCAGCTTCGTGCTCGCCTGCAAAATTTAAATACGCGATCTCATCGCTTGCTTCGCACGCCTCGCAATCACCCATATCGTCCTTGGCGAGCTTTTTCCACAGCTCGTAGTTTGCCTTCGCCTCTCTAGCATCGCCCATGTCGATGTTTTGATTCATCAAGGCCTTGTAGTAGGCTGCCAGCGAGAGCTCCAAGCGCTCGTAGTAAAACAGCATCGCTTCGTTTACCTTGTCTATGAGCTCTTTTTCTATCATGGAGCTTTTGGCGACGCCCGAGACGATCCATTTAAATTTCCACAGGCAGTCCGTAAAGTCGTTAAAATTCGGGTATTCGCTTTCTTTTAAATTTTGCGCGATGTAGCCCGTGAGCCACATTAGCGCTCTGGTTCTTAAAAATGCGCCGAATTTTTCAAATTCCTCGTTTAGCACAAAGTCGCAAATTTGCGCGGCAAACGCCAAATCCTGCGCCTCTACGGCGTCTCTTATCTCGTCAAGTAGATACTCCTCTTTATCCATCAGCCTATCAAATTCTTTTAGCTTTTTATAAAGCTCTTCTAGCGTGCGCTCTTGCATTTGTTCCCCTTGTTAAACATTTTTGTGATAATGCTTTGATTTTATTATATCCACTTAATCTAAAACTAGGTAAAATTAGCACGATTTTGAAATTTGACAAGGCGGCAAAATGGCGAAAAAATTTATAGACGTTATGGACACTACCTTTAGAGACGGCTTTCAGTCGGTTTTTGGCGCGCGCGTGGCGATGGCGGACTTTTTGCCCGCGGTTAGCGCAGCTAAAGAGGCCGGTATAACGCACTTTGAGTTTGGCGGCGGGGCGCGGTTTCAGAGCCTTTATTTTTATTTGAACGAAGATGCGTTTGCGATGATGGATAAATTTCGCGAAACGGTCGGAGCTGAGGCAAACCTGCAAACTCTAAGCCGCGGCGTAAACACCGTGACGCTAGATACGGGTAGCCGCGAGCTGGTTGATCTGCACGCGAAGCTCTTTAAAAAGCACGGCACGACCACGATACGAAACTTCGACGCGCTAAACGACGTGGAAAATTTAAAATTTTCTGGCGAACGTATCGCTCATCACGGGCTAAAGCACGAAGTGGTCGTCACGATGATGGATCTGCCTGCGGGCTGTTCGGGCGCGCACGACGTGGCGTTTTACGAGCGGATTTTGCGCGAAATTTTAGACGCGGGCATCCCGTATCACAGCGTTTGTTTTAAAGACGCCAGCGGCACCTCTAGTCCGCAAAAAGTGTATGAAACTATCAAAATGGCTCGCAAACTCCTCCCGCAAAATACCCACATCAGACTCCACACTCACGAAACCGCAGGCGTTAGCGTCGCATGCTATATGGCCGCTCTAGAAGCCGGCGCAGACGGCATAGATCTAGCCGCAAGCCCGGTTAGCGGCGGCACCAGCCAGCCAGATATCCTAACGATGCTACATGCCGTTAAGGGCAAAAACTACGATCTGGGCGGGCTTGACGTGGAGAAAATTCTAAAATACGAAAGCGTGCTAAATGAGTGCTTGAAAGACTATTTCCTGCCGCCCGAGGCCGTGCAGGTTAGCCCGCTCATCCCGTTTAGCCCGATGCCAGGCGGCGCGCTAACGGCAAATACCCAAATGATGCGCGATAATAATATCCTGGATAAATTCCCTGAAGTCATCCTAGCGATGCGCGAAGTCGTACAAAAGGGCGGCTACGGCACGAGCGTGACGCCTGTGAGTCAGTTTTATTTCCAGCAGGCGTTTAACAACGTGATGTTTGGCCCATGGAAAAAGATCGCAGAGGGCTACGGCAAAATGGTACTAGGCTACTTCGGCAAAACGCCCGTAGAGCCAGATAAGAGCGTGGTTAAACTAGCTAGCGAGCAGCTAAGCTTAAAACCGACCAAAGAACACGCCATGGATATCGCGGACAAAGACGAGAGCAAGTCGCTTAAATTTACGCGCGAGCTGCTTAAAAAAGAGGGCATCGAGCCTAGCGAGGAAAATATCTTTATCGCTGCGGCGTGCAAAGAAAAAGGCATCGCGTTTTTAAAAGGCGAAGGCAAAGTAAATATCCGAAAAAAATCGACAAATGCAGGCGAAATGAGCGCACTGACCCCTCGCGCAAAAACTCCGATAAATGAAAAATACAGTGTCACCGTAAACGGCAAAAAATTTGACGTCGAAGTCGCTGACGCTGACGGCAAAGCCGAGATAAAAAGCGTAAAACCAGCAAGCGTAGCGCACATGCCGCCTCCGGAGCTCTCCCCGGCTAAAACGACCGGCGGTAGCGGCGAGCCGGTGAAAAGCACGCTTCCTGGAAACGTGTTTAAAATCCTAGTCGCAGTGGGCGATAGCGTGAAAAAGGGACAAAGGATGTTCGTGCTAGAAGCTATGAAGATGGAAATAGACGTAAACGCTCCAAAAGACGGGCTCGTGACCTCCATCGAGGTGCAGCAAGGACAAACCGTAGCAAACGGTCAAATTTTAGCGAAAATTTAATCCAAAAAAGGAAGAAAAATGGTAAACGAAATAGAAAAATTAGGTCTTAAAGACATCAAAAAAATCAACCACAACCTAAGCTACGACGAGCTTTTCGAGCTTGAAAAGGCAATGGGCGAGGGACGCGTTAGCAGCAATGGCACCTTTATGGTCGATACCGGCATCTTTACGGGTCGCAGCCCGAAGGATAAGTACTTCGTAAAGCAAGACCCGAGCCAAAAATACATCGCTTGGGGCAAGGTAAACCAGCCTATCTCAAAAGAGCTTTTCGATAAGCTTTTAGCTAAGGCAAAAGCCCAGCTAAGCGGCAAGGAAATCTTTATCCAAGACGCGTTTTGCGGCGCGAGCGAAAAGAGCAAAAAATCAGTTCGCTTCGTGACCGAAGTCGCGTGGCAGGCGCATTTTGTAAAAAATATGTTCATCCGTCCAAGCGAGGCGGAGCTAGCTAAATTTAGCCCTGATTTTGTCGTCTATAACGCGTGCAAATGCAAAAACGAAGAGTGCAAAGAGCAGGGGCTAAACTCCGACGTTTTTGTTATCTTTAACGTCGAGGAAAACGTCGCCGTTATCGGCGGCACGTGGTACGGCGGCGAGATGAAAAAAGGAATTTTTTCTATGATGAACTACTGGCTACCGCTAGAGGGCAAGCTAAGTATGCACTGCTCGGCAAACGTGGGCAAAGATGGCGACACGGCGCTATTTTTCGGTCTAAGCGGAACGGGCAAAACGACGCTCTCGACCGATCCAAACCGCAAGCTAATCGGCGACGATGAGCACGGCTGGGATGATGAGGGGATATTTAACTTCGAGGGCGGCTGCTACGCGAAGTGCATAAATTTAGACCCTGGCAGCGAGCCTGAAATTTATGCTGCGATCAAACGCGACGCATTGCTTGAAAACGTGGTCGCCGACGAGGCTGGCGTCGTGGACTACAAAGACGGTAGCAAGACCGAAAACACCCGCGTTAGCTACCCGATCTATCACATCGACAACTACGAGCCAAGCTCTGCGGGCGGCCATCCGAAAAACATCATATTCCTAACCGCTGACGCGTTCGGCGTTTTGCCTCCTGTTGCAAAACTAACCAAAGAGCAGGCGATGTATTATTTCCTAAGCGGCTACACGGCCAAAGTCGCGGGTACCGAGCGCGGTATCACAGAGCCCGTGGCGACATTTAGCGCGTGCTTTGGCGAGCCGTTTATGCCGCTACACCCGACCGTTTATGCTAAGCTGCTGGGCGAAAAGATCGATAAACACAATGTCAGCGTCTATCTCGTAAATACCGGCTGGAGCGGCGGCGCATACGGCGTGGGCAAGCGAATGAGTATCAAAGCCACGCGCGCATGCATAAACGCGATCTTGGACGGTAGCATCAAAAAGTGCGAATTTGAAAATTTTGAGAAATTTAACCTCGCGATCCCAAAAGAGCTCGCAGGCGTCGAGACAAAGCTGCTAAATCCGATCAACACGTGGGAAAATAAGGACGAATACGTCGCGACTCGCGATAAACTAGCGAGCATGTTTGAGGCGAATTTTAAACGCTACGAGGACGTAAAAGAGGGCGTAGAATACGCAAAAGCCGGCCCTAAGGCTTAAATTTAAAGGGCGCTGGTTGAAAATTTACTTTGTAAAACGCGGGCTTAAATTTAGCCTTTTAGCCTGCGCCTTTTTTCTTGTGGGCTGCGATATCTTGGGCGGACAGAGTCAAAGCTCAGCGCTAAAGTCCGCCAAGCAGCCCGAGTTTTCTTTCGTTCCTGATTCGGACGCAGTCGCGTATCTAAACGAATATCGCCGCGGCTCGGGACTCTCCGCCCTAAAACCAAATCAAATTTTAAGCCAGGCTGCTAAAAATCATGCCGAGTATAGCGCCCAAAACGAATACATGGGGCACGACGAGGCGGCCGGCCGGGCGAAATTTAGCGGCGCGACTCCAGCCGATAGAGCTCTGGCCGTGGGCTACAAATCAACTCTAGTGCTTGAAAATATCGCCTATAAAAGCGACTTCAAAGAGGCGGTGGACGGGCTGTTTTCGGCGATCTATCACCGATTTGCGTTTTTAAATTTGAGTGTCGATGAGGTCGGCTACGCGCTCGCGTCCAAGGATAAATTTAACGCCTTCGTCTTTGAAATGGGTAACTCGAGGCTTAACGCCTTTTGCGCTAGGGGTGCGAGCGATACGGGCGCGGGGCGGTTTTATACAAATGTCTGCGCCGATAAAAATCTAAAAATCAAAGACGCCAAATTTGACAACTTCACAGGCGCGATGAAGCCCTACGTCAAATTTCCGGACGCCACCGCGGTGACGCCCTATTTTAGCGGCGAGATCCCGGACCCATTCCCCGAGTGCAAGATCACGGCAAATCCCGTCAGTATCGAGTTTAACGCGAACACTGGCGAGGTTAAATTTAAGGATTTTGAGATATTTAAAGACGGGCGAAAGATCCAAAATTTGCACGTCATCACGAGCGCCAGCGACATAAACTCCAAATTTTCGTCCAAGCAGTTTGCGGTTTTTTCGCGCGAGGTTTTTGACTTTGGCGCGCAGTATGAGGCGGTTTTTAGCTACGAACAAACGGGCGCGCGAAATCAAAGCGCGCAAAATGCGGGCTCGCAGATAAAGCAGATAAAGTGGAGCTTTAAAACCAAAACTCCTCAAAATCCGTATTTTGACGCGCGTGACGGCGACGTGCTGGGCGTGGATGCGGACAAGACCTACGAGATATTTTTCCGTCCCAAGGACTGCAACGACCTCATGACGCGCTACTCCTACAAGGCTTCTGGCTTTATGACGCCTACGGTCGCGCAAAGCGGCACGAATACGCTAAGCGTGAAACTAAAAGGCATGGCGGGCGATACGCTAAGCATCGTCGCGGGCGGCATGAACGTCAAGGTGCGGCTCAAAACCAGCTCGCCAGAAGCCGTGCGCGAGAGGAGGGCGTTTTACGTCAAGGCTGGGCTGATGATCGCCGGCGTGATCGTGATTTTTGCGCTAATCGGCAGAAAGATGAGGCGGTAAATTTACGCCGCTTTGTTTTTTTGGATTTGTCTTCAAATTTGAGCTTTTTGAGGCGAATTTTGCTTCTTAAATTTAGCGAGGCAAGAGAGAAATAAATTTACCTGCAAATTTGACGACTGTCCCCCGCAGACGTTGCTTTTGTTAAATTTGATAATGCTTAAGGCGCGATAATTTAGCTTCTTACTAAATTTTGTCGTCTGTTGCACGTTTAAAGCTGTTGATTGATTTGATAACTACTCACGGTTGTGCCGGTAAGCGTTATGCATCATTAAATTTGACGACCCATTTTCCTGCAAGGTCGTAAAGCGTATATTTTAAATTTCGCCCCCGTTTATCTCATCCGCAAGTTTTAAAATTTTATCCCGCACCGCACCGGGCGCATAGATATCCATCCACTCTATCCCATTTGATGCGCTAAAAAGCACGGCGATCCACCCCTCGCTCATCGCGCGCTTAGCAAGCTTGGTCGCCGAGGGAGTATTGCCCATATTTGGCGTTTCGTCTATGCTTATCTCGACACAGCGGCGCAAAATAGGCGCCAGATCAAACTCACCATCAAACAAAACGACAACCGAGCCGCGCCTAAAACTGCAAGCGTTCCAAAAAATCTCGGCGCCGTTTACGCATTCGCGCGCTAGATCGAAGCGAAATTTGCCCCGCTCGCGCACGAGAAAACTAAAGTCGCTCAAATTTAACGGGTGTTCCACGCTACCGAAGGCCCCCACGATACTATCTTTGCGCCCGTTATAGACGTAGGCGGCGAGCGCATTTTGCAGTAGTGGAGCGATGACCTGCTCGTGCGCGCTTGTGTGATCGTCATCTCTGGCGCGCCCTGCGATCTTTACGAAAAACGGCTTGAAATACCCCATAAACGCTCCTTAAATTTGTAAAATTTGCTCGTTTTTGCTTTTAAATTTAGCGCTCGCAGCGGTTAAATTTATCTCGCCGCTGCCGCATTTTTGGCTCATTTTTCGAGCGCCACTGTTTTAAATTTTACGCAGGCTTTGGCACGTAAAATTTAAGCGCCGTTTTCTAAATTTAGGCGTGCTCTTAAAATGCTGTGCGTCTAAATTTATCGCCCTAAAATTTCAAATTTATCGCCGTGCACCGCGATCGCCTCGGCATTGTTTATCGGCACCAAATTTAGCTTGCCGCCGTAAATTTTTAAAATTTCAGCCGCTATGTGCTTTTGTCAAATTTACACGCAGTAAAAATCAACAAATACCCAAAATGCTACAAATTTTCATTTCCCACGCGATAAGCCCCACTCTTGCTAGCTTAAATTTACCCCAGCGCCACGTAATCAGCGGGCAACGGCGTGATAACGCTGATAAAGATAAAATCCTCCTTACCGGTGTTTTTCATGCCGTGACACTCGCCCTTAGCCGAGATCACCACGTCGCCCTTTTTGACCGAGATTTGCTTGTATCGACAAGATCGCTCGCTTTTAAAATTTACTTGTTCGCCGTTATCTAAAAGCTCGTCCGTCTTTTTTGCAAGATAAAATACGCCCTCGCCTTGCAAGCACACCCACACGTCGTCGCTTGTGGTGTGCGTGTGTACCGCGACCTCTTGACCGGCTCGCACGACCCAGACTGCGCAACTAGTGGCGTCCGTCTCGCAAAATACCGTTTTTATCGCCTTTTCTCCGCTCTTTGCGACCTCGCTTACGTGATAAATTCGCTTTTTCATTTTTGCTCCTTTTTCGTTCATTTTAGCCGCGCAGAGTGAATACGGCGTGAAATTTAAGTGGATTTGAGCTAAAATCAAAGTCAAAATTTAGCGCAAAAAGGAAAAACGATGCAAGAAAATCCAAAAAAAATGTGGTCGGGTAGGTTTAGCGGTGAGAGTAGCGAGCTTTTGGAGGAGTTTAACGCCTCGATCGGCTTTGACAGGGCGCTTTGGCAGGAGGATATCGCAGGCAGCAAGGCACACGCAAGAATGCTCGGCGCCTGCGGGATTTTAAAGCCTGAGGAGAGCGAAAAGATCGTCGCGGGGCTTGACGCCGTGTTTGAAGAGATAAAAAGCGGTAAATTTGAGTTTAAAACCGCCGACGAGGACATCCACATGGCGGTCGAAAAGCGCCTAAGCGAGCTCATCGGAAGCGATCTTGGCGGTAGGCTACACACCGCGCGCAGCAGAAACGATCAGGTCGCGCTTGATTTTCGCCTCTACGTGCTTAAAAGCGGTGCCGAGATCGCCGAAAAAACCCGCGAGCTGATTGCCGCTCTGCGAGACATCGCGAGAGAGCACGCGGATACGCTGATGCCGGGCTACACGCACCTTCAGCATGCTCAGCCCGTGAGCCTTGCCTATCATTTGCTAGCTTACGCGTTTATGTTTCGCCGCGACTACGAGCGCTTTGCCAGCTCGCGCGAGCGAAACAACCTCTCTCCGCTGGGCTCGGCTGCACTTGCCGGCACGCCGCATCCGATAAATCGCAAGCTGGTCGCGCAGCAGCTTGGCTTTGCTGGAGTGACGCCAAATGCGATGGATAGCGTCAGCGACCGCGATTTTGCGCTGGAGATTTTGTTTAACGTAAGCGTGCTGATGACGCATGCGTCGCGTCTGTGCGAGGAGCTCATCTTGTGGAGCTCGCAGGAGTTCGGATTCGTCACGATCAGCGACGCATATAGCACGGGCAGCTCAATCATGCCGCAGAAGAAAAACCCCGACGTCGCCGAGCTAATACGGGGGAAAACGGGACGCGCAAACGGCAATCTCGTCGCGCTGCTAACGGTGATGAAGGGCTTGCCGCTAGCCTACAACAAGGACATGCAAGAGGACAAGGAGGGTGTTTTTGATAGCGTCGCCACCGCGCTTGCGAGCCTTGAAATTTTAAAACAGATGCTAAAAACGGCTAAATTTAACGAGCAAAATATGCTCGCGATGACGCGCCGCGGGCACCTCACGGCAACCGATCTGGCGGACTATCTCGTGCGGGAGAAAAACGTGCCGTTTAGACAAGCTCACTTCATCACGGGCAAGGCCGTGGCGTATGCGGAAAATTTGGGCCTGGATTTGAGCGAGCTAAATGCGCAGCAGCTTACTAGCGTGGATGAAAGCTTGGACGCGGATGCGGTTAAATTTCTTGATCTAAACGCTTCTAAGGAGGCGCGCAAGTCGCAAGGAGGCACGGCAAATGAGAGCGTCGCGGCGCAGATTGAAATTTTAAATGGGTGGCTGAAAAATAAATAAATTTTAAAATTTATCGCTTAAAGATGAAATTTTTAATATAATTATAGAAAAATTAAGGAGGGAAAGATGTTTGGAGGCGGATATAAAAAAGAGCTAGAAAGCAAAAATGCTGCTTTAGAGCAAGAAAACGAAAGCCTAAAAGCACAGGTCGAAAGACTACAAAGCGAGCTAGAGGCCGTAAAATCAAGCGCGGTAAGCGAAGAAACTACGCCAAAGCCCCAACCGGAGACGGTGAAACTACTGCTGGCTAGCTATGCCGACGGCATGAATTTCTTGCAGGGTACGATGGAAGAAAATTTAAAAATGCTTGAAAATATAAACGAGCTAAATAATCTAACCTTCGCCAAGACTGGCGAACTGCGTGAGCAGACGAGCTTTATCGTTAGCTCTATGGAAAACGTCCAACAAATGAGCGGCGACCTGCAAAACGACGCCTCGTCGCTAAATAACAGTGTGATGTCGATCGTGGAGATTATAAATTTGATCAAGGATATCTCGGATCAGACGAATTTACTAGCCCTAAACGCAGCTATCGAAGCCGCGCGCGCGGGCGAACACGGACGCGGATTTGCCGTCGTGGCCGATGAGGTGCGAAAGCTCGCCGAACGCACGCAAAAGGCTACTCTCGAAGTTGAAGTAAATATCAACGGACTAAAACAAAGCTCAAATACGATGATAGGAATGAGCGAGAATTTTTCCCAAATTTCGGGCGACGTGATGCGCGTTTTGAGTGATTTTCAAGGCACTATCGCAAGCGTAAACGAAAATACGCAAAATATCTTAAATCAAACATTAAATTTAACGAACGAAGTTAACGTCAGTAACGGCAAGATCGACCATATAAATATGAAACTAAACGGCTACAGAGCTGCGCTTCACGGCGAATTTGAAAGCATGCCTGAGGCCGGGCGCTGCAGATTTGGTAAGTGGTTTGGCGAGAAGGCCAAAAATATCGTAAAAGACGCAAAAACTGTACAAGATATCTCGCGTCATCATGAAAACGTGCATAACGGACTCGATAAGGCGATCAAGATCTTTGCGGATAGCGGTAAGGACGATGCCGCGGGGGTGGAAATTCTAAAAGACGTGGAAAATTCGAGCAAAGTAGGTTTTGAAACGCTTTTAGACGCGGTTAGGGCGGCGAGGAAATAATAAAATTCGGTCGCTTGCTTTTGCGGTAGGCGGTTAAATTTTAAAAAGATAAAATTTGTGCGTTCGCCGATGGCTTTTGGTCCTCGGCACGCTTAGCATAAAAACTCGTCGAGCCGCCGTTACCGCTATCCGTGCGGCTTGCTGAGAGAATTTGAAATTCCCGTTTAAATTATAAATGCAAATTTAATGTACGTTTCGCGGTGCGGTCAAATTTGCAGTTTATCCTGCTTTTTATCGGCGCTGGATTTTTGGCGAATTTATCGCGCCAAATGCGGCTCCAATCCTCACTTCAATCTAAAATTTTGATTTTCTTTCGCGATTTTTTGAAGCTCGTCCAAGTTATTTTCGGCTTGTTTTAAGAGCTCGTCGAATTTAAATCCTAGCATAACGATACGGTAGAGTTCAGGCTTGTTTTTCTTCCAGTTATAAAGCGTTTTCGTATCTATATTTAAAATTCCCGCAATATCTCTTTTTGATAGATTATTTCCCATTTTTAGCCTTTTTGTCGGGAATTTTCAATAAAATAGGCTGACTTATCAACTAAGGAATAATTACTTTATATCTAGACTTTATAAGGATTTATTCCTTAAATTTAATATCTCTTAAGGCTCGTTTCGGTAGCATTTTTTAAAATTTAAATAAGGAGTAAAAATTGTCTCAAGAAATGGATAAGGATTTGGAGTTTCTTAAGGATACGGATGATGTGAGTTTTGCAAACTTAATGCGCATATTGTACCTACGAGAAAATAGTGAAATAGACATATCGATGTGTTATAGCGATGAGCCTAAAAGCTTTATAGACTTAGTATTAAAAGAAATACATAGTCTTGGTGAGGTTTCATTAACTAACGTTTTTGGTGGCAATTTTAGCCGATATAGAGACATTGTATCTACTGTATGTAAAAAAATCGACTTAGACACAGAAGATTTGGATGACAATATTGCAGAAGTCGAGAGGAGAGTGCTTATAAAGCTATTAGGCAACGCTTTAGATGGCTTTAGGCATTTGCCGGATTTAAAATCAATATGCGATGCTCTTGGGTTGGATGTAAAATGCGAAATAAGTAATTATATGTCAATCGATGAATATAAGATGGTAGTAATGGACTGTTGCAAGGCTATTGTTGATTTTATGGGTAAAAAAGAATATTTTGGATTATTATCATTGGTTATTGCTAGCTCAATAGTTGACGGTATATGTCATAGTGAATTAAAAATAGAAAATTCTAAAATCCAAAACATCGTATCTAGAAGCAAATCCATGATAAAATCGTATTACTATTATAAATTTAAAACAATTGAATACGATGACGGCAGAGAAGAAAACTACAATGGTGTTTGGGGCGGTCGGACAAAAACAAGGGAATATAATAAAAATACAAGAGAGTTTACCGTAATTTACATCGCCTACCTAAGACAGCTTCATTTAAGCAAAAGATAAATTTTAAAGCCCAAATCGGGCTTTAAAATTTAAACAAAGCCTCGCAAAATCGTTAAATTTAAACGAATTTGCTAAGTCAAATTTACGCTCAAATTTCGAGCGTAAATTTTAAAAATTTAAAACGTGCTTTGCGGATCGGTCGCGGTATCTACCCAGCCCAGCTTTGCTCCGGCTAGCAGGTGAAAGTGCAGGTGCATGACCTCTTGACCGCCGTTTTCGCCGCAGTTTGTGACCAGGCGGTATCCGCTCTTATCTACGCCCATTAGCACCGCGACCTCTTGGATAAATTTCGTCATCTCGCCCATCAGCGCCCCGTCCATCTCCTGGAAATTTTCAAAGTGTTTTTTTGGGATGATCAAAATATGAATCGGAGCCTTTGGATTTATGTCGTTAAAAGCTAGGAATTTGTCGTTTTCCAGCACTTTGTTGCAAGGTATCTCGCCTGCTACGATTTTTTCAAATATCGTCATGATTTTCTCCTGGTTAAAATTTGGCTTAATTATAACAAGTAAAAGCTAAAATTTCCCGCCTTTTAGGTAGATTTTATCAAATTTTGACTACAATCTATCATAAAATTCAGTAAAGGTAAAAACTTGCAAGAGTATAGAGAAAGTATCGCAAAATGCGGGAATTTGGCGGATTTAGACAAGATTCGAGTCGCGCTACTGGGCAAAAAGGGCGCGATCACGTCGGAGTTTGCTAAGCTTAAGGATATGGACGAAGCGGCCAAGAAGGAATTTGCGGCAAATTTAAACAAGCTAAGAGACGAATTCGAAGCTCTTTTGGCGGCTAAAAAAACCGAGCTTGAAAGCGGCGAGATAAAAGCCAAAATGAAGGCCGAAGCCATCGACATCACGCTATTTAACGAGCCAAGCAGCGCTGGAGCACTACACCCAGTAATGGCTACGATGGATAAGATCATAGAGTACTTTATGATGCAAAATTTCTCGCTCGAGACGGGACCGCTCATAGAGGATGATTTTCATAACTTCGAGGCTCTAAATTTGCCTAAATATCACCCTGCGCGCGATATGCAAGACACGTTTTATTTTAAGGATTTTAGGCTGCTTCGCACGCACACTAGCCCGGTGCAGGTGCGCACGATGATGAGCAAAAAGCCGCCGATACGCATGATAGCGCCAGGAACCGTGTTTCGCCGCGATATGGATCTAACGCACACGCCGATGTTTCATCAGGTAGAAGGCCTCGTAGTCGAGGAGGGCGGCGCGGTGAGCTTTGCAAATTTAAAATCAATGCTTGAAAATTTCTTAAAATACATGTTCGGCGACGTTAAGGTGCGCTTTCGCCCTAGCTTTTTCCCGTTTACTGAGCCTAGCGCGGAAGTCGATATCAGCTGTATTTTCTGTCACGGCGACGGATGCCGCGTATGCAAGCAAACCGGCTGGCTCGAGGTACTAGGATGCGGCGTGGTCGATCCGAACGTCTTTAAAGCAGTCGGCTACAAAAACGTGAGCGGATACGCATTTGGGCTTGGGGTCGAGAGATTTGCGATGCTGCTTCATCAAATTCCTGATTTGCGCTCGCTTTTCGAGGGAGATTTAAGATTATTGGAGCAGTTTAAATGATAATTTCAAGAAATTGGCTAAACGAATGGCTGGATATCTCAAGCGTTACGAGCGAAACGCTGCTAAAGATGTTAAATTCGATCGGGCTCGAGGTTGATAGCTTTAAAGAGATCAGGGTGCCTAAAAACATCGTCGTAGGTTACGTAAAAAGCAAGATAAAACACGAAAATGCCGAGAAGCTAAGCGTTTGTCAAGTAGACGTAGGCGGAGAGACGCTACAAATCGTCTGCGGTGCGAAAAACGTCGAGGCCGGACAGTTCGTGCCGGTGGCGCTATCAGGCGCCGTTATGCCTAGCGGCCTAGAGATAAAGAGAGCAAAACTGCGCGGAGTCGAGTCAAACGGTATGATCTGCTCGTCTGTGGAGCTAGGTCTTGTTAAAACAAACGACGGCATAATGCCGCTGGATGAAAGTATCGGCGAGCTAAAACTGGGTAAAGAAATTTGCGAATATCCGCTACTAAACGACGATATCATCGAGATTGAGCTAACGCCAAACCGCGGCGACTGCCTAAGCGTCTACGGCGTAGCGAGGGATCTATCGGCGGCGCTTGATCTGCCGCTAAAAGACGCCGCCAGATACGAAGAGGGCGAAAATTTACTCGGGATCGGTCGCATTTTGGCTATCCATGCCGAGGAAAATTTACAAAGCAGTTTTCAATACCGAGCATTTGAGATAAAAGAGTATTTTGACGAAAATTTGCTGATGAAGATCCGCTTGGCGCTGATCGAGTGCGATAAACAAAACCGCATCGAGCGCCTGCTAGACTACGCTACGCACTCAACCGGCGTGCTTTTTAGCGCGTATGACTATACCAAGCTCAAAAAGGACGACGAACGCGCTGTTTTTGACCTGCAAAAGGGCGCAAATTTGGCGACTGAAATTTTAGCCGGCGGCGAGCTTTTGGGCGTCGGCGGCGTGTATCAGACGGATGCGGCCAGACTTGACGAAAATAGCAAACTAGTCATAGTGGAGGCTAGCTATACCGATCCTCAAGCGATCGCGACAACCGTCTACGAGGATAAGCAAATGCCGCGCCAAGCGCAGACTTATCGCTCGCTAAGAGGCAGCGAGCCAAACGTAGGTTTTGGAGCCGATTTTTTATTTAAACAGCTAGCCGCGCTAAAATCGGTCGCGCTTTATGCGGGCTCTCAGCAAAGCGTAATGACGCGAGAACCCAAGGTTGTGAGCTTTACGATGAGCGATATGCAAAAAATGATCGGTCAAGAAGTCGCGCAAAACGATGTCGTGAGGATACTTAAAAAGCTTGGATTTAGCCTAACTTTTAATGCCGAAAAAGAGGGTGCGAACGTGAAAGTTCCGCTATTTCGCCACGATATCGTAAATGCGCAGGACGTGTGCGAGGAGATCGTGCGAATGATCGGTATCGATAATATCGCCTCAAAGCCGCTAAATTTCAGTGAAGCAAACCGCATAAACGACACTTTTGCCGACTATAAAAACGCGCTAAATTTGCGTAAAAAAGCCGCCGCGGCCGGATTTTTTGAGAGCGTGCATTACGTGTTTGACGACGCGAGCGAGCTATCGGCACTCGGTTTTGCGCCTTGCAAGGCCGAGATAGCCAATCCGATAAATAGCGAGCTAAACACGCTAAGGCCGACGCTGGCAAATCACTTGCTAAAATCGGCCGAGCGAAACGTAAAAAACCAGCGAAAATCGGTCAAAATTTTTGAATTCGGTAGCGTATTTAGCGAGGAAGGTGAGCAAAGCGAGAGATTTGGCTTCGTAGCTAGCGGACTAGCAAAAGAACCTAGCCTGCTAAACGGCGCAAAGCCTGCCGATATCGACTTTTTAGGCTTTGCTACGGCGGTTAGAAACGCGATCGGCGAATTTGAGCTAAAAGCGTGCGACGACGTAAAATATCTAAGCGAATTTGAACAAGCTAAAATCTATCAAAATGGCGTTTGTGTGGGCTATATCGGCCGCGTGGACGTGCGAGTCGAGGCCGCGCGCGACCTACCGCGAACCTATCTTTGCGAGATAAAGTTTGAGAAGCTTAAATTTGATGGTGCAGTCGTCAAGCCATACTCGAAATTTCCGGCTATCGGCAGAGATTTAAGTCTAATCGTGCCTAAGTCTATGAAATTTGAAGCGATAAAAGAGTGTATAAATGCGCTAAAAATCGAGTGCCTAAAAGAATTTGCGCCGGTTGATATATACTCGGACGAAAAGCTAGGGGACGACGTAAGCCTGAGCGTCAAATTTAACTTCCAAGATATACAAAAAACGCTCGAGGACGAGGAAGTGGCAGCGATAATGGATAAAATTTTGGATGCTTTAAAGCAAAATTTAAATATCGGACTAAGATGAAAGTTTACGCATTAAGAACACCGATAAGCGCGAGTCTGGAAAACATTGCGGCCGATAAATCTATCTCGCATAGATGTGCGATATTTTCGCTTTTAAGCGATAAGCCAAGCCGCGTAAAAAACTATCTAAAGGCCGAGGATACGCTAAATACGCTAGAAATCGTAAAAAATTTGGGCGCGCGTATCGAGGAAAAAGATGGCGAGCTAATCATAACTCCGAGCGCAATTTTAAAAGAGCCTAGCGTTGTTTTGGAGTGCGGAAACTCGGGCACGGCGATGAGGCTTTTTATGGGCTTTTTGGCTGCTAGCGAGGGCTTTTTCGTACTAAGCGGGGATGAGTTTTTAAACCGTCGTCCGATGGCGCGCGTGGCTAAACCGCTAATAAGCGTAGGCGCCAAGATAGACGGCGCAAACAGCGGAGATCACGCGCCTTTGGCTATCCGAGGCAAGAAGCTGGAGTATTTTAAATTTGATAGCAAAATCGCCTCCGCGCAGGTAAAATCGGCGCTGATTTTAGCGGGGCTAAAGTCAAAGGGCTGCGAGCTTAGCGAGCCTGAGCTCAGCCGCGATCACACCGAGCGCATGCTAAAAGGTATGGGTGCGAGCCTGCAAATTTTACCCCGTGGCGTCAAGGTTGAGCCGATGAGCGCGCCGCTAAAACCGCTTGAAATTTGCGTTCCAAACGACCCTAGCTCGGCATTTTTCTTTGCCGTAGCCGCAGCGATAATCCCAAATTCTCACATCGTGCTAAAAAATATGTTGCTAAATAAAACGCGCGTGGAGGCCTTTAAAATTTTAGCCAAAATGGGCGCGCAAGTAACGTTTAAAGAGACTTCCGGTACATACGAAAGCATCGGCGAGATCGAGATAAAACACGCGCCTCTAAAAGCTGTGGACGTGAGTGAAAATATCTCATGGCTAATCGACGAAGTGCCCGCACTTGCGATCGCATTTGCAAATGCGCAGGGCACAAGTAGCGTAAGAAACGCAAAAGAGCTTCGCGTTAAGGAGAGCGACCGCATCGCGATCATGGTGCAAGGGCTGCGAAAATGCGGGCTTGAGGTCGAAGAATTTGAAGACGGCTTTAGCGTAAAAGGCGGCGAGGTAAACTGCGCTATTATAGATAGCAACGGCGATCACCGTATTGCGATGAGTTTTGCGGTGCTTGGCCTAAAATGCGGAATGGTTATAGAAAAGAGCGAATTTATCGCGACGTCGTTTCCAAATTTTAGCGGGATTTTAAGACAACTTGGAGCTAGCGTTGAAGATTGAGCTTGCTAGCAGTTACGGATTTTGTTTTGGCGTCAAGCGCGCTATAAAAATCGCCGAAAATGCCAAGGATGCCGTAACTATCGGACCCATCATCCATAACAATGATGAAATAAACCGTCTAAATAAAAATTTTAACGTCAAAACGCTTGAAGGCATAAACGAAATCGACGGTGAGAAAAAAGCAATCATCCGCACGCACGGCATCACAAAAGGCGACCTGGCCGAGCTAAAAAAAAGCGATATAAAAGTGATTGACGCGACGTGTCCATTTGTGACCAAGCCGCAGCAAATTTGCGAAAAAATGAGCAAAGAGGGCTACGACATCGTGATTTTCGGCGATGAAAAACACCCCGAGATAAAGGGTGTAAAATCATACGCCGTCGGTAAGGTTTTCGTCGTACTAGAAGAGAGCGAGCTAGAGGGTGTAAAACTAGCGCAAAAAGTAGCCGTCATCAGCCAAACGACGCGCAAGGTCGAAAAATTTATGCAAATCGTAAATTATTTGATGCTGCGCGTAAAAGAAGTGCGCGTTTTTAACACGATTTGCAACGCTACTTTTGAAAACCAAGAAGCGGTTAAAAACTTAGCCGTTAGAGCCGATGTGATGGTTGTGGTCGGTGGCAAAAATAGCTCAAATACAAAGCAGCTCTATCTCATCTCAAAAACCGCCTGCGAGGATAGCTATCTCGTGGAAAATGAGTTGGAACTCGAGCGCGCATGGTTTGAAGGGAAAAATCTCTGCGGAGTGAGCGCTGGAGCCTCTACGCCTGATTGGATTATCCAAAAAGTGATTGATAAGCTGGAGAGCTTTCAAATTTAATAAATACTCATTACCTTTTTAAACAAAATTTCAAATTTAGCCCTGAAATTTCGCAAGTTAATCTACAAATAAGTTAATATTAAGTAAAATTAAGTCTAATTGTGTTAAAAGCAAAATATATACAAAAGGAACAAGATGGCTGCGGTGAACAAAAAAGTTCAGCTTAGTAAGGCAAACGACGGTATCGAAGACGACGATTTTGCCGCGATGTTAGAGGAGTCTTTTAAAAAGACTGAAGAGGATAGCGACGGAATAATCGTCGATATCAAAGGCGACGAGGTTTTTGTAAACGTCGGTAAAAAATCGGAGGGAATTTTAAATATTTCCGAGATCCAAGACGAAAACGGAGAGCTTAAATTTAAAGCTGGCGACACGATCAAAGTCGTCATAACCGGTTCAAGAGGCGGAAAGCCGATCGTATCTCATAAAAAAGCGCTTAGAAAAGAAAAAGTAAAAGCCTATATAGACTCATATAATGAAGAAAATCAAGACATATTTGATGTAAAAATAATCGGTAAAAATAAAGGCGGTTTTGTTGCTCAAAACAGCGACGGTATCGAGTTTTTCTTGCCTCGCTCGCAAGGCGGCTTTAAAGACGCAAACGCGGTGGTAGGAAAGTCGTTTAAAGTAAAAGTCATAAAAATAGACAAAGACGAGCAAAGCATTATCGTGTCAAGAAAAAAACTGCTTGACGAAGATAGAAAGAAAAAAAGAGAAGCTATATCTGCAGTCGCTGAAAATACGGATGTGATAGAGGGCGTGGTTAAGAAAATCACTACTTACGGCATGTTTGTAGACGTAGGCGGAGTAGACGGACTCGTACACTACAGCGAGATAAGCTATAAAGGACCGGTAAATCCTGGCTCTATCTACAAAGAGGGCGATAAAGTTTTAGTAAAAGTTATCAAATACGATAATGAGAAAAAGCACCTGTCTCTATCTATCAAGGCTGCAACTCCGGATCCTTGGGAAGAGATAAAAGATGGACTAGATGTGGGCGACACTATAAAAGTAACAGTCAGCAATATTGAGCCTTACGGCGCATTTGTCGATCTTGGCAACGACATAGAGGGCTTTTTGCACATTTCTGAAATTTCATGGGATAAAAATATCAAAAATCCAAAAGATCACATTAGTGAAGGCGAGGAGCTTGACGTCGAGGTTATCGAGATAGACGCAAAAGATCGCCGCCTAAGAGTGAGTCTGAAAAACCTACTCAAAAAACCGTTTGACGAATTTAAAGCCCAATTTAAAGAAGGGGACGTCACTAAAGGCGTAGTTACTAGTGTGACCAACTTTGGAGCGTTTGTTAGGATTGGCGCAGTTGAGGGCTTGCTCCATAATGAGGACGCTTCATGGGATAGAAACAACAAGTGCAAAGATTTGTTTAAAGTGGGCGACGAGGTTGAGGTAAAAATCATCAAAATCGACTCTAACGAGCAAAAAATTTCCCTTAGTCAAAAGGATCTAAAACAAAGCCCAGTACAAGCCTATGCAAAGAAATTTAACGTAGGCGACATCGTGATCGGTAAAATTCGCGATATTAAAGATTTCGGTGTATTTGTAGAGCTCGGCGATAACGTCGATGCGCTCATCCGCAAAGAAGACCTAGGTAGCGTAAGCGCTGAAAGCCTAAACATAAACGATAATATCGAAGCTGCGATAGCTTTTATCGACGAGAAGAAAAATAGAATCCGCCTAAGCGTAAGGCGCCTTGCAAGACAAAAAGAGCGCGAGGTGCTAAACGAGATAAATAGCGACGATAAGGTTACTTTGGGCGATATTATCAAAGAACAGCTATCATAAGTAAATGAAGCGATATTTGTTCTGGGGCGCGATTGCTTTTTTGCTGATTTTCGTCTGCGTATGTGGCGCTTTACTGTATAAGTACGCGGACGTAAATTTAAAAGAGTCCGCGCCTGCGGAGCTACAAGTATCACAAAATAACAAGGAGCAAAATTTGACTACTGGCCCTACTTCTTGGGTCGGTGAAATGGCAAATTTAGCTCCTAAAAAATATTCTTTGGCAAGCAACGAGATATATGTGGAATTTAAAGACGAATCAAAAGCCGTCGTAAAAATCGCCTATCAGCTGGTGATCGATAAAAACGATATTTACTCGATGTTCTGCCTCACTCAAACATTAAAAAACATACCCGTAGATTTTAGCGTAGTAAAAGAAAATTCACAAAATTTAATTTACATAAACACGCAAGACGACGGCGTTTTAGATCGTGTTATAAACGAACTCAAGGCGTACGATATACGCTCAACTTTCAAGGAGATCAAGCTGTGAAAACGATAATAGTGTGCGACGCAATACATAAAGTTGGCTTTGAAATTTTAAATCGCGAAGAGGATATAAAAGTAATCGACGCGGTAAACGTGCCCAAAGATAAGCTTTTGGAGATCTTAGGCGAGGCTGACGTGGCCATCACGCGAAGCTCGACCGAAGTCGGCGAGGCGTTTTTAAATGCGGCCAAAAATCTAAAAGCTCTCGTACGCGCAGGTGTTGGCGTCGATAACGTAGATATCGACGGTTGCTCAAAACGCGGCATAATCGCGATGAACGTCCCTACGGCAAACACGATCGCCGCAGTAGAGCTAACAATGGCACATATGCTAGCTGCCGCTCGCTCGTTTCCGTACGCTCACAACGATCTAAAAATCGACCGAATTTGGAAACGCGAGAAATGGTACGGCGTTGAGCTTTTTAACAAGACTCTAGGCGTCATCGGCTTTGGCAACATCGGCTCTCGCGTTGCTACTAGGGCTGCGGCTTTCGGTATGCAAATCGTTGCTTACGATCCGTATATAGATCCGTCGAAAGTAACCGATATGGGCGGCGTTTATACGCGAAATTTCGACGACATCCTTGCCTGCGATTTCATAACGATACATACTCCGAAAAATAAAGAAACCGTAAACATGATCGGCGAGGCGGAGATCGCAAAGATGAAGGACGGCGTACGCCTTATAAACTGCGCTCGCGGCGGTCTTTACAACGAAGAGGCTCTGTATAACGGTCTAAAAAGCGGCAAGATAGCGTTTGCTGGTATCGACGTGTTTGAGAAGGAGCCGGCGAAGGATCATCCGTTGCTTGAGCTAAATAACGTCAGCGTTACGCCGCATCTTGGCGCAAATACGCTCGAGTCTCAAGCTAACATCGCTATCGCCGCAGCCGAGCAAGCTATCTCTGCGGCTCGCGGCATCAGCTATCCTAGCGCGCTAAATTTACCGATAAAAACGGAAGATCTACCACCTTTTGTGGAGCCTTATATCGAGCTTACGAGCAAGATGGCCTTCCTCGCCGCGCAGATCAACAAAAAAGCTATCAAGGCCATCCGTATTGAGACGCACGGCCCTATTAGCGAGTACGCAAACTCCATGCTTACATTTGCGATCGTGGGCGCTTTAAAAGAGAGCTTGGGCGATACGATAAACTACGTAAACGCTAAATTTTTGTGCGACGAAAAAGGTATAACGACAGAAAGCACCGTCGGCGGCAATAGTATTTTCAAAAATAAAATCACCGTTCGCATCACGACCGAAAATGATGTCGTAACGATAGGCGGAACGGTATTTGGCGAAAATCAGCAGCGCATCGTGACGATAAACGGCTTTAAAACCGACTTTAAGCCTAAAGGTAAGATGATTATCTTTAAAAACAACGACGTTCCGGGCGTTATCGCTAAAATTTCATCCATCCTCGCCGAAGAGAAGATCAATATCGCCGACTTCCGCCTAGGACGCGACGATCACGGAATGGCGCTTGCGGTCGTGCTTGTGGATGAAAAAATAACCAAAGAGACGCTGGCTAAGCTAAACGATCTGGACGTTTGCGTATGGGCGAAATACGCAGTTATCTAAATTTAAGCCCGAATCGGGGCTTAAATTTAAGGAGGGTTTGAGTATGAAATTTTTACTTTTTATTCCGATTTTGTTTTTGCTGATGGGCTGCGAGAGCGAGGCGCAAAAGCAAAGTACTAAAAATTTCGAGAAAATTTTGACCGAAAAAAAGAAATTTCAAAAGATACAAAAAGACGAACCTAGCGTAAGCGAACAGATGAAAAGGGAAATCCACTCGCAGTCTGAACAAAGCAAGGAAAAAGGCGAGTTCAAATTTAAGCCTTAAATTTGAGTTTTACTTTAGCTGGCGCGATTAAATTTGCCCTCTCGCTGCTTCTTAAACTAAACTAAAAACTTTTTTGATATAATCACCCTTTAAAACCACAAGGAGAGAAAATGGCAACCTATTCTATGGGCGACCTAAAAAAAGGACTAAAGATCGAGCTAGACGGCGTTCCGTATAAAGTCGTCGAGTATCAGCACGTAAAACCGGGCAAGGGTGCAGCTTTCGTTCGCGCGAAAATCAAATCTTTTATCGACGGCAAAGTGCTTGAAAAGACCTTCCACGCGGGCGACAAATGCGATCAGCCGAATTTGGAAGAAAAAGAGATGCAGTATCTTTACGACGACGGCGAGTTTTGCCAGTTTATGGACACTGCGACCTACGAGCAAGTAGCGATCAGTGATGAGGACGTAGGCGATGTTAAAAAATGGATGATCGACGGCATGATGGTTGAGATTTTGTTTCACAATGGAAAGGCTATCGGCGTCGAGGTTCCTCAAGTCGTCGAGCTAAAGATCGTCGAGACTCCGCCGAATTTCAAAGGCGACACCCAGGGCGGTAAAAAGCCTGCTACGCTAGAAAGCGGCGCAGTCGTGCAGATACCTTTTCACGTGCTTGAAGGCGAGGTTATCCGCGTAGATACCGTCCGCGGCGAGTACATCGAACGCGCAAATAAATAATCACAGTCGTCAAATTTGATGAAAACAAAATTTGACGAACTCATAGCCCGAGTAAAGCCGCTGTTTAAAGATAACGGCTTTACTAAAAACGGGCTAAATTTCTACAAAAATACTCCCAAATTTATATATATCGTAAATTTTCAAAAAAGTAGCGGCGATACCGCATTTGAAACCAGATTTTACGCAAACTGCGATATTTATGGCGCGTTTATCGATGCCGCGACCGGCAAGGCATTTATCTTAAAACCCAAAGAATACGAATACCATTTTGGGGATAGGATTTCATTTATCGCGGACTCCAAAGTAGCTTACTATGAAATCAGCGAAAATACCGACATGGCAGGGCTTTGCGAAAATTTAACGAGCGATTTAAGAGCGGCGTTTAGATTTTTTGATGAGATAAAAACCGAACGAAATTTGATTGATTTGATGCTGGAGCGAAACGGCCTGGCGGTGATTGATCAGCTTTTTGAATACTTGCTCATAAAGAATGAATAAGAAATTTTAACCCGCCAAGCGTTAAGTTTGTTTGAAAAACATGGAAACGAAGCTAGATGGAAAATTTTTGAGAGGCGTATAAACGATTTGCTGAAAAAATATGAAAAAAACGAGATAAAATTTAAAGAAATAAGAGCCAAGGCCTAAGCCTTAGCTTAGACTTTAGGCTGATTTTTTAACGTTATCTACCAAAGCTGCGATCTCTTCGTGGTTTGGTAGGGCGTTTACGTCCGTACCGATGAGATCTTTTTTAGAAAAGATTACTTTTCCGTTTACTTCAACTATGAAGTTTCCGCCGCTACCGACGATTTTGCTAATTTTAGCACCTGGAATTTGACTTAAAAATTCTTCTTCTACACGAGAAGCTACCGGTCTATAGTTTCAAGAATTGCAATATGTAATCTTTACTTCCATTTTCCTTCCTTTCGAATTTAAAGTGCCGCGATTATAGCGCAAATTTAGCAAACTAGAGTATAATAATCCGAAAATTTAAGGAGAAAATTATGAAAAAAGTTGCCGTGATTTTTGCCGACGGGTTTGAGGAGATAGAAGGCGTTAGTATCGTAGACGTTCTTAGACGAGGCGGCGTGAAAGTCGATATCGTCGGGCTTGATAAACTGCCTATAGCGGGCGCTCACGGTGTGAAATTCGTCTGCGATATGACGCTTTACGATCTTGAGGAGGACGAGTATGATATGCTAGTTTTGCCGGGCGGTCAGCCGGGCGTCTCAAACATCGAAGGAAATCTAAAAATGAGAGAAATTATAAAGCGTTTCGATAAAAAAGGTAAATTTATAGCAGCCATCTGCGCCGCGCCGATCGCTCTTGACGCTGCAGAGATCGTTAGAGGCGAGTTTACCTGCTATCCTAGCTGCGAAAAAGCCGTACGCGGCGGAAGCTACGTAAGCAATAGAAACGTCGTGCAAAGCGGCCATATCATCACATCAAGAGGTCCCGCCACAGCGATGGAGTTTGCTTTGGAGTTGCTTAAAATTTTAGGCGGCGAGCAAATTTATGCAGAAGTAAAAGAGGGCTTGCTGTTCGTAAAATAAAACGGCACAAAGCCCAGACGATAATTTAAGGCAAAAGCTTAACGTAGCTTTGCCTGCTCTTTTTTCGCCGAGTTTTTATTTACGCGCGAGAAATAGGCTTTTGTATGAAGCCGTTTTCTAAGCCCTAAAAGCTTGCCGGTTTGAAAAATCGGCTAAATTTTGCCGCATTAAAGAGCTTGCGGATAAATTTAATACTAAATTATAAAAAGCGAGCTTTTTATCTAGCTTTTTTATTTAAATTCAGGTATTATTCCTTAACCGATTTATCGGGAATTTGATTTAAGGAAACGTTACTGTGAATATTTACGTCGGTAACTTGTCATATCGCATGACTGAGGCAGAGCTTAAGGATACATTTGCGCCGTTTGGCGAAGTAAAACGCGCGAAAATCGTCAAAGATCGCGACACGAATCGCTCAAAAGGATTCGGATTCGTCGAGATAGAAAACGACGCAGACGCGCTAAAAGCGATCGAAGCGCTAAACAACAAGGAAGTAGGCGGCAGAGCTCTAAGAGTAAACGAATCTAAACCTAAAGAATAAACGAGCCGTCAAATCTGACGGCTTTTAACTAATTTTTAAATTTAAGCTTTTTAATCAAATTTCACTCCAAATGAACCAAAAAATCACATCTCGTATCGCTCCGACGCCAAGCGGCTTTTTACACGCGGGCAACGTCTATAATTTCTTGCTAACCTATCTTTTTACTCGCGCTTTTGACGGGATTTTGTACTTAAGGATCGACGACTACGACTTGCCGCGCTACCGCAGGCAATACGTGGAAAATATCTTTCGCGTGCTTGATATGCTGGGCATTGATTTTGACGGCGGACCCGGTGGAGTTGGGGAATTTGAAACCAAATTTAGCTCCAAATTTCGCCTCGACGCCTACAAAAACGCGCTAAAAACGCTTGAGCAAAAAGGCGTTTGCTATGCTTGCGAGTGCTCGCACTCGATGAAAAGCTCGTTTAAAAACGGCATTTATACGCGGGTTTGCGCGGAGAAAAATCTTAAATTTCAAAAAGACGAAACGGCTATGCGGCTACGCGTCCTTGACGATTTGCATATTAACGTCCGTCAAAATTTGATAAATTTCGACGCTTTGGGGCACGGCTCCGGCGGAGAGGTGAGCCTGGCGGGCGGCCTTTGGAGTAGTGAGCAAAAAGCGCAAGACGGCACGACAAACGGTTTAAAAAATTCGGTAAACTCGTGCTGCTTTGGCGGAGGCAAACCGGGCGATAAGAAATTTAACCCAAACGCTATAGAAAATCCAGAAGAACGCATTTTAAATTCGGCAAATTCGGACGGTTTAAATTTGGCGGACGAAGCGGCGTTTGAGACGGAAAAATTCGCGCAGACTCAAAGCGTAAATTTGTCGCAAATTTTGGGCGATTTCGTCGTTTGGAAAAAGGACGATACGCCCGCGTATAATCTTGCTAGCCTCGTGGATGACGAGATCTTAGGTGTAAATTTGCTCGTGCGAGGCGAGGATCTGCTCGCGTGTTCGGCGGCGCAAAAATACGCGGCGCAGATTTTGGGTTACGGTTTTAAAAATGCAAATTTCATCCATCACGGCCTACTAGCGCAGGACGGCAAAAAGCTATCCAAAAGCTCGCGTGCACCTGCGGTAAGCGTAACGGACGGCGCCAAAATCCACTATAAATTTGCCGCTTTTAAGCTCGGCCTTGACGCATCAAAATGCGACGGCTTGTCAAATTTGCTTGAGATGTTTAAAGAGAAATTTAGCCGATAAATTTAGGCGATTTGCACTCTTGTTTGGATTATTTTTAAAATTTAAAAAGCATGGTAAGTTTTATCGGTTTTGTACCAAATTTTGATTTACGGGCGATAGCGGAGTCGCTAAAATAAATTTAGCGTTTCGGACGGGTCGTTTGCGGCAGAGTTTAAATTTGAGCACAAATTTACGTCCGCGAGGATGCAAGGCTACGTCAAATTTACCGCTCAAATTTAAGCAAAATTTTGAGCCGTAAATTTAAATCAAGTCGCCCGCATCGCAAGCGTCAAATTTGAGCTCAAAATTTTGCTAAAAATCCGCTCAAACAGCCTATTTCCCGCGCTTGCTTAAATTTAAGCCAGGCCGAATTTATCCGCCTAAAAGCAAAGTTTCTGTAAAATCAAAAGCATTAAAAAGGACGAAAAATGAGCGATTTTACAGATTTTACGCACCTGCACCTGCACACGGAGTACTCGCTGCTAGACGGAGCCAACCGTATCAAAGAGCTAGCCAAAACGCTAAAAAAACAAGGCGTCAAAGCCGCAGCCATCACCGACCACGGCAATATGTTCGGCGCGATAGACTTTTATAAAACGATGAAAAATGAAGGCATAAAGCCGCTAATCGGCATCGAAGCCTATATCCATAACGGCGAGGAGCTGGGGGATAAAAGCACCAAACAGCGCTTCCACCTCTGCCTCATCGCCAAAAACGAAATCGGCTACAAAAACCTGATGTATCTTAGCTCCATGAGCTATATCGAGGGGTTTTATTATTATCCGCGTATCAACAAAAAGATACTAAAAGAGCACAGCGAGGGCATCATCTGCTCCTCGGCGTGTCTGCAAGGCGAGGTGAACTGGAACCTCAACCAAAGCGAGCGAAATTTACGCTACGGCGCGGGCGGATATGAGGCGGCGAAGGAAGCTGCACTGTGGTACAAGGAAGTCTTCGGCGATGATTTTTACCTAGAAATCATGCGCCACGGTATCGGCGATCAGCGCAGGATTGACGATGAAATCCTGCGCCTAGCAAAAGAGCTAAACATCAAGGTAATAGCAACTAACGACACGCACTATACGTTTAAGCAAAGAGCCGACGCGCACGAGGTTTTCATGTGTATCGCGATGAACAAACTGCTTGACGATCCAAACCGCCTGCGCCACAGCGTGCATGAGTTTTACGTCAAGACGCCCGCGCAGATGAGCGAGCTTTTCGCCGATATCCCCGAGGCCGTCGCAAATACGCAAGAAATCGTAGATAAATGCGACCTAACGATCAAACTAGGCGACGCGACGCCGCCAAATTTTAAATTTACGCTAGAGTACGCCGCCGAGCGAAATTTGAGCCTGCCTGAGCCTGATAAACGCTACAGCATACCAAACGACAGCGTGCTGTTTGAACACGAGTGCAGGCAGGGGTTAGAGGATAGGCTTAAATTCGTCCCGTTAGAGCGCCACGAGGAGTACCGCGCCCGTTTGCAGCGCGAGATAGATATCATAAATAAGATGAACTTCCCGGGCTACATGATGATCGTTTGGGACTTTATCAACGAAGCTAAAAAGCGCGGCGTGCCGGTAGGCCCGGGACGCGGCTCGGCGGCGGGAAGCCTGGTCGCATATTGTCTAAAGATCACCGACCTTGATCCGCTGCCGTATAACCTACTTTTCGAGCGTTTTTTGAACCCGGAGCGCGTGAGCATGCCCGATATCGACGTGGACTTTTGTCAAAACCGCCGCGGCGAGATCATCGACTACGTCATCGAAAAATACGGCAAATTTAACGTCGCGCAAGTTATTACCTTCGGTAAGCTACTGGCAAAAGGCGTCATCCGAGACGTCGCGCGCGTATGCGATATGCCCTATGCCGAGGCCGACGCGATGGCAAAACTCATCCCAGACGAGCTAGGCATCACGCTGGAGCAGGCCTTTGAAAAAGAGCCAAAGATCGGCGAGCTGATAGCAAGCAACTCAAATGCGAATAGAATTTGGAAATTCGCCCTTGATCTGGAGGGTCTAAACCGAAACGCCGGCATGCACGCAGCAGGCGTGGTCATCTCAAACGAGGAGCTGTGGAACAAAACCCCGCTCTTTCGTCAGCCAAACGCCGAGGAGGATCACTTCGTCACGCAGTATAGCCTAAAGTACCTAGAGGACGTGGACTTAATCAAATTTGACTTTCTTGGGCTAAAGACGCTAACCGTGATCGATAACGCCGTCAAGCTCGTAAAAAAGAGATTTGGCAAAGAGATCATCTGGGAGCAGGTCAATAAAAACGATCCCAAAACCTACGAGACGATCAGTAGCGGCCAGACGCTGGGACTGTTTCAGATAGAGAGCGAAGGCATGCAAAAAGTCGGAGCCGATATGCGCCCCGACTGCTTCGAGGATATCATCGCGATGATCTCGCTTTACCGCCCGGGTCCGATGGATCTTATCCCTGATTTCATCAAGCGCAAGCACGGTTTAGAGCCTATCACGTACATTTTCCCCGAGCTTCAGCCGATACTAGAGCCCACATACGGCGTCATCGTATATCAAGAGCAAGTTATGCAAATCGTGCAGACTATCGGCGGCTTTTCTTTGGGAGGTGCGGATCTCGTGCGCCGCGCGATGGGTAAAAAGATAAAAGAGGAGATGGATAGGCTAAAGGGCAAATTTATCGAGGGAGCGCAGGCGCAGGGGCTAGACGGCAAAAAGGCCGACGAGCTGTTTGAGCTTATTTTGCACTTTGCTTCGTACGGATTTAACAAATCACATGCCGCGGCATACACCTACGTGACCTTTCAGACGGCTTATCTAAAGACTTATTATCCGGCCGAATTTATGGCGGCTTTAATCACGAGCGAGGAGAGTAACGCCGATAAGATTTCGCGCTATATCGATGAGTGCAAGCGCCTAGATATCGCTATCCTGCCGCCGTCGGTCAACAAATCTGCCAAAGAATTTTCAGTCGTTAGCGAAGGCGGCAAGGACGCCATCATCTACGGCCTAGGCGCTATAAAGGGTGTCGGCGGCGCGGCGATCGAAAATATCTTAGAGGAGCAGGCTAAGGGCGAGTTTAAGGATATTGACGACTTCGTCTCGCGCGTGGATAACTTTAAGGTAAATAAAAAAGTCTTTGAAAGCCTGATAAAATCGGGCTCGTTTGATAGCTTCGGCCTAACGCGCAAGATGATGCTAAACAACCTAGATAACATCGTAGAGGCGTGCAAAAACGCCGCTACTATCAAGAAAAATGCTGCGGAGAGCCTCTTTGGCGACGACGAGAGCATGGGCACGGTTAAAACAAATCTCGTGCGCGACGACTCCGAGCTAGAGCTAAAAACCAAGCTCAAATTTGAGCTAGAAAGCGTGGGTATCTATCTCTCCGGCCACCCGCTAGACGAGTACCGCGAGCAAATCTCAAAGATAAACTACACGCTAAGCGATAAATTTGACGAGCTACCCGAAAACGGCGAGATGCTGTTAGTCGGCAAGATCGAGGATCTCACGACTAGGATCAGCAAGAAAAACGGCAAAAAAATGGGCACGATCGAGATGCTGGATCTTCACGGTACGGTCGAGATCGCGGTCTTTGACAGAGGCCTTGGCGCGGTCGAGTCGATGAGCGCCGATGAGCGCGATTTGCCGCATGCGTTTAAGGTTCGCTACTCCAAAGACGGGCAGTTCATGCGTATAAATTTGGATAAAATTTTGACTCTTGACGAGGCTATGGGCATGGACTTTTCGCATCCGCTCGAAAAATACAAAGAGCAAATCGAACAGATAAAACACACGCCTAGCAAGGATTTTGGCAAGATAGATAAAACGAGCGAGATCCTAGTCGTCGGCAAGATCGCCGAGATCGCTAAAATCCCTAGCAAAAAAACCGGCAAAGAGTTTATGATGCTAAGCATTATGGATCTTTTTAGCACGTTTAAGGTTGCGGCGTTTGACTCCGAAAAAGGGCTCATCGAGAGCCTAAGCGAGGAGCAAAAGGACGCTCCGTTAGCATTTAAGGTGCGCTACTCGCGTGACGATCAGGGCGCTCGCATAAATCTAATCAACGTCGTGAGCCTAGAGGATGCGCGCGATATGAATTTTCAAAACAGAAGCTTTAGGCAGCGTAAAGAGGGCGGCGCAACCTATCAAAACGGCTCGGCGGCTAGCGAAAATAGAGGTAAAAGAGAGCTTGAGGATCTCGTGTTAGAGCTAAATTTGGACGAAACGAGCAAGGATATCATCACGCAAATTTACCGTGCCGCCATCGGCGAACACCGCGCCGCAGCCGATAAAAACAACAAGCGTCTGATCATCCGTATCAAAGACGCGCAAGAAGGCCGCGCGCTGGTTTATACCACGGAGTTTATCGTGGGAGAGGGGTTTGAGGAAAGGGCGTTAGGTTTAAAGCAAGCCGTTTAGATTTTTAAATTTGACGGCTTGTTTTTTTGAATTTAAAGATGAGAAATTTGCTTACCCAAAAAAGCTAATGAAGCTTGAAAAAGCGGCGTAAATATACTAAAACCCATATATAAAATCGCAGAAAAGAAAAATCTGGACGTAAAAGTCCAGCCGTTTTCTTATAAATTTGGCTTCCAAAGCGATCTTTTTACTTTCAAATGATACAATTCTGATTTCAATTATTAAATTATAGCTTTTAAATTTGATGGGAGCTCTCATGAAAAAACTGGTTTGGCTAAATCCTGTTGTAAAAAGTATCTACGACTTTGCGGCTCTTAAAGAAATTTTACAAAACAAAGGCTTTAGCGTAATGGAGTGCGAAAAAGACCACGTCCAAAGCGTAAAAAACGCATACAAAAATGACCTCGCACAAAAGGAACTCATCTTTGATAGTCGCTGTCCTAGGGCTGCAAATTTCATCAGGGCAAATTTCAAAGAGCACGCCAGCCTTGTATCAAATTTAAACCCTATTTTGATTGAAAGCGCGCTTGAGCTTAGCTCAAGGCTAAAAGAGGACGAGTGGCTTTACGTGACGACGCCCTGTGAGGACTTGGCCGAGCTTGGCAGGGAGCTAAATTTGGAGCGAACCACATTTTTGACGTGGAAAAGCTTTAGGGAGCAAAACGCTATAAATTTAAAGATGCGTAGTATCGAGCAAAGTCCGATACCGCCGGGATTTTTCGCAAATTTAGGCGCAAAAACTCTAAGCCTTGGCAATAAAGAAAAGATACAAAACGCCCTTTCATATAAATTTAGCGAGCTTAAAAACTACCGGATCGTCGAGCTTTTATACTGCGAAAATGGCTGTCACAACGGAGATGGACTGTGAAGGAAATCTTTAAAAAGAGTATTTTAGTTCTCGTGATCTTTGCCATCTGGCAGGTCGTCTGCGAGCTAGGAATTTTCACGCCATATATCTTGCCAAGTCCTGTGACGACCTTTAAGACGATGCTAGCCATGATACAAAGCGGCGAGCTCGTCACGCACACTGTTATTAGCTTTAAGCGTATATTTGCAGGCTACGCGCTCTCCTTTGCCCTGGCACTTGTGCTTGGCGGTATTGCAGCGCTTTTGCCAAAGATCAGCGTTTATTACGAGTGGATACTGGAGTTTTTTAGAAACATACCGCCGCTTAGCCTGATCGCCATTTTAGTGCTTTGGTTTGGCATAAACGAGACACCAAAGATCATCATTATTATCCTAGCCTCGTTTTTTCCAATGTTTCTTAGTATCTCAAAAGGACTAACTAGCTGCGATACAAAGCTCATCGAGGTCGGTAAAATTTTTGGTTTTGGCAAATTTGAGATTTTTTACAAGATCATTTTTAAAAGCGCGCTAAAAGATATCTTTGTCGGTATGCGCATAGGCTTTGGCTACGCTATGCGCGCGATCATCGGAGCGGAGATGATAGCGGCCTCAAGCGGGCTAGGCTACTTGATCCTTGATGCCGAGGAGCTTTCACGCGCGGATAGGATATTTGTAGGCATTTTTACTATCGGCGTTTGCGGCGTGCTCATAGATAGGATATTTTTGCTCTTGATAGCGAAATTTAGCCTTTTGCGAGGTGAAAAATGATAGAAATTTCAAATTTATCCAAGCATTTTTTCATCCACGGCAAGAAAATAGAGGTCTTAAAAGAGCTAAATTTGAGCGTAAAAAAAGATAAGATCACCGTCATACTTGGCAGGAGTGGATGCGGTAAAACTACGCTTTTACGCCTCATCGCCGGTCTTGAAAGCGTAAGCCTTGGCGAGATAAAATTTAAAGAGCCTGCAAAGATCGGCTTTGTATTTCAAGAAGCCCGCCTCATGCCATTTTTAAACGTCTATGAAAATATCGTTTTTGCGCTTAAAAGGCATGAGATCGAGCCAGCAAAGATAGATAGCCTGATCTCCATGATAGGACTTAGCGACTTTAAATTTGCCGCCGTTTCGCAGCTCTCTGGGGGCATGAGCTCGCGAGTTTCGCTTGCGAGAGTGCTTGCGTATGAGGCAAATTTGATCCTCATGGATGAGCCGTTTGCGGCACTTGATGCCTTTACGAGAGCTAGCATGCAGGCTGAAATCTTAAAGATAAAAGCCGGCAAAACTATCCTTTTCGTCACGCACAACATCGACGAGGCGCTATTTTTGGCTGATGAGATCATCTTGCTTGAAAAAGGCGGTATAAAATCAAACTACGATCTATCAAATTTAGCAAGACCACGAGATCTGCTAAGTGGCGAGCTAATAGCCGTAAAACGCAAAATTTTGAGTGAAATTTAGAATAAAGATAGATGATAATTAAAACCAAAATGAAGCAAAAAATTTATATAATCCACAAAATTTAAATCACAAGGAGCAAATATGAGAAAGTTTTTCAAGGTTTTATGTGCGGCCTCTTTGCTTTGCCTCGTCGCAAACGCAAGCGAGAGCCTAGACAAGATCGGCATGACCTACGTCAAATCGCCGCTAAACGTCCCATCTATCGTCGATAAATTTAAAGGCTTTTACGCGAAGTCTTTTGGCGTGCCGGTGGAGTACTCTGACATAACATCAGGTACGAAGCAGACGCAAGCGCTAGCTTCAAATTCGCTCCAGTTTTTAAACTGTGTGGGCGGCACCTCGGTTATACTAGCGGCTGCAAATAAGGCTGATATCAAGATCGTAAGCGCCTATTCAAGGGCGCCTGAAGCCTTTGTGATATTTGCCAAAGATCAAAATATCAAGTCGCCAAAAAATCTAAAAGGCAAGAAGGTAGCAGGCCCAAAAGGCACGATCCTAAACGAGCTTTTGGTTAGATACTTAGCGCTTGGCGGACTTAGCATAAATGACGTCGAGTTCGTATCTATGGGCATCCCGGCTGCGCAGGCTGCGCTAGAAAACGGTAGCGTTGATATGGCGCTTCTTGCGGGACCTGCTGCTTATAACGCTCAAAAATCAGGCCTACACGTCGTAACAACCGGCAAAGGCGTTATCACTCCAGTCATAGTGACGGCTACAAGCGGCGAGTTTTATAAAAAACATAAAGACGTAGTCGAGAAATTCAAAAAGGCTCAGGATGAAATTTTAGACTACATCAAGGCGAACGAGGATGAGGCGCTTAAATTTACGGCCGAAGAGACCGGGCTTAGCATAGAGGCGGTAAAGAGCATGTATCCTCAGTATGACTTTAGCTCAAAGATCACGGCTGAAGATATAAAAGCGCTTGAAGCTACGCAAGAATTTATGCTTGAGAGCAAGATGATCGAGCAAAAAATAGATATAAAATCACTTCTACTAAACTAAAATTTAAAGGGCAAATTTGCCCTTTAAATTATCCTCAACACCTTGTAAAAAGCTACAAATTTTAATTATAATAATGGGCGCTAGCCTCGCAAAGGCGCTAAGAAAATAAATTTAAGGAATAAAATGAAAAATTTGATTGTGTTGATACTTTTTGCTATCGCGGCTGTGGCTGGCGAGCCCAAAAAAGGCGAACTAAGCCCAGAAAAAGAGGCGTTTTTAAACGCGAGATACGAGGAGCTCAAAAAATCGTGCGCCCAAAAGGACGCGAGAGCTTGCAAGCGAGTGATCTTGTTTTACCAAAAGCAGCCTAAAAAGCAAAACGAAAAAGACATTCGCGAAGCGATGCAAACTTTGCTTGATGCGTGCAAGGATGGCAAATTTGACGCGTGCGCTGCGGCGGGCGAAATGCACATAAATAACAAAGATTTTATCGCCGCAAGGGAGATTTTGAGCCCGGCTTGCGATAGCGGCTATCAGGATGCTTGCGTGCAGTACGGCAAGAGCCTTGAGGCTGACGGCGCGCCAGGCAAGGACGAAAAACGCGCGAAAAAACTATACGAAACCGCCTGCGAAAAGGGCTCGGCGCTAGGGTGCGAGCATCTAGGGTTAGCCATCGGCAGCAGCGCGCCGGAGCAGGCGGTCGGCTATCTGCGCAAGGCGTGCGAGATGGACGCTTGGCGATGTTTTAGATTCGGCACGATGGCGATGCCTTACGGGGCAGAGGAAGCTATAAAAGCGCTTGTTAGAAGCTGCCACGAAACGGACATGCTCGCAGGCTGCATCATGCTAGCTAAATACCACGAAAAAGAGCTACGCGAGATCTCCGGCGAGGCTGAGGTAAAGCGGCTGCACGCGAGGCTTTGCGAGCTGGTGCCGTACGGAGAACACTGCGAAAAGGCGCGGTAAATTTAGCTAAATTTGCGGCTTTTGGGTTTGATATGACAGCCTGGCGAGCCTAGATAAAATTTAAAGAGCTCGCTAAGGCGGCTCAAAAAAGCGGGCAAATTTTAACAAAACCAGGTCAAAGGAACAAAAATGGTGATCATAAAAGTAGATCTACAAAAATCATATCCCAAACCCGGGCGCGACCACGCTCGTGTCGGCCAAATACGATGGCGACGTCAACGCGATGGCGATAACGTGGGCGCAGGCGCTTGACTACGACAAGGTTACCATCGTGCCGCACAACGGCTCATGCGCGGGGACGCTCATCGAAAAGAGCGGGTACTTCGCCGTGCAGATCCCCACGGCAGCGCAGGCGGAGCTGGTTAGCGAGCTTGGCGCCGAAAATAACTCGCGCTTTGATAACGCGGACAAGATGAAAAACGTGGAAATTTTTTATCAAGATGACTCCCGCGTACCGCTGATCGCGGGCTGCGCCGCATGGCTCGTTTGCAAGCGTATCCCCGAGCCTCACAACGAGCAGAGCTATGATCTTTTCATCGGCGAGGTCGTCGCGGTATACGCGGACGAGCGGATCTTTGACGGCGGGCACTGGCTGTTTGAAAAGATCCCTGACGAGCTAAAAACGCTTCACTACGTCGCCGGCGGTTGGTATTATCTGGACGGTAAAGCGATAGATACCAAGCGCACGCCCATAAGCGACGAATAAAACGCCCCGCAAAATGCCGGCAAATTTGTAAATTTAAGACAAGTGCACGCGTAAATACGCGGCGAGTTTTAGTAAAATTTCAAACTGAAAAATCCAAGAAAGGATAGAAAATGAAAAAATATATCGTCATCACCGGCGCAAGTTCGGGTATCGGAGCGGCTACGGCAAAGGCGTTTGCGAGGCGCGGAGAAAATTTGATTATAATCGCGCGCAGAGCGGAGCTACTGCAAAACTTAAAGGACGAGATCGCGCAGATCGCGCCCGAATCGGACGTAGTCATTAAAATTTGCGACCTTGCGCGCAGCGAGAACGTCCTGACGCTTTGGAACGAGCTAAAAAGCTACGAGCTAAAGGCGCTCATAAATAACGCGGGCTTTGGAGATTACGGCGCGGTCGGCGAGCGCGATCTATCCAAAATCTCGCAGATGCTACAGCTCAACATCATTTCGCTTACGCTGCTAAGCCACCTCTTCGTGCGCGATTACAAGCATAAGCCCGCCCAGCTCATCAATATCTCCTCCGCGGGTGGCTACAGCATGGTGCCAAACGCCGTCACCTACTGCGCGAGCAAGTTTTTCGTAAGCGCCTTTACGGAGGGCTTGCACTACGAGCTGGCGCAGGATAAAGACGCCAAAATGCAGGCTAAAGTTCTAGCACCCGCCGCGACTAGGACGGATTTTGGTCCCGTGGCGACGGATGACGCGGGCTACGACTACGACGCGGCTTTTAAGCGCTATCATTCGAGCGAGGAGATGGCGGAATTTCTACTTGCGCTTTACGATAGCGACGCGTGTGTGGGCGCGGTGGATCGAAACAACTTCGAGTTTAGCCTGCAAGCTGCGCGATTTGACTATGCGGGCAAACGATAAAATTTATGCATTATGCGTCGCGCGACGAAGCATAAAATTTAGAATAACGCAGAGTTGGAGCTAAATTTGACCTCAAAGCGCGTTAAAATTTAAAGAAATTTAAGGAGCGAAAATGGGAAAAACAGCTTTGGTTGTGGGTGCCACGGGAGCAGTCGGACGCGAGATCGTTCGCGGGCTTTGCGAGAATGAAAACTACGACCAAATCATCGTTTGGGCGCGCAGGGAGCTAAAATTTAGCCACGAAAAATTAGAGACGCAGATCGTAAATTTTAGCGACGTAAAAGAGCTGCCGCCGCGCGAGGTAGATGAGATATTTTGCGCGCTTGGCACGACGATGAAGCAAGCCGGTAGCCGCGGGCAGTTTTATAAAGTGGACGTGAGCTACCCCGTAAATATCGCAAAATGGGGCATCGCATCAGGCGCGCGCCGCTTTGCACTCATTTCGTCGCAGGGCGCTGATGAGCAGTCGAGATTTTTTTATCTGCGCGCAAAGGGCAAGGCGGAGAAAAAGATCGCCGCGCTAAAATACGAGAGCGTGCAAATCGCGCGACTACCTGCGATAAAAAGCGAGCGCGAGCAGGTGCGCATGGGCGAGCTATTTGCGATTTGGCTGTTTGGGCTTTTGCCGAAGTTTATCTTAACGAACTATCGTCCGATGAGCGCGAAAGATATCGCGGCTGCCGTCATCGCCGCCGCGCAGACGGAGGCCAAGGGCGTGCAAATTTATCATCCAAGGGAGTTTATTTAGAAGTAAAAGCGTAAAGGCGATTTTGGCTTTAGGCTTTTAAAAATGCGAAAATGCGCCTGCTATTTTAAAATAAAAAATCGGCTGAATTTTGCAAGGCGCGCGCGGACTTATTTAAATTCGGCTCTTGAGCGCGGTTTGGCTATTTGCTCGGTAGTGGCCAAAAGCCGGGTGTGTCAAAAAAGAGGCTTTTGTTTATGTTTGAGTATTTGTTTAGTCGCGCTCAAAAGCGCTACTAGGACGGCTTTTTGCGCCGCAAGCCGCCTAACAGGTAGCGCGAGCCTGCGCGCAGTTTTGCCTTGCTCGCGCAAAAATCAAAACGCCTATTTAAAGACTATCCCAGATGCGGTAAAATCCATTTGCTCCGGTTCGACGTTTAGTAATGATTTAAAAACCAGCCTGCCTACGGCTTTTAGCTCCGCCTCATGCGCCGGATTTGGATGCTGCTGTAACTCCTGCTGCATTGCCATTAGCAAAAACCCAAGCCCCATAGATATCTGATACGAGTTCATCATTTCCGTAGCCTTTCCCTCAAACAGCTCCGGTTTTTTGCGTAAAAACTCGGCGATCTGCAAAAATGCGGGCTTTACGGCCTCGTCCGGCATCGGATGATTAAAATACGCCGCATAAGCGCCTCCTAGTAGCGCCACGATACCGGTCGCTACGTTTTCTTTGGGTATGCCGTATAGCTGCTCGACGCTGCCGTTTAGCTTATCTATACCCTCTACTAGCAAGCGCCGCCCCTCGTCTTGCTGCGCGGCGGGAAATAGCTGCGCTATCTGCTCGATGCCATCCATGTCAAAAAAATGATCTCCGGCTCGTACCAGCGCGCCCGTATAGAGTATATCGGTCTTGATATCTTTGGCATAGGCGGAATCATCGGGCGGATTTAAATTTTTTCTTGCTTGATTCATAGCGCGGTTATACGCATCCTGCCTCAACCACTGCTCGTTAAAATCAATCGTAAAAAACGCCTGCGCGCTACTAAAACACATCACCGCTCCAAGCGCCGCCGCGCCGACTCGAATCTTGCCTAAAATTTTCATAAAACGCCTCC
>CAUSAR010000004.1:0-53586 GCA_963529735.1 uncultured Campylobacter sp.
ACGCCGCAAACGACGGTAAGCAAGTAACCGTGATGGTCGAGCTAAAGGCAAGGTTTGACGAGGAAAACAACCTGCACTGGGCAAAGGCTCTAGAGGATGCCGGCGCGCACGTGATATACGGTATCACGGGCTTTAAGGTACACGCAAAAGTGAGCCAAGTCATCCGTCAAGAGGGCGGCAAGCTCAAATTTTACATGCATCTATCCACCGGTAACTACAACGGCGGCTCGGCGAAAATTTACACCGACGTGAGCTATTTTACTAGCAGGGCGGAGTTTGCCAGCGATACGACGACGTTTTTTCACATACTTTCTGGCTTTTCTAAAAACCGCCGCTTGCAGACGCTTTCTATGTCGCCGATGCAGATAAAAGAGCGCGTGCTGGAGATGATAAAGACCGAGACCGCACACGGCGAGCACGGCAGGATCGTGGCAAAGATGAACGCACTGGTAGATAGCGATATCATAGACGCGCTGGTAAAGGCTAGTAGCGCGGGCGTAAAGATCGACCTCATCGTGCGCGGCATCTGCTGCGTGCGCCCTGGCGTGAAAGGCCTAAGCGAAAATATCCGCGTGAGATCGCTCATCGGCAAATACCTTGAGCATGCGAGGATATTTTATTTCAGGCATGCCGAGCCTCAAATTTACATCGCTTCCGCCGACTGGATGCCGCGAAATCTCGAGCGCCGCCTAGAGCTCATGACGCCGATTATCGATAAAAATTTACAAGAGCGCTTGCTTGAGTTTTTGCGATTGCAGCTTAGCGATAACGAGCTGGCGTTTGAGCTGCAAAACAGCGGCGAATACGCCAAGGTGAGACCTAAAGAGGGCGACGCGCGCATAAACTCGCAAGAGGTGCTCGAGGAGTACGTGAGCGGGATATACAAGGCGACAAAAAAGGATACCGATAAGGGGAAGAGCGAGCAGATGGTGGCGAAACTGCTAAAAGAAAGTTAAGCGGCTTGTCTTTTTGCCCTATACTTCGTTACTTTTAAATTTGGCTCGGTCATTACCTATATGGTAACTCCCGTCTCCAAATTTAAAAGCGCCTCGTCTAGAACCTCTTGAAAAGCTACCAGCGCAGCGAAGTAGAAAAATACTTTGCCTTATCGTTTTACGTTTAAATTTGAAGCTAAATTCGGCTAAGTTTATAAATTTAGCTTCAAATTTTACTTGCCCAGACCCGCATCTTGAAACTTGTAAATTTGACGAGCGAATTTGCAAAAAATCTACGCGTGCGGCAAATTTTACTTCGCCGAGCTTTTTGTCGCACGCATTTCGGTCAAAAATTTAAAAAACAAAATATAAGTGATAAAATGATTTCTTTCAACGCCTTTTTCTCTGGATTTTCGCTCGGACTATCGCTGATTTTAGCCATCGGAGCGCAAAATGCCTTCGTGCTAAAACAAGGCATAAAAAAACAGCATGTTTTTCTAGTTTGCGCTATCTGCGCGCTTAGCGACGCCGTGCTGATTTTTGCGGGCGTGTCGGGTTTTGGCTACGTGGTTGAGCACTACCCTATCATCAAAACCGCCGCGCTTTGGGGAGGATTTGTGTTTTTGAGTATTTACGGGGTTCGTAGTCTTTATAGCGCGTTTAGCGCCTCGCATGCGCTAACTGCAGATGGCGAGGAGGCACGCAGTGCGGTTAAAACGGCGCTTCTTACGCTAGCTTTTACGTGGCTAAACCCGCACGTATACCTTGATACGGTCGTACTTTTGGGCTCGGTTTCTACGAAATTTAGCGAGCGTGCGGGACTCTTTGGTGCGGGCGCGATGTGCGCGTCGTTTGCATTTTTCTTTTTGCTCGGATACGGAGCTAGATTTTTAGCTCCGCTGTTTCAAAAGCCCGCCGCATGGAAAATTTTGGAGTTTTTCGTCGGCGTTACTATGATAGCGCTTGGCGTGATGCTATTGATCGGCGAGTGAGGGTGCTTAAAATTAACGACCAAATTTATGTAGCTTTGGTACGCTGTTTTTATGCCCCGTTGGCTAAACTTTGCTAAAATTTAAGTAAATTTACAAGAAGAAGGAAAAGATGAACGACCAAATTTACCTCATCGGCGACGTTCACGGCTGCTATAAAACCATCTGCGCCTTGATAGATCGCTTGCCGCGCGGCGCCGATTCTAAAATTTGCTTCGTCGGCGATCTGATAGACCGCGGCGAGGGGAGTTTTGAGGTCGTGCAGCTTGCGATGCGGCGCGGCTACGCGGCAGTGATGGGCAATCACGAGTACCGTCTTTTGCAGCACAAAGACGCATTTTTACGCGGCGAGACGCCTAGCGACCCGCGCTGGTTTTACCTAAACGGCGGCGCGCAGACTTTCGCATCCTACGATAAAGCTAGCCGCGCCCAGAAGCTCGCGCATTTAAAGTTTTTGTCAAATTTACCGCTTTATTTGGAGTTTGCTGGGTTTAAAAACGCGCAGGGTAGGCGGCTCGTCGTATCGCACTCGGCGATTGGGCGGATATGGGCGCTACGCAACTCGCACGGCGATAGCGCGGCGGAGTTTAGGCGGCACGTGCTTTGCGGCAGGGGCGATTTTAGCCAAAACGAAGGCGTCTTTAACGTCTACGGTCATACGCCGATCGCTGAGCCTGATATCGCTAAATTTAGCGCAAATATCGACACGGGCTGCGTTTATAAGCAAGGTTTCGGTCGTCTTTGCGCGCTCGAGTTTCCGAGCATGCGGGTTTTTATGCAGGAAAATATCGAGGACGGAGAGTAAAATTTGCCGAAATTTGAGGCTAAATTTGACTAAAATTTGAAATTTTATGCATCGAGACTCGAGTCTTTAAAGTATTAAATTTGGTTTTTGGTCAAATTTAACATTATGTCCTTAAATTTCTTTAAACGAAAATGATTGTTTGACGCCGTCTTGCTTCTTTGTTAAAGGGGTGGGAAGGGCTTGAATTACGCTCTGCTAGCAGTTGCGAGGCAAAGCCGAAGCAAAAGAGCCCCTTTTTCTTTTTTTCGGGAGAGGAAGGGGTTCTACTTACGAAGCGTCGCCCCTTCCTCTCCCAAGCCCTCTCCAACCCCACTGCACGTTAGAGGTGGCGACATAGCTTTGCTTGCGCAAAGCGTCGCGAGTTTTTGACTCTAAATTTGATGTTTTCAGGGTGCGGGTCTCGATGGGTCAAATTTGAAACTGAAATTTACAAATTTGACTTCAAATTTGAGCGAAAAACGATAAGGCGAAGTGTCTTGTGATGAATTTAAATGTTGCGAGGAAATTTTCGACCGAAGATAGAACATATAGTTCATCGAGGGAGAAAATTTCTAGCTCATTTAAAGGCGCGCAAGAAACGAGCCGCTCACAATTTACGTATCTTGGCGATCTCATCTCTTAGCGCCGCCGCCTTTTCAAATTCTAACTGCGCCGCCGCCTCCAGCATCTGTTTTCTTAGCTCTTTGATTATGCTCGCTCGCTCGGCGGCAGGCATTTTTTCCAGATTTGCGCCTTTTCTTAAGATCTCCGTGCCGTCCTCGACGTGCAGGCTCTCCTCGATGTTTCGGCTGGCTGAGCGCGGCGTGATGCCGTGGGCGCGGTTGTACTCCTCTTGCATCTTGCGGCGTGCCAGCGTCGTATCCATCGCTTCTTGCATTGATTTGGTGATCTTTTTGGCAAACATCAACACCCGTCCGTTTACGTTTCTAGCCGCACGCCCCATCGTTTGTATAAGGCTCGTCGTCGAGCGTAAAAAGCCCTCCTTGTCGGCGTCCATGATGGCTATGAGGCTAACCTCGGGTAGGTCAAGCCCCTCTCGGAGCAAATTTATACCGATGAGCATATCAAACTCGCCGCTACGCAGTCCGCGGATGATCTCGTTTCGCTCGACGGCGTCGATATCGGAGTGCATGTACTTGACCTTGATACCAAGCTCGGTGTAGTAGCGGCTGAGCTCCTCGGCCATCTTTTTGGTGAGCACGGTGACCAGCACGCGTTCGTTTCTCTCGATCGTTTTTTTAGCCTCGTCAAATAAAATTTCCACCTGATTTTCGCTATCTTTTACCTCAATCAAGGGATCGAGCAGTCCCGTCGGGCGTAAAATTTGCTCGTAGACATGGCCGCAGCTCAAATTTATCTCGTATTCATTTGGGGTTGCCGAGACGAAAAGAAATTTGGCGCGTTTGTTTATAAACTCGTCAAATTTGAGTGGACGGTTATCTAGTGCGGATGGCAGGCGAAAGCCGTACTCCACCAGCACCTCTTTACGGCTGCGGTCGCCTGCATACATCCCGCGAAACTGCGGCAGACTCACGTGGCTTTCGTCCACGATGACGAGGTAGTCCTTGCCGCCCAGCTCGAAATAATCAAACATCGAGTAGGGCGTTTCTCCGGGCTTTTGCCCCGTTAGGTGTCGCGCGTAGTTTTCGATGCCTTTGCACATGCCCGTGCTACTCATCATCTCTAGGTCAAATTCAACTCGCTGTTTTAGGCGCTGCGCCTCTACGAGCTTGCCTTGCTCGTTAAATTCTTTTAGCCGCTCTTCTAGCTCCTCCTCGATCTGCTTGATGGCGATTTTTAGGCGGTTTTCGCCCACGATAAACTGGCTGGTCGGGTAGAGGATAAATTTTTTCAGGTCGTGTCTTTTTTTGTTTTCTAGCACATCCAGGCTATACATCGTCTCGATCTCGTCGCCGAAAAACTCGATCCTAAACGCCTCGTCGTTAAAATACGCGGGATATACGTCCACCACGTCGCCGTTTACGCGAAAGTCGCCTCGGTCGAAATAAACGTCGTTTCGCTTGTATCCCATATCCACTAACTTTTGCAGTAGCGCGCGCTGGTTGATTTTATCGCCGACGTTTAGGTATGCGACCATGCCTTGGTATTCGCTAGGATTACCCAGGCCGTAGTTGGCCGACACCGACGCCACGCACACGACGTCGTCAAAGCTAAGCAAACTTGCCGTTGCAGAGAGACGCAGGCGCTCGAGTTCTTCGTTTACGGAGCTGTCCTTTTCGATGAAAAGGTCTTGACGCGGGATGTAGGCTTCGGGCTGATAGTAGTCGTAGTAGCTGATAAAATACTCCACGTGATTTTTAGGGAAAAAGCCCTTAAATTCGCTATAAAGCTGCGCGGCGAGGGATTTGTTGTGCGTCATTATTAGGGTTGGCATATTTAGCTCTTTTATCACGTTTGCCATCGTAAAGGTCTTGCCCGAGCCCGTGACGCCTAGAAGCGTTTGGTATTTATTGCCCGATCTTACGGAGGCTACTATACTAGCGACTGCGCGGGCCTGATCCTCGCTCGGGCTAAATTTGGACGAAATTTCAAAATTTTTCATTTTTTACCTTAAAAATCATCTTTTTTTGTTACAATTACGTAAAATTATACCAAAACTAAGGAAAAAGATGTTTGATAACGATAAAGTACTAAACACCCTAACCGACAAGGTAAACGACCTGCTGGCTAGATATAACGAAATTTGCGAAGAAAACGAGTCTCTACGCAACGAACTAATCAGCGTTAAAGCCCAAAACGAAGCAAAAACAAACCAAATCACACGCCTAGAAGAAGACCTGAGAACCAAAAACACTGAGAGCGACGACGTTATCCGCAAGATCGAAGCGGTACTGGGAAAATAAATAAACAATGAAAAAAATAACGGTAAAAATAGCTTCCACATTCTACAACATCAGCCTCGAGGACGACTTTGCCCAAAATTTTGAAAAAGAGTGGGAGACCTTTGCCGGAGGCAAAAAATATCTCGACGTCAAAGAGCTACTAAGCGCCTTTGTTCAAAAATGCTATGAAAACTATCAGCAGGAGCGCGATCTGCGCTCTTTGGCCCAAAAAGTAAGTAAAGAAATAAGTTAAATTTCTATATTGGATTACTTTTTTACACGCTGCCACATAAAAAGATTTCATTTTAATCTATTTTTAAGCTAATTATCTATATAATTCCGCTAACTGCATAAGTGTATGCAGAAATAAACACAAGGAGTCTCATATGAGAAAAGGTTTTACAATGATTGAGTTGATCTTCGTGATCGTTATTTTAGGTATTCTAGCTGCTGTTGCCGTACCAAGACTAACTGCAACTCGTGATGATGCCGAGATAGCAAAAGCTGCAACAAACGTAAGTACTTTAATAAGCGATATCGGAGCTTACTATACTTCACAAGGAAGGTTTGGTACAAAGGCACAAATGAGTAACGTTGTTATTAGTGGCGGTGGTGATCTTACTATAGCTCCAAATGGAACAGCGACTGGAACAGCGACTGGAAACCTACAATCAGCCGGCAAAAACTGCCTAGCATTCACGCTTACTCCAGAGGTAAATAACGCAACCACTAGAACACCTGCGTTTGTAACTATAGCGGCTGGTGCTGATGCCGCTGCGCCTATTTGTGTAAAAGTAATAGCTGATCCAGAAATTAGAAAATATATGGATGCACAATTTGTAGGTCAAACATTTAATACTGGTACAAACCAATGGGAAGCTGCTCCTGCTGCCGCTGGTGTACAGATTACAGGACTATCTGTAGTTAGATAATACCTTTGGTCTATTTATTTAGATTTGTTGGGCTCGACTAGATCGAGCCCTTTTTAAATTTTACCTACCCATTTTTACTTATTTTTAATAATCCTTTATATCAAGAAAGGGCCTCAATGAGACGCGCTTTTACGTTAATTGAACTTGTTTTTGTAATAGTTATTATAGGTATCTTGGCTGGAGTAGCAGTGCCTAGACTGTTTGTTAATAGGGATGATGCGATAATCACGCGAGCAAAATCTGACATAGCATCTATAAGAAGCGCGATAATGAACTCATACAATACCAATATGTTATCCGGTAGATTCGCTTATCCAGCTCTTGAGGGTACAAATAATGCTGTACTTTTTGAAGGGGTTTTACAAAACGGTATAGTTCCTAGTGGGCAAAGTGGCTGGACTAGCAGCGCGGCTAATGTTTATGTTTTTACATTGAGAAACAGAGCGGCTACTTTTACATACACTCAAAACAACGGAACTTTCACGTGCGCCGATAACGAGAACGGTCGATTTTGTCAAGAATTGGAGTAATGCTCTACTACCAAATAATTCCGAGCGGCTTAAATCTTAAGCCGCTTACATATCATTCAAATTTTAAAATCTCAAATTTTACACAAGTCTTAATCAATATAAAAAATAAAAAAACTATCGGCTATGTCCTCCAAAGCGTAGCCGAGCCGAATTTTAAAACGCTTGAAATTTTAGAAATTTTATCCGCCACGCTTACACCGATACAAATTTCGCTTTTAAAATTTATCTCGCATTACTATGTCGTAAATTTATCTATCGCGGCCGGACTTTTTACTCCGCTTGAGATTGAAGCGCCTTGCTTGCAAAATTTGACGCAAGCACAAATTCTGAGCGATAAAAACGAGACAAATGCAAAATTTGACGATAGCAAAGAGTTAAATTTGACTACGGAATTAAACGAAACATCGGAGTCAAATTTGCCTGAAAATTTAAATAGCGGCGACTATCAGGAAAATTTGAACTCAAATGGGAACGTTGCTACTGAATTAAAATTTAATACCTCTGAGCAGTTGCCCAAAACGGCTTTCGACCAGCAGCCTGCAACCGAGTTTTTTCCAAAAATCCCGAACCTAAACCAAGATCAACAAGAAGCTCTAAATTTTGCAAAGAGTCATAAAACGAGTTTGATTTTCGGCGATACGGGAAGCGGCAAGAGTGAGATTTATTTTTCCCTTATCCGCGAATATCTACTCGCGGGCAAGCAGGTTTTGCTTTTGATGCCTGAAATCTCGCTTACGCCTCAGATGACAAAGCGACTAAAAAGCTACTTCGGCGAGAAATTTGGCGTTTGGCACTCCAAAATAACTCCAAAAAAGCGCGGCGAAATCCTGCAAAAATTTCAGAGTCGCGAGATAAATTTGATCGCAGGCGCGCGTTCGGCACTATTTTTGCCATTTACAGAGCTTGGGCTTATTATCGTCGACGAGGAGCACGACGACAGCTACAAATCCGCACAAAATCCGCACTATAACGCCCGCGACCTCGCGCTATTTTTAGCGAGCAAATTTGACGTGAAAGTCGTATTAGGCTCGGCGACCCCGAGCGTCGTGAGCTTCAAAAAGCAGCCTCATTTTAGGCTAAGGGGAACGTTTTTTAAAAGCGAGAAAGAATTTATCTACGACGAGAGCGAGACGGGGCTAAGTGACGCGATACTGGGCGAGCTTACGGCGAGTTTTGCGGGCGGCAAGCAGGCGGTCGTCTTTTTGCCCACGCGCGCGAACTTCCGCTATCTGTCGTGCCGTGAGTGCGGCAGCACGATAAAGTGCCCGTTTTGCAGTGTCGGGATGAGCTTTTATAAAAAGCGAAACATGCTAAAGTGTCAGTACTGCGGCTTTACGACGTCTGCGACGTGCTCGTGCGAGAAGTGCGGTAGCGAGATGATCGAGGCGAAAAAAATCGGCACCGACGAGCTGACGGACGCCCTGCGCTTGGCGTTTCCCGCGGCTAGGATCGAGAAATTTGACCGCGACGAGATCACGACGCAAAATAAGCTCGAAAAGACGCTAAAAGCCTTTAACGCGGGCGAGATAGACGCGCTTGTCGGTACACAGATGCTAAGCAAGGGGCACGACTACCACAACGTAGATCTTGCCGTCATCATGGGCGTCGACGAGCTGCTAAATTTCCCGGATTTTCGCGCTCGCGAGCGGACGTTGGCGCTGGCGATGCAGGTGGCGGGCAGGGCTGGTCGCTCAGGTGAGGGGCGCGTGGTCGTGCAGAGCAGGCAGCTAGAGTTTTTTGAAAATTTTATCGCGGATTACGACGCGTTTTTGGCCGAGGAGACTCTTGCTAGAGAGCCGATATATCCGCCGTTTGCTAGGCTTTTGCGGGCTGTCGTTTCTGAAAAAAGCGAGCAGGCGGCAAAGCAAAGGCTTGAAATTTGCGTAGCCGAGCTTGAAAATTTACGCGCCGCCGAAACCTCGCTCGAGATAGTCGGGCATGGCAAGTGCGCGATCGAGATCCTCGGCGGTAAATATCGTTTTGAGATTTTGCTGCGTTGCACCTCGCACGCTCCGCTCATAAAAGCCGCTCGTATCTGCGCCGCGCAAGGCTTTGACATCGATATGGATCCGATAAATTTCTCGTAAATTTTGCTTTTGTCTGATTTTTATTTATAGGACTTAGCTACGTTGCTGTAAAGATTTTGCAAGGTTCGTAAAATAAAATTTCACATTCGGCTTGGTATCAAATTTTAAGCTAAAACGAGCTCGTTTTGGTTTTGGCTGCTAGAGATCAAGTCTTAAATTTAACGCAAGTTTTGCTATTAATCCACTCACATAGACCAGCCAAATCTACCAAATAGTCTTTGGTGTGTTTTGATGGCTATTTGCAGATAAAGATATTATAAATTTAAAATCTTGCTTAATCCAAAACTAAAATGTAATTAAAGTTTCCATTTATGATAATGCTTATCTTTTTAAGCAGAATTTTATATGATTTATATATAATCCCGTTATAATTTTATCTAGCCTTAAATATACAGTCTAATTAAAATTATAAAAACCACCCTAAAGGAACTTAATGCAAAAATTTTTACAAGCCCTAGCAGGCTCGCAAAAATATTTCGTAAACTACGTTAGCGTCGCGATTTTCATCGTGATGGCGTGGATAGGCGGACTCAAAGTCGTACAATACGAGGCTGACGGCATCGTGCCGTTTGTAACCAACAGCCCGTTTTTTAGCTACATGTATAGCAAAAAAGATATCGTAGATAACGGCAAGGGCAAAATGGTCGCCGAGTACAACCTACACAAAAACCCGGAAGGCCTAGTCGTGCCTAAAAACATCGAATGGCACAAACAAAACGGTACTTACGCAGTTTCGTACCTGATCGGCGCGATGATCTGCACTATCGGCACGCTCGTGCTGCTTGGCATCTGGTTTCCTAAGCTAGGGCTTATCGGCGGGCTGCTGACGTTTGGTATGTCTATCGTAACGCTTAGCTTTTTGATAACGACGCCTGAGACTTGGGTGCCAAATCTAGGCAATCCAGCACTTGGCATCACTGAAAGTCCTAATCACGGCTTCCCATATCTATCAGGCGCTGGACGACTGGTACTAAAAGATATAATAATGTCTGCTGCGGGGCTAATCGTAGCCTCTAATGCGGCTCGCAGGCTTTTGGAGTGCTGCAAAAGCTGCTCGGCTAAGTAAAATTTGCAGATTTTAGCGAGCGGTAGGCCTAAATTTAGGTATCTTGCCGCTCGCGGCCTTTTTTCTCATATCTACTTTTTACTATCTCGTTAGAAATTTACTTTGCTTTTTCAATCTATGCCAAATCAATTTTATCCGTTTGCTTGCTCGTTAAATTTAGCAAACCGTATCCGCGTAAAATGCTGCCGTAAGCGAAGATCAGGTAAAATGCAACCCTAAATTTAAAGGAGAAAATATGGCATTTTTCGATTTTTTCAAAAAAGGCGGCAAAAATAGCGCAAGCGCCGCAAAAATCGGTAAAACAGCGCAAGAGCGCAAGGATATAAGCATCGAAATTTTAAAATCGCAAGGCGTGCCGTATATAGACCATTTGCCGCTACGATACGAGACGGGCGAGGTCGCGCCGCGCGAAAAGGACGAGGTTATCGCCCGTGCGATTTGCTCGTTTGCTGCGATAATGTGCGCTTGCACTATCAGAGATAACGGCGAGCTAACGGACGAAGATAAGCAGGGCACGAAGGACTTTCTAAACAACCGCTTTGGGTGCCTAGATAAGCTAACGCGCATGGAGCGCCGCGTCATAGAGGGCGAAGCGAGCTACGACGAGGCCGTAAATATGGGCTGGAAATACGAGTCGCTGTGGGCGCTGATGTGGGCCATGGGTCTCGTAGGGGAGTTAAATTTCCCAAAGGATATCTGCGACTGCAAATTTGTGATGGATACCTTTATCGGCGGCGATTTTTCGGAGCACGTGAAAATGCGGGGTACTGATGAAATCTTGCAAGCGCTTGATCTCGTCTACCGCTACCACTGGGCGTGCGTCAATGCCCGCGTGCACGGCACCAAGAGTGCTGGACTCGATGAGGAAGTCGTGATGGAGAGACGCGGCGGGCTAGAGTGGCTGTGCTGCAAGGGGGACGAGAATGATAATCTGACAGATGAGTATAATGCGTGGGATTATCCTGATCTAAACACATGATGCGTTGTCTCTTGCGCGCTTTTTATAGAAACTTCGGCTGTGCCGCCGCTTCGCTAGTTTTGTGGAGCTGATAAAATTTCGGCTCGATGAACCACATGTTCTATCTATGCCGAAATTTTATCCAACAACCCCAAAAATCATCGCAAGATACCGCCGCTTATCACTTTTCATACAAATTTTAAAATTTCGTTATCTATAAATGTTTTTGCATCGTCGCCTCGCCTTTTTGTAGCAAAGTCTTGTTATGATGGTATGGCTCAAAGTAAATCGAAAAATACTTCATCTTAGTTCCAGTGTCGTTTCGCTTTAGTATACGTCGTTGCGTTTAAAATTTGCTCTATTACGTATCACAAGCATACGCTCTGCCCGCAAATTTCATCCGCGCCTCGTCTAGTTTCGCGATACCGCCTCTTGCGTCATTTTGCTCAAATTTAAGTTGCAACTTTGGCAGACTATTTTTGTGCCTTTGCTTCAAATTTGACCGCTTGTGCGTTTAGTTTTTGCTCGGTAGCAATTAATTAATTTTGATTTTGTTTAAATATTAAATAATGTTTAATATAATCTCGCTAAAAATCAATGGATGGATAATGCTTTTTAACTATTACGAATTTATATTTTTATTTTTGCCCGTAACTTTTTTCGTATATTTTTTCTTAAATAAAAAGCGCCTTACCGAAGCGGCGAAGGGCTTTTTGGTGCTATCGTCGCTATTTTTTTACAGCTGGTGGAATATCGCTTATCTGCCGCTAATAGTAGGCTCGATGATATTTAACTATTCTTTTGGGCTGGAGCTTTGTAAAATAATCCCAAAATTTCCAAAAAATTTCTCCTAGCTCTTGGTATCGCGGCAAATTTGGCCTTGCTTGGGTATTTTAAATATTCAGACTTTTTGATCGCCAACGTAAATTTCGCCTTCGGTACGCAGATAGCGCATCTAAATTTGCTCCTGCCGCTTGCGATTTCGTTTTTTACGTTTCAGCAGATCGCGTATCTGGTGGATTGCGTGGCGCTTAATGGCGCAAAGCGGTATGATTTTTTAAACTACTGCTTGTTTGTTACATTTTTTCCGCAGCTAATCGCCGGCCCGATCGTGCATCACGAGGAGATGATGCCGCAGTTTGCAAAAACCAAAAACAAAATAATCAACTACAAAAATATCGCTCTTGGACTTTTTATATTTTCTATCGGGCTTTTTAAAAAGGTCGTTATCGTCGATGCTTTCGCCGTTTGGGCGACCGAGGGCTTTGACATGGCCGCGAGCTTAAATTTGATCGAAGCTTGGGTGACTAGCCTGAGCTACACGTTTCAGCTCTATTTTGATTTTAGCGGATACTGCGATATGGCGATCGGCGCGGCGCTATTTTTTAACATCAAACTCCCGATAAATTTCAACTCGCCCTATAAGGCTTTAAATATTCAGGATTTTTGGCGCAGATGGCACATCACGCTAAGCCGCTTTTTGAGAGATTACGTCTATATCCCGCTAGGAGGCAACCGTAGCGGCAAGGTGCGTATGTGCGTAAATTTAGCCGCGACCTTTGTGATAGGCGGCATCTGGCACGGTGCGGGCTGGACGTTTGTGTTTTGGGGGTGTCTGCACGGTGCGGCCAAGCTCACTCCAAAGGATTTGGAGCGAGTTAGGCTTTAGGCTAAATAAATTCGTAGCTTGGTTTATAACCTTTAACTTCGTAAATATCGCCTGGGTGTTTTTTAGAGCAAAGGAGTGGGACGACGCGCTAAAGGTGCTAAAGGGGATGTTTGGGCTGGACGGAGGGCTAACTCTAAATTCGCGGCTAGAGAAAAAGGTCGGTTTTTTGAGGGAGTACGGCGTTAAATTTGGCGAGTGGAATCCAAACATACAAATAGACAGCACAAATACCTTGTTCTACTACCTGATCGCTGGTTTTGCTGTAGCGCTGCTATTTAAAAACTCCGCGCAAAAGCTACAAGGCTTTAGGCTCGGCGGGCTAAATTTGACCCTTGCGGTGCTTTGTTTTACGCTGGGCGTTTTAAATTTGCACAAAATGTCTCAATTTTTATATTTTAACTTTTAGGAAAATCGTATGAAATTTAAAAAATGGACGTTTAGCTTTTTGGCCTCGGTGGCTTTGATTTTCGCGTTTGTAGCGGTTTTTAACTACCTGGTCGATCCATATAGGATTTATGATACGGATATCTTTAAAAATAAGCCCAGAGAGGATTTGCAGTCGCGCTTTATGAAGGTTGTAAAGATCCAAAAAATTAGGCCCGCCTCGATATTTTTAGGCAACTCCCGCCCGCAAATGGCGCTAAATCCTGCGCATAGATACTTTACGCAGCCGGCCTTTAACGCGGCCGTATCGGGAAGCAATCTAAACGAAGCTAAAGCCTATCTAAAATGGGCGATAAAACAGGGAAATTTAAAGCAAGCATTGCTCGTTTTTGACGATAAGACGATGCTAGGCAGCGGTAGCAAGGCGGATGATTTTGAGGAGTATTTTAAAAATCCTAGCGCTTATAAAATTTTATTTAGCTCTCAATCGTTTCGCGACTCGGTAGCGACCGTCCTAAAATACGGGAAAACTCCGCTTTTTGAGCCTGACGGCAGACGAACCGAGGCATCGCTACTAGAAGAGGTGCGAAGAAACGGGGGCTACTACGAATACTCCATAAAAAAGATAGAGAGCGGATATATGGCTGAGCGCAAAAGAGACGAGGTGTCAAGGCTGTCTTATGAAAATTTTATCGAGATTTTAACGGACGCTCACGAAAATAACGTAACCCTAGATATAGCGATAAGTCCGCTGCACGCGAGGTTGCTTGAAGCTATGGACTACCGAGTCGGGCTTGACGCGGCATGGTACGAGTGGAAAAAGCAGATAACGGCCGTAAACAAAGAGGTTGCCAAGCGTCTAGAAAAAAAGCCGTTTAGGATAGTAGATTTTGGCGTTTATAACGAGATAACGGCACAGGAGCTACCCAAAGTCGCAGACCAAATTTCGCCGTACTACTGGGAGGCTAGCCACTATAACGCAAGGCTCGGAGATATGATGCTGGATTTCTTAACAAAGCAGGGCGAGCATGCGGGGCTAGGCGTAGAGATAACTAGCAAAAACATAGACGCGCACATAGAAAATCAAAAAAGAAATTTATAGATACGCGGGAGTATAGGCGCGAGGTTTTGGGCGAGTAGATTTTGGGCGGTAAATTTATTTAAAAGCCAAGATTTTATATAATCTCACAATAAAATTTAAAGGCTAAATTTGCAAAGATACCCCACGAAACAGATAAAAATCCGAGACGTAAAAATAGGCGGAGATGCGCCCATATCGGTGCAGTCGATGACGTTTAGTAAAACAAAAGACGTAAAAGGCACGCTAGAGCAGATACAGAGACTTTATTTTGCCGGCTGCGATATCGTGCGCTGTGCCGTGTTTGACAAAGAGGACACCGCCGCGCTGCGCGAGGTCGTGAAGGCTAGCCCGCTGCCCGTCGTCGCCGATATTCACTTTAACCACAACTACGCCGTGATAGTTAGCGAGTTCGTCGACGCTATCCGCATAAACCCGGGAAACATCGGCTCCAAAAAGAACATCAAAGCCGTTGTGGACGCGTGCAAGCAGCGAAATCTGCCTATCCGCATCGGCGTAAACTCGGGCTCGCTAGAAAAGCAGTTTGAGGACAAATACGGTCGCACGGTCGAAGCGATGGTGCAAAGCGCGCTTTATAATATAAATTTGCTCGAGGATTTTGACTTTACCGATATCAAAATCTCGCTAAAATCAAGCGACGTCGAGCGCACGATGGCCGCTTATCGCGCGCTTAGGCCGCTTGTGGCGTATCCGTTTCACCTAGGCGTTACGGAGGCTGGCACTAGCTTTCACGCGACGATAAAGTCTGCTATCGCGCTAGGTGGACTGCTACTGGAGGGTATCGGCGATACGATGCGAGTTAGCATCACGGGCGAGCTAGAAGAGGAGATCAAGGTCGCAAAAGCAATCCTAAAAGATAGCGGCCGCCAAAAAGAGGGGCTAAATATCATCTCGTGCCCGACCTGCGGGCGTTTGCAGGCTGACTTGATGGCTGCGGTAAAGCTCGTCGAGAAAAAAACCAAGCACATCAAAGAGCCGCTAAACGTCTCGGTGATGGGCTGCGTCGTAAACGCGATCGGCGAGGCCAAGGGTGCTGACGTAGCCATAGCCTTTGGCAAGGGAAACGGGATGATAATGCGCAAAGGCGAGGTTGTCGCGAGGCTACCAGAGAGCGAGCTAGTGGATAGATTTTTACTAGAGATCGACGACGAGATAAAGTCGCGCCAGGCGCACTAAATCAAAGGAAAAATATGCAAACTACGACATTTCACATCGAAATACCAAGCGATAGAAGCGATCTAATCGCGATCGCGACTACGCTGTCAAACGAAGTAAAAAAGCTAATTGCGGCCGATAAATTAAAAAGTAAAAAGAGTGCGCCGAGTCTTGAAATCATGCGATTTGCAGGCATAGTAAAAGGCAAGGCCGCTCAAAATATAGACGATATAAAAGCGCTAAAAATCGCCGATAAAAAATACATGAAAAAAAGATATGGCATAGATGGCTAAAATTTTCCTTGACAGCAATATTCTGATCGATTTTTTAGTTGAAGAAAGAGGCGCCCTAAATTTGGCAGCCGTTAAACTTTTTGAAAATTTTAGCGCTAGCGACACCATTTGTTACTCATTTGGCAGTATCAGCGATGTGGCTTACGTGCTAAAAAAATGTTATAAAATTTCAGACGAAATTATTTTGGATTTTTTTAGCGCATTATCGCGGACGTCAAATTTTAAATGTCTACCGCTGTCTAGTGACGGGCTATTGCTGGCGTGCGAATACGCAAACGACAAAACCTTTCCAAAACTACAAATAGCCTTAAGGCGCACGGATGCTAATCTTGAAGATTACGCGCCGAAACAAAAAAATTAAACGGATAACAAATGGCAAAAGAAAACATCGATATGCACAATCTCTACGACCTGGATATGGAGCGAGCGATCCTCGCGTCCATCATCTATAGCGCGGACAATCTAAGCGAGATTTTCGATATCCTAAGCCCGTTTGACTTTTACCTGCGCGCTCACGGCGATATTTACGACGCAATGGTAAAGTGCCTAAACGAAAATTTGCCCGTCGAAACGGGATTTTTAAAAACCAAGCTTGGAAGTAAATTTGACGAGAACGTGATGAGCGAGATCATCGGTACGAACTCGATCCTAGATGTGAAAAAATACGCCAACGAAATCAAAGAAAAATCTATCAAGCGAAGTCTGGTAAAAATCGCGCACCAGATACCTAGCAAAGTGAGCGAGGATAAGCCTAGCCGCGATATGGTGGACGAGCTTAGTCAGAGTTTTTATTCGCTAGTGGACGGGCAGAGCGCGGGCGCCATCAAGGACGCTGCTGTCATCATCGCAGACGTCATCGCGCACCTAGAAAAGCAAAAACTGCTCGAGGATAAGGACATCGTGGGCATCGACACGGGCTTTCGTCAGCTAAACGAGATGACGAAGGGCTTTAAGCACGGCGATCTCATCATCATCGCGGCGCGCCCGGGCATGGGCAAAACGACGATTTGTTTAAATTTGATGAACCACGTGCTGATGCGCGGCGGCGGAGTCGTGTTTTTCTCGCTTGAGATGCCGGCCGAGCAGATCATGCTGCGTATGCTAAGTGCTAAAACCTCGATCCCGCTGCAAAACATAATGACTGCCAAAATGGACGACGAGGAGTGGTCGCGCCTAAGCGACGCATGCGAGGATATGTCTAACCGCAAGCTTTTTGTCTATGATAGCGGCTACGTAAACATCCACCAGATCCGCACGCAGATGCGCAAGCTCAAGTCCTCGCACCCCGAGATCACGCTGTGCGTCATCGACTATATCGGCCTCATGATGGCGACGTCAAATTTCTCCGACCGCCACCTGCAGATCGCCGAAATCTCGCGCGGACTGAAGCTGCTAGCACGCGAACTAAACATGCCTATCATCGCGCTTAGCCAACTAAACCGCAGCCTGGAGTCCCGCGCTAACAAACGCCCGATGCTAAGCGACCTGCGCGAATCAGGCGCCATCGAGCAGGATGCTGATATGATACTTTTTGTCTACCGCGACGAGGTTTACCGCGAGCAGGAGGAAAAGGAAGCCGAGAAAAAGGCGCACGCCGAGGGCAAAGAGTACGTGCGTAAATTTGTCCCTAACAAGATCGAAGAGGATGCCGAAATCATCGTGGGCAAGAACAGAAACGGCCCGGTCGGCACGGTCGAAGTGATATTTCAGAAGGAATTTACGCGCTTTGTCGATAAGAGCTTTGGCGCCGCGCACGTGGCAGAGTTTAACCCAAACGCCTAAAATGCGAAGCCTAAAGCCAAAATTTGCAAAAGCCGCAACGTAAATCTATCTTTGAAAATGCGCGCGAGGTTTATATATTTTGCCTTGCGTGTGCGCTCGTTTTTACACTAAATTTGGGCTTTAGCTACTATAAATTTAGCGAATTTAAAGCCCAAAACGGCGTTATCTTACAAGCTAAAATTTTACAAAACTACGAAAAAACGAACGAAAAAGGCAAAATTTACCGCGTTTTAAAGCTTAAAACTCAGGATTTTAGCTTTTATACGACGACGCTGGCGGACTTTGACGCGCAGGCAAACGAGCAAATTTTAATCGGCGCCGAAAACAAAAACGTCAAATTTAAAGAGTACCTAAGCGGCTCGTTTTTTATGCCAAGCTACGGCGTAGCCGAGCTTCGCTACGCCACGAGCGAGGAGCGAATTTACGATAAAATTTTTGAGTTTATAGCCGCGCAGCACGAAAGTGAAAAAACGACCGAGCTTTTTACCGCGCTATTTCTGGCCGCACCCGTCGGTAAGGAGCTTAGAGCGGACGTAAATTTCTACGGCGTAGCGCACCTGATCGCGATTTCCGGTTATCATTTGGGACTGATTTTTGGTTTTTTATATTTTATCATGCGCCCGATTTACAGCTATTTTCAGGCGCGATATTTTCCGTATCGAAACGCCAAATTTGACCTCTCGGCCGCGATTTTTGCGGTTTTGTTTTGCTATCTTGCGCTGATTGGCTTCGTGCCGTCATTTTTGCGGGCGTTTTTGATGAGCCTGCTGGCTCTGTTTTTACTCGCTAGAAACGTGCGCGTCGTGAGCTTTGAGCTGCTTTTTACGGTGATTTGCGCCGCCGTAGCGATGATGCCTAGTCTGCTTTTTAGCGTCGGATTTTACTTTTCATGTCTTGGCGTATTTTATATTTATCTTTATTTACGGCACTTTGGCGAGCGGTTTTCAAATTTGACGCACGCTATCTTGCTAAATTTTTGGGTATTTTCGGCGATGATTTTGCCCGTGGTTTATTTTTTCCCGCTCGTTAGCGCCCAGCAGCTAGCCGTCTTGCCGCTCACGCCGCTTTTTAGCTTGTTTTATCCGATGAGCGCGCTTTTGCACGCGTTTGGCTCGGGCGGCGCGCTTGATGAGTATTTGCTAGAATTTCTCTCGTGGCGCGCAAAGGGGGTAAATTTGAGCGTCCTGTTTTGGCTGTTTTTACTCTATAACGCGCTGAGCCTAGCGAGCGTCAAAAGCAAAATTTTAGCCGCCGTTATCGTGCCGCTAAATTTACTCTGCTTTGCCGCGCTTTTTTAAGATTCTTTGTCGCTTTCGCCCGCTTTTTCCAGATACGCACACAGCTTCACGCCGTAAAGAAATATGATCCACGACACGTAAATCCACACGAAAAATAGCAGCACCACCGAAAACGAACCGTAGATGCTAAGATAGGTCTTGTTGTTTGCGGCGTAAAAGACGAAGATATTTTTGCCCAGATACCAGATGAGTGAGGCGACGAATGAGCTAAAAAGCGCGTTTTTTATGGCGATTTGGCGGTTTATTGAGATGAGATAGGTCACGCAAAATATCGCCCAGATGATGAGGTACGGAAAGATACTTATAAAATTTATCCACTTCGTGTAGTCACTGGAGTTTAGCATATCTTGAAACAAATTTGAGAGATAAAAGCTAAGCCCAAGCCCCAAAGGAGCTAGCGTAATGAGCGTCCAATACGCGCTTAGCGAGTTCCAAAATTTGCGACTACTCGTGTGCATGATGCGGTTGATGACGTATTCGTAATCGGCAAAAAACATGATCGAAGTAAAGATAATCGCGCCAAGTCCTAGGATGCCAAGGCTTGAGCTGTTTTGCAAAAAGGTCTCGATGTAGTTTGAGATCGCTTCTTGATTTGAGGGCAGTAGCTGGGCGAATATAAATTCCTTGATCTTGGCGTAATAGACGCTGAAACTTGGCATCTGCGTAAAGAGCGAGAGCGAGATGAGCAGCACGGGGATAATGGAAAGCATCGTGTGAAAGCTCAGACTTGATGCGTAGTGCAATAGCTGCTTGTCCTTGATCTTTAGCATCGCCGTTAGCCAAATTTTAAGCGTTTGTTTGATTTTTTCAAATTTTTGCGGGTTCATTTTGGATCCTTTGAAATTTTCTTTTGCGGGTCGAATTTTGCAATTTTATTTAACCTTTCGTATATTAGCATTTCGATAAAAATTATATCTCGCTGCGCATAAGGAAAACCTAGTGTAAAATTTTTACGATTTTTTGCGTCCCTTATTTTTAGGATAGGCATCTTTCCTCTCATCTCTTTTTCTAAGTAAACGTCTTTTATAGCGATCTTTGTACTAAAATTTAACGGCAGTATCTCCCGCTCTTTTCTTATGCTACAGCTATCTATGATGACGCCTTTTTCCGATAATGGCAATACGCAACTTAGCATCATCGCAAAGCCGAGCACTATTACAAGTGCCGTTTCTCCGTCCGTCCTGCGCAAAAAGCCGTCTACACACAAGGGATTGCTCGCGTCATAGCATCTAACTTTACCCTCACCTTTGCTAGTTTTTATCCAAGGTTCGTCAAACGCTATCATTGATCCCCAAGATAGAAAAAGAATTACAAATAGAAATTTGCCCGCAGGGCTAGGGCGTACGAGCCATGCACCGTTTTCCGTAGTTTTATAAGATGCCCTGCTTTTAAATAGCACGTCTTTTAAAATAGCGAGCGTTAGTAGTAAGATATTTGCGACAAATACAAAATATAAAAAAATCATCTCTTTGCCTTAAATTTATATATTTTACAACGATAAATTTAAATTTAAGCTGGGCGGGCGGCGTCTTTGGCTTCCGAGATTTCGACTAACTTTTTAAATATAAAAATCTCCAAAAAATCTATGTCTTTTCGCGAATACAAAAATCCTGCACCAAAACCTCTTTTGCTATTTTTACCTCTTATTTTGATGATTTTTACGCCCCTTACAAAGGCTATACCGTAAGTCATCTCGTCAAATTTTATCTTTTCGGCGTGTCTAAACGGCAAAACCTCCCACTCTTTTGAGATGCCGTCTTTTTCTATCCTGATGCCTTTTTGTATCAGTGTTATAAATGCCAAAAATATGGAGCAAACAACTACGATGTTATTAAGTGTTATTTGAAATTTGTTTCTTTGTAGATATCCGTCAATGCATCTTGGATCGTCTTTTTCAAAGCACATTAGATTTACGCCTTGTGATTTGGCCTCCTGCGAGCAAACTATGTCATCGTGATAAAAACAAGGTATAGGCTTGCCGTTATATTTTTCTAAATGCGACCCTTCGTCAAATAACCCCATAACGCCAAAGCCTAGGCATATTATAAATATGGGTAGTTTTAAAAGCGGACTGGGAGTGATAAGCAAGGCTCCGCGATCGACGGTTTTGTATGATTTATTTTTTGTAAAAAGCGGGGCAAGGGCGCCGACGCCTATCGCAACGTAGATCATAAATGCGGCAAAATCAGCTACGACTTGCGCCAAATTTACAGTCCCATTTTAAACGGGTTTAGGATATTGTTCGGGTCAAAGGCTTTTTTGATACTTCTAAAAAGCTCCATCTCGGCATCCGTAAAGGCAAGCGGCATAAACTCGGCCTTGCTGATGCCGATGCCGTGCTCGCCGCTAAGCGTGCCGCCAAGCTCCACCGCGATCTTAAAAATTTCCTCGATCGCCTTGTGTCCGCTCTCTACTTGCGCCGGGTCGGCTCTATCTACGACCATGACGTTTGTGTGTACATTGCCATCGCCCGTGTGGCCAAAGCACGGCACCTGCACGCCATATCTTTCCGCGACGCCGCCGATGCGCTCGAGAAGCTCTGGTAGCTTTGAGCGCGGCACCGTGATGTCCTCGTTTAGCTTTAAATTTCCGTAGATATTTATCGCCTGCGAGCAGTTGCGGCGGGCAAACCAGATGTCGTTTCGCTCGCTCTCGTCTTTGGCGCGTCTAAATTCGCTAGCGCCGTTTTCTCTAAACACTCGCTCTATCGTGGCTAGATCCTGCTCTAGGCCGTCTAAAACGTCGCCGTCTACGTCCGTTATCAGCAGCGCGCCCGCGTCTTGCGGTAGGCCTTTGTTAAATTTAGTCTCGACCGCACGTATGCAAAGCGCGTCTAAAAACTCCATGGCTACGGGCGTCACGCCTGCGGCCATCGTCTTATAAACGGCGTTCATCGCAGCGTTTACGCTAGGGAAAATTCCCATCGCCGTTTTTCTAAATTTAGGCTTTGCGATGAGTTTTAGCGTGATCTCGGTTATTACCGCTAGCGTGCCCTCGCTGGCGATGAGAATGCCCGCGATATTGTATCCGGCGACGTCTTTTATCGTGCGTTTGCCTGCTCTGATCACCTCGCCGTTAGGCAGCACCGCTCGCAGCGCCATGACGTAGTCTTTGGTGATGCCGTATTTTGCGGCGCGCATGCCGCCCGCGTTTTCGCTGACGTTGCCGCCTAGCGTCGAGTACTCCTGGCTGGCGGGATCTGGCGGATAGAAAAGACCTAGCTTCTCGGCTTCGCGCTGCAAATTTATATTTATGCAGCCAGGTTGCACGACTGCGACCATGTTTTGCATGTCGATTTCTAGGATTTTGTTCATGTGCTTTTCAAATGCAAGCACCACGCCGCCCTCGTGCGCTAGCGCACCTCCCGTAAAGCCGCTGCCAGCGCCCCTAGGCACGATTATGATTTTATTTTCGTTGCAGTATTTTAAAATCTCGCTAACGTCGTGCTCGTCCCTAGGGAAAAGCACGCCGTCTGGCAAATGGCGCTTTCTAGTTGCGTCGTAGCAGTAGGCGATCCTGTGCGCGTCGTCGAAATAGGCGTTGTCCGCGCCCAGTAAATTTACAAAAAATTTAGCGTGTTTTTCGTGCATCATTTTTCTTTCAAAAGAGCTTTGTAGTGACGGTCAAAGTCGCTGATCTGCTCCGAGCCCCATTTCCAAAATACCGTATCGATGTCCTTGACGCGAGTATAGAAAGGCAGCTGGTAGTATTTGACCGCGCCGCTTTGGAAGCGTTTTAGCGGCTCGAAACTCTGGCAGTCGGCAAAAAGCGCTTCATTGTTCATAGCGATGAAAATGAGCCCCGCAGCGCTTTGTGAACACATTTTACGAAAGTCGTCGCGGCTAGGGTTTGGCTTATACTCGTAGCTGAGGTACGAGCCTACGATATCTGGGTGGATAAAGGTGATGTCTTTAAACGCGTTCGTTACTTCGGCGTAAATTTCTTTGTTCGGTACAACGATGAGCGAGCGGTTGTATAGGTAGTTTAGGATGATCTCGTCGCCGCTTTTAGGCAAAATTCCCGGTATAGGTAGGGCTTTTTGCGCTAGCGTGTCAAATACCTCGAATCGTACCTTTGCAAAGCCGCCGCCTTTTTGCGTGACGACCGCGCGGGCTATGATAGAGCTTTGAGCGCCGTCAAATTTGTGCATTACGACGCCGCTACTGCCTACGACGATGTCCGAGCCGTCTATGATCGTGCCTACGCCCTCATCCACGCTTATCAGCGGGGCCTTATACTCTCTCATCGAAAACTCAGCTGCAAAACTAAGGCAAGCCACCGCTAAAAATAAAAGAAATTTTTTCAAAATCTATCTCCTAAAAATGTAGAATTTTGCCGCTCATTATAGCTTAAAGCGCCTTAGTTTTGCAAAATGTAAGTAATTTTCGAGTAAAATACGACTTTTAAATCAAGGGAATTTATGAGGAAATTTTCATTAGCTTTACTGCTGACGGTAAATTTATTCGCCGTAGAGCCTGCACAACCTACCGTTCAGGAGCTTAGCTGGCCTAACGGAGATACGTTTTTAACTTTTTTAGAGAAAAACTCCATCCCGCTTTCTCTTTACTACGATATGGATTCGGACGATAAGGAGTTTGTAAGCGAGATAAAAGCGGGCATCTCGTATCAAATTTTAAGAGACGAAAAAGGCGGGATAAGCCAGGTGCTAATCCCCGTAAACGAAGAACTTCAAGCGCAAATTTATAAAGACAACGACGGAAAGTATAATTTTCAGCTTTCCTCGATTTCGTATCAGACGCATAGGCGCGTGCTTAGTATGCCTATTACGGTTTCGCCGTCGCAAGATATCCAAGATGCTACGGGCAGCGCGGCTTTGGCGCACGGATTTTATCTGGCGATGAAGAGCGAAGTGCCAGAAAGCGAGTTTAAAAAGCTAAAAAAAGGCGACAGGCTCGCGATGGAATACACGCAAAAAACTAGGCTCGGACGAACGTTTGGCGTACCGGAAATACACTGGGCGTCGATACAAATCGGCGATAAAAAATACGTCACGTATAAATTCGAAAACAAATACTACGACAAAAGCGGCAAGAAAAACGATAAATTTTTGCTAACCAGGCCGATAGCAAACGCCCGCATCACTTCGCCTTTTACGCCAAAGCGCTATCATCCGATACTAAAGCGTTACAAGGCGCATCTGGGCGTGGATTACGGCGCTCCTAAAGGCACTCCGATAAAGGCGGCCGGCGACGGAACGGTTAAATTCGTCGGAACCAAAAGCGGCTACGGCAAGGTCGTCATCGTCGGGCACGTCGGCGGCTACGAGACGCTATACGCGCATTCTAGCGGCTTTGCTAAGGGCATACAAAGCGGCGTAAAAGTAAAGCAGGGGCAGCTCATCGCTTACGTAGGCAGTACCGGCATGAGTACTGGCTCGCACCTACACTTTGGCGTCTATAAAAACGGCAATGCGATAAATCCAGAAAACGAGATAAAGGTGGCTAAAAATATCTTTGCCCAGACGGAAAACGCTAAATTTCAAAAATACATAAAGCAGTTTGAAGCAAAGATCAAAGATGCCGCTACTAATGACGAAATCCCGGAAAAAGAGGAGAAATTTGATGCGGCGATGGACTGGGAGCATCCTATAACCGAGCCAAAAGCAGACGTAAATTTGACGATGACGGATGCAAATTCTACCTTTTCTAGCGGAGATTTAAATTTAACTACGGAGACGAAAAGAGCAGAGGAAAATTTAACTAACATCGGCTCTTTAAAAACAGATATAAATTTGATAAAAGAGACAGAGGGCGACAACAAGGAAGACAATGCAACCAAAACCGAAGCAAATTTGACGAGCGAGCTCGCAAGCGGTAGCGACGATGTAAATTTGACGGATTCAAATTTAACTACGCCTGAGTCAAATTTGACCGCGCAGCCAACGACCGAAAGCAACTCCTCTGGGACCAAAACGGACGCGAACGAAACGGCAAATTTAGCCGCGGCAAAATCTGCAAAGCCAGAGTCAAATTTGACCTCCGCAAAAGCCGCAAGCAAGGCGACAAGCAAAACTGAGCCAAAAAAATCAAGCAAAGAGACGAAAAAGTCAGAGTCAAATTTGTCCGCTAAAAATAAAGACAAAACAAAACAGACGGATAAGAAAAAGGACAAAACAAATAAAGAAACCAAAACCGAGTCCAAAAAGAAAAAAGACGTAAATGCCAGCAAAGATAAGTCTAAAAAACAAAAAGACGCCGCCGATAAAAAGGCCAAATCAAAAGGTAAAACCGCCGAGTCAAGCGACAAAAAGAAATAAATGATGGAAGAAAACGAGCAATTAAACGAAGCCAAAGAGTTGCTAGACTCGCACCTAAACGAGACGATCGATAAGGAACTAAGCCCCGCCGACCTCGCTCAGCACCTAAAAACGCTAAAAAAGCACGATGAGGAGCTATTTGGCGAATATCTCGAAAAGCTAGACCCAGAGATCCTGGGCGACGTAGCGATCGAGATGCCAGATCACATGCTAAAGGACGTGATCGAGCAGATACCAAGCGACAAGATCATCGAGGCGATCGAGGAGCTAGAGAGTGACGATGCGGCTGAGCTTTTGGAGTATATCGAGGAGATCGACGAACAAAAGGCTAAAGAGCTCTTTGACGGTCTAGATAAGGACGATCAGGAGGAGATTTTACGTATCCGCAGCTACGACGAAGGCGAAGCGGGCGCGTTCATGCAGACGGAGCTTTTTAGCGCGCATATCGACGAGCAGCTAAAAACGGCGGTCGAGCGGCTAAGGCGCGAGAAGGAAGAGGGCAAGCTAGAAAACGTCTCGCAGCTGTTTATCACCGATAAAAAGGGTGTTTTGCTCTATGCGGTACCGCTTGAAGATCTGATACTATTTGATTTTAACCAAACTTTAAAAGAGATCATCGCAAAGAGCGAAGAGGATAAGTATAAGCCCAACGTGGCCGTCGATAACGAGCCTATCGAGACGGTCGTAGAAACGGTCGAAAACTACGATATGAACTCGATCGCGGTCGTCGATAGCAAGGGTTATTTGCTAGGTCGTATCACAACAGACGATATCCACGACTTTATAAAAGAAAGCGCCACGGAGCAAATTTATAATCTAGCCGGTGTCGACGACGAGGCTGAGGAAGAGGATACGAGCCTGGTTAAGGCCACTCGCGCGCGCGCCGTTTGGCTGCTTATAAATTTATTTACCGCGCTTATTAGCTCATCGATCATCGGGCTTTTTGACGAGACGATAGCTAGCTACGTAGCGCTCGCGGTACTGATGCCTATCGTAGCATCCATGGGCGGAAACACTGGCACGCAGGCGCTTACGGTTACCGTGCGCCGACTAACTCTGGGAGAAATCGAGTTTAAAAACGCCGCTGTCGCACTAAAACGCGAGGTCGGCATCGCGCTTATAAACGGACTAACCTTTGCGTTTTTGATGGGCGTCATCGCTGCGCTATGGTTTAACCGCCCGATGCTTGGCGTAGTTATCGGCGCTTCGATGCTGATAAATTTATTTTTCGCCGGATTTTTCGGTACTTTGATACCGCTAACCTTAAAGAAATTTGACATCGATCCTGCCGTCGGCTCGGCCGTGTTGCTTACCACCGTTACCGACACGGTCGGTTTTTTTAGCTTTTTAGGACTGGCAAAATGGATACTTCTGTAAAAAATATCAAGATAGAAAATTTAACCTCCCCGCGCTACGTAAAGCCGTATCAAATTTCCTTTGATCTGTGCGAAAAGTCCGTCAGATGGGAGTGTATCAAGGCTCACGACAGCGTTTCGGTACTGCTTTATCACGAGGATAAGGACGCGTTTTTGCTGGTTAAGCAGTTTCGTCCTGCCGTTTGGTTTAACCTACAAGAAGGACGCGAGCTAAATTTGACGCAAAAGGGCGACGAGGGCTACACATATGAGCTTTGTGCGGGTCTGATGGATAAAGGCAAGAGCGAGGAGCAGACCGTCATCGAGGAGATCGCCGAGGAGACGGGCTTTGCTGTGAGCAAGGTCGAGCGCATAACATCTACTCGCGGCGCGCTGGGTTTTGGCGGAGCGAAGCAGACGATGTTTTTTGCCACTATAAACGACGCGATGAAGATCGGCGAGGGCGGCGGCATAGACGGCGAAAATATCGAGCCTGTTTACGTGCCGCTTGAGCGGGCGCGGGAGTTTATGTTCGACGAAACCAAAACCAAGGCCACGGGACTAATGTTTGCTTTTATGTGGTTTTTCGATAGAATGGGCAGATAGTCTGCGTCAAATTTTAGATTTCACAAAAAATAATCAAATTTAAGGAAAACAAATGCTAAAGAAAATCGTTTGCGCCGCTTTTTTGGCGTCCGCGGCTTTTGCCGCCGTGCCTGCTTTCGAGGAGGCGAGTGCGGAGCTAGCTCAAAACAACTACGACAACGCCTTAAAGCTCTTTGAGAGGTCTTGCTACGAGGAGAAAAACATCGTAGGCTGCTATGCCGCGGGCTTTATAAACATCAACGCCTATTCGCAAAACTCTAGCGAGGCAAAAAGCTTCGAGCAGTTTTCAAAAGCTTGCGATGCTGGAGATATGGACGGATGCAAATCTCTGGGCGATATCTACGAAAACGGACAGGCCGGACAGGAAACCGACTATAAAAAAGCGATGAAATTTCACGAAAAAGCTTGCGAGGGCAAAGTAGGCGCCGCGTGCGCGAGAGTGGCCGGATACTACGACGAGGGCAGGGGCGCGGAGCAAAATTTAGCCAAAGCGTCTAAATTTTACGAAACCGCGTGCAAGTACGAGGACGCGAGCGGCTGCCACGCGATAGCTGATATGTACGAAAGGGGCGAGGGCGTAAAAAAAGACGAGACGAAGGCGATGGATTTTTACGGGTTAGCTTGCGACTACGGTTCTAGGGGAGCTTGCGCTGATTTTAGAAAACTTTATAAAAACAAAAAATAAGGAGCCGCTATGTTTAAGAAAATTTATCTCGTTTTGATTTTAGCCGGATTGGCGGCCGCGCAGACGAATTTTGAGATCGCGACGAAAAAATATCTGCAAGATATGGGCGATAAAAACGTGCCCAAACTCTACGAAAAATCGTGCCGCGAGGATAAAAACGCCGTAGGTTGCTACATAGCCGCACAGCTAAAAGAATACCAAACATACAATCTAAAAGACGATGAGGAGTATGCGCGAATAAACAGCGAAGTTTTTGAGCTTTATAAAAGCGCTTGCGATCTTGGCTACGCTAAAGCTTGCTCTACGGCGGACGATTTTTACGACTCTACGCCGTCAAATGATAATTTTGTCGTAGAGCAGGACGACACGGAAAAATCAGCCGAATTTTATGAAAAAGCATGCGAGAGCAAAGACGGGGAAGCTTGCCTAAAGATAGCTAAACAGCACGACAACGCCTCAAAATTCGCCGATGCGCTAAAATACTATAAACTAGCCTGCGAAGCAAGAGAGGCCGAGGGCTGCTACAACGCGGCCGATATCTACGAATCAGGCGACGGAACGCCTAAAAATAGCGCCGAGGCGGCGAAATACTACGGCCTTGCTTGCGAAAACGGCCTTGGTCGCGGCTGCGCAAAATCTAAAAAATTTAGCAAATAGGAGGATGCGTTGAGAAAGATTATTCTAGCTGCGATTTTAGCGGCGGCGGCTTTTGGCGGGAACTTTGAACAAGCTACGAAAATTTATCTAAAAAAATCGGACTTCGAAAACGGCGCGCGACTGTTTGAAAAATCTTGCAACGACGATAAAAATGCCGCCGGCTGCTATATGGCAGCGTTTTTGGGCGAGCAAAACGGCAAATTTAGCGACGAGGACGGCGGCAAAAAAGCATTTGCCCTCTATGAAAAAGCTTGCGGGCTCGGTGATATGGACGGATGCACGGCCGTAGCGGGGGCTTACGACGGTAATGCGCTATGGGGCGTAGTCGAGTCGGATTATGAAAAGGCGGCGGGACTTTACGAAAAAGCCTGCGAGGGCGGAGTCGGCGAGGCATGCGTGAGAGCGGCCGCGCACGGTAACGGCGAATATGGCGGCACAAAAGATCCGCAAAAAGCTTGCAAATACTACCGGCTAGCTTGCGACTACGAAGATGCACAGGGCTGTTACGCTCTAGCCCGCGGATATGAAAAGGCGGATCAAGGCGTAAAAGACGATAAAAAGGCGATGGATCTTTACGGCCTTTCTTGCGACTATGGATACGATATGGGCTGCGCGAAATTTAGGGAACTTGTTAAAAAATCAAAGTAAATTTTAGCATCGCTCGGTCTTATCTAACCAGTCCGCGAGCGAGGCTGGATTTGCCGCGCCGTATTTGGCTACCAGCAGATGCTATTTTAAATTTTACCGACTTTACTTTGCGAGCTGTTATTTTATAGATTTTATTTAAATTTTATCAGCTTAAACTGCTTGCTTGCATTATCCAAATTTATCCCCTTTTTGCGCAAAAAATACTCTTTTAGCTCCTTGTAATCGTCGTTTGCCCGGACCAAAAGATTTATTATTATGCCGTCTTTTTTGGAAAAAATAGCAAGCATATTATAAACCGTGCAGGATTTTAGCCCGCCCAATCTAAAATGAAAAACAGTCTGCAAAATAAGTCCGATAAAAAACAAGAAGATAAAAAACGCAAGAATCTCAAAAATATTCACGCCCATCACGTCACAATAGTTTTTAAGCGCCAAAAGTACGAAAACTAGGCCAATGAAAACGATGTATTTGTTAGCCATGATCTGATACAAATTATCCGTGATGTCAAATGTTTTTCTTAAGTCCGCGATCTGGGCAAGCCTGATTTCTTTTACGGTTTTGCCGTCTGTTTGCTGTTTTACGGCGCCGTTTTCAAAGCGGAAATGGCCGTTTTTAGGCGCACTTAATGCTGTTTTAAATGTAGGCTTTAAAACTATGATAGTAATAATGGAGTTAAATAAAATCCTATCCAAACTCATCAAAGAAAAAAAATCAAGGAGATCAAGATAATGATGGCAGCGAGCGCAAGGGGTAAGAGGGCTGAAAATAGGCTCAAATTTTGTTTATAATCCTTGATGATTATCGGCTCCTTTCGTAATCCCTCGCAACTTTCTTTGAGCCGGGATTCGTCAAATTTGGATTGTGGGATTGTAGTTTAAATTTTGCGTCTGATTGTCTGCTGCGTTCAAATTTTGTTCCTTTAAATCATTGCTTCTTTAGCGCTTTGTCAATCGTTTTTTGTCGCATAAAACCCAAAAAAACATTGCCTTTTGCCGGTCGAGGGCTTGCAGGCAATTCATCGCAATCTTGTCCGCTAAAATCTATCCTCAAAGCGGGCTTAAATTTAGCTTAGCAACCTAAATTTAGCGTTAAATTTAGTGTCCTGGGGCCGTTTAAATTCGTTACCCACAAGGCCTTAAAATTTAAAGCTTTGATTTTAGTACTGAGCCTCGCCACTGACTTTAACCGCAAAGGATTAAATTTATCGCCCGGTAAATCGTAAATTTAACCGTAGAGCCGAGCGGTCAAATTTAGCCGAGCAGCTCAAATTTGACGTGCCTAGCAAGTGGCTTTGGCTTAAATTTGCCGCGCTTGCCGAATTTATTTTACTCAAATTCGGCGTCAAATTTACCGCCACTCTCAGCTCAAATTTACCTAAAACAGCCCCTTAAGAAGCCCTTTTATCGCATCTTTTTTGGCGCCTTTTTTCGCATCGCCCGTGGTGCCGTTTTCGTCGTCCTTGCCGAATTTCTTATCCAAAAATCTATCGAGCTCCTTAACCGCCTTACCCTTTAGATAGTCCGAGCCGATCGTGTATTTTGGGTTATCGCTAGTGCCTGTGACCGTGATGTCGATGTCGGTTTTTTCGTAGTTCATCTTTATTGGCACGTTTACGGCCTTGGTCGCCATGTCGTATTTGCCGCTAGTTACCAAGACTCGGCTTCTAGTCGCGTTCATATCGGCATTAAAGTCGATGAGGTTTTTGTTTATCGTGCCTTTTATTTTGCTGTTTTTATAGATTTCGCTTGTTATGTCGCGCCCCGTGAAGGTCCTTACCTGCTCGGTAAAATCGGTCTTTGCAAGCTTGCCGTCATTTACGGCGACGTCAAATTTACCTTTTTGCGAGGCGAGATTATAATCCATCGTCATATCGCCGGTGCCGTCGTATACGTGCGAGAGGCCCAAAAAGTCGGTGAGGCCTTTGGCGGTGAAGCTTTTTAAATTTGCGTTTAGGATATCGTCTTTTAAGACTGCCTTAAGATCGCCGTTAAAGAGCCGCGAATTTACATTCGCACTTAGCTTTTCGCCCGTTTTAGTCGCGTCGCCGATAACTAGCAAAGGCCCGTAAAGCGGCCTTCCGACCAAAAACTCGATCTCTTTTAGCTCTCTTATGCTAAGCTCAAAGTCCGCCTTTGCCGAGCCGCTTTCAAGCTCGTAGTCGCCTTTTAGATTTTTTAGCGCGATTAGGTTTTTGTTTGCGTTTGAGACGAGGTTTGCTGCTGCGTCAAATTTAGCCTTGCCGCCGTTTATAACGACGTCCGCGTTGGCGTCAAATTTGGTGCCGTTTGGGAAGCGCTTATCTAGTTCTTTTGCTACGACTGCGCTATTTACTATGCCGTTTTTGACGTTAAATTTAGCTGTACCGCTGAGATTTTTCGGATCGAGCCCGCTTAGGTTTACTGTTCCGTCGATCACGGCGTCGGCGTAGTTTGGCAGCGCAGCCAGCGTAAATGCGTCTTTGAGCGAAAGCGCGCTTAGATTTGCCGCGAGTTTTTCGTTTTTGAGGTTCGCATCGATCTTGCCGCCTAGAGCGTTTGCGTTTAGAACTAGCTCGCTAAGCGCGCCCTTTGCGAGTTTTGCCGCGCCTTTGACGTCCACTTTGCCAGATAACTTTTTGCCGATTAGCTCCTCAAATTTACCCAGATCATCGATACCCGCGTCAAATTTGACGTCTGCGTTTTTATCATCCAGTCCGTAAACGCCGCTTAGGCTCTTTAGTTTTAGAAGCTCGGAGTTTAGCGAGGCGTTAAATTTGGCTTTCGAGCTCGCCAAGTCGGCGTTTGCGTTTAGTTCAAAGGCTAGAGGGTTGCTTAAATTTATCTCTTTTGCGACCTGTTTTAGCTCGGCCGGATTTAGCCGCGCATTTTTGGTGGCGAGCTTAACCGAGCCCGAGATATTTTGCGTGTTGTGGACGTCGTTTAGCACCGCTTCGCCGTTGATCGTTCCGCCGACAAATGCCGGGAAAGCGGCGATTTTAACTAGTTCGTCAAGCTTTAGCGAGCTGATTTTGGCTATGAGTTTACCGCCGTTTAGCACCGCATCGACGTTACCGCCGAACCCTTCGATCTTGACGTCGAAGTTTTTTAACTCGCCGGCGGTGGCGATGACGTTGCCGTTTGCTTTAAACGCGCCACTAAGCTTTTGCCCTACGACGGGCTCAAATTTAGCCAGATCGTCTACGATGAGCTTGACGTCGCTGCTTAGGGTGTTTGAGTTTGGATCGTAGATCGTCTTGTCGCTGCCGATCGTCGCCAGCGGCGTGATCACCGCGCTTTTGGCGTTTACGATTCCGTCTTTAACGTCAGCTACGATTTTGCCGTTTGCGGCGAAATTTGACGGCAGGGTGACGTTAAAATCCTTTGCGATTAGCGCGTTATCGGTTTTTACGTCCAAGATATCGACGTTTGCGGTGCCGTTTGGTTTGCCGCCGCTTTCTACGATATTTGCGACGGCTGAAATTTTACCGCGCGCGTAGATAGGCTGACCGGCTAGCGCTAGAGCTTTTTCGACCTGTAAATTTTTAGCGTCGAGCTTTAAGGAAAGCGGCTTGTAGTCCTTTAAATTTGCGTCAAAGCTAATGTTTGAGCCTAGCATTTGACCTACTCCGCTAGCGGCGAAATCGCTAAATTTGCCTTTTGCGATGCCTGAGATTTTCATAGCTTCGTTTAGCTTGACGCCGAGACTTTTTAGATCGCTAACCGCGACGTCGTATTTTAGATCGAGGCTTTGCGAGAAAACCGAAAGCCCGCCGTTTACGTTCGCCACGATCTCGCCGTTTACGTTAGCTACGATATCTACGCTCGTCGGACGGATCTGAAATTTGTCAAATTTGACGTCAAATCCGCTTTTTTCTTTAATCAAATTTTGGGCATACGGCTTAACCAAGCCGTTGCCAAAATCCGTAAAGGCCGCGACGTAAGCCGCGATAAGCAAGGCAAAAACCAGTCCGAGTAGGGCGCCTAAAATTTTCATCGTCTATCCTTTTAGATTTAGTTTAATTTTATTATGAAACTTGAGCCGATTATACTAAGACTTGTTAAGAATTTTAGCTAAATTATTGACAAATTCTAAAAATTTGACTATAATTTCATCACTCAAAACAAAAGAGTGCTAAAAAAGTAAAATCAAACCATAAAGGATGAATCATGAATTTTCAACCGTTAGGCAAAAGAGTCTTAGTCGAGCGTCTCGAGGACGTCAAAACGACCGCTTCGGGCATCATTATACCCGATAATGCAAAAGAAAAACCTTTAAGCGGCAAGGTTTTGGCGGTATCAAGCGAGGTAGAAGGCTTGAGCGTGGGTGATAGCGTGGTTTTTGCAAAATACGGCGGCACAGAGGTTGTGCTTGACGGCAAGACGTATTTGGTTCTAAAAATCGAAGACGTTTTGGGCGTTTTAAAATAATCTAAATTTAAAGGAATAAAGATGGCAAAAGAGATATTTTTTTCAGACGAGGCTAGAAACAAACTATACGAAGGCGTTAGAAAACTAAACGACGCGGTAAAAGTAACGATGGGACCTCGCGGCAGAAACGTGCTAGTGCAAAAGAGCTTCGGCGCTCCAGCAATCACCAAAGACGGCGTGAGCGTAGCTAAAGAGGTTGAACTAAAAGACGCTCTAGAAAACATGGGCGCAGGCCTAGTAAAAGAGGTCGCTAGCAAGACGAACGACGAGGCGGGCGACGGTACGACTACTGCTACGGTTTTAGCGCACTCTATCTTTAAAGAGGGCTTAAGAAATATCACAGCAGGCGCAAATCCGGTCGAAGTAAAACGCGGTATGGATAAGCAAGCCGCAGCTATAATCGCCGAGCTAAAAAGCTTATCTCGCAAGGTAACCGATAAAAAAGAGATCGCGCAAGTAGCGACCATCTCTGCAAACTCAGACTCTGCTATCGGCGGACTGATCGCAGACGCGATGGAAAAAGTCGGCAAAGACGGCGTCATCACCGTCGAAGAAGCAAAATCTATCCATGACGAGCTAAACGTGGTCGAGGGTATGCAGTTTGACCGCGGATATCTAAGCCCATACTTCATCACGAACGCCGAAAAGATGCAGGTTGAGCTGAGCAATCCGTTTATATTGCTATTTGATAAGAAGATTACAAATTTAAAAGACTTGCTACCTGTGCTCGAGCAGATACAAAAAACAGGCAAACCGCTACTAATCATCGCTGAAGATATCGAGGGTGAGGCACTTGCGACGCTAGTGGTAAACAAGCTTCGCGGCGTGCTAAACATCTCTGCGGTTAAGGCTCCGGGCTTTGGCGATCGCAGAAAAGCAATGCTTGAGGATATCGCGATACTAACCGGCGGCGAAGTAGTGAGTGAAGAGCTAGGCAGAACGCTAGAGAGTGCGACTCTAAGCGATCTAGGACAAGCTTCAAGCGTCATCATCGACAAAGACAATACGACTATCGTAAACGGCGCAGGCGAGAAATCGGCAATCGACGCTAGAATCATCCAAATAAAAGCTCAAATCGCAGAAACCACAAGCGACTACGACAAAGAAAAACTACAAGAGCGCCTAGCTAAGCTAAGCGGCGGCGTAGCGGTCATCAAGGTTGGCGCTGCTACCGAGACTGAGATGAAAGAGAAAAAAGACCGCGTGGACGACGCTCTAAGCGCGACTAAAGCGGCTGTAGAAGAGGGTATAGTAATCGGCGGTGGCGCTGCGTTTATCAAAGCTAGCGCAAAAGTAGATCTAAAACTAAGCGGCGACGAAGCTATAGGCGCTGATATCGTAAGACGCGCGCTAACCGCTCCGCTACGCCAGATCGCTGAAAACGCGGGCTTTGACGCGGGCGTAGTAGCAAACTCCGTAAGCGTGAGCAAAGACGATAACTACGGCTTTAACGCAGCTACTGGCGAGTACGTAGATATGTTTAAAGCCGGTATCATCGACCCGGTCAAGGTCGAGCGCGTGGCTCTACAAAACGCGGTCAGCGTGGCGAGCCTGCTCCTAACTACTGAAGCTACTATAAGCGAGCTAAAAGAGGACAAGCCAATGCCTGCGATGCCTGATATGAGTGGTATGGGTGGCATGGGCGGAATGATGTAATACACCTTTATCTGCGGAAGGCTTCGGCTTTCCGCAGGTTTTATTTTAAACTTTCTTTGTAATTTTTACAAAAAATCCACAAAATTATCCTTTCTAATAATTAAAAAATATCCTTGAACTCTATAGCGATTAAAGTTTACAAACTTTGATATGTGAGCTTAAATTTGACGGTTTACTTATTATTGGATTTTTCGGATCAAATTTGCTTTAATAAGAAGCAAGTGTAAAATTTTAGTCGTATTTAAAATATCGCAACGGTGGGCTGTGCTGGTGGTAAATTTACCTAATGCTTTAAATTTTAAAATGTATAGAATGAAAAAGTCGGAATTTCTTCCGACTTTGGGTTTTACAGTTTCCCGCCTTCAACGACGAGAGATTCCGGATTTACGCTATCGCCGTAGATCGGTTTTAGCGTAGCGTCATAGTCTTTGTGGAAGAAATTTTCTTTGCCAAGCTCAATAATCTCGTTATTTAGCCACTCAAGCAGCGCTTTGTTGCCCTTTTTGACCGCAGGTGCGATGACATCTACCTCGCCTAGGGCCTCGATACCGACGGTAAAGCCAGGATTTTCCTTAGCCCATGCAAAAAGCAGCGCGTTATCGTGCGCTAGTGCTACGCCTCTTTTATCTACCAAAGCGGCGAAGGTTTCGGTATTTTGGTCGTATTTTATAAGCTCGATATCAGGGTGATTTTTCGTGAAATACGCGTCCGCAGTCGTGCCTTTATTGACGATTAGTTTTTTGCCTTTTAGCTCATCCACGCTTTTTATGACCGCACCGTCCGGGCTAACTACGCCTAGCGACACTTTCATATACGGAAGCGCAAAATCAACGACTCTAGCGCGCTCAGGGGTTTTGGTGAAATTTGCCAAAGTGATGTCGACTTTGTCGGCTACTAGCACTTCTACGCGGCCTGCTGCTTCTACGAGCTCAAATTTAACCTTGCTCTCGTCGCCCAGCAGATCCTTTGCGATGCGTTTGGCGAAGTATATGTCATAGCCTTGGTGTTTGCCCTCTTTATCGACGTAGCCAAACGGCGGTTTGTCGCTAAAGACGCCCACGCGCACGTATCCGCGCTCTTTGATTTTAGCCAAAGCGTCAGCTTCGGCAGCCTGCAAATTAGCCTGACCCGTTAGAAAGACGGCGGCGAATGTTGCCAAAAATGAAAACAGAAGTTTTCTCATTCTTTCTCCTTTAAAATAAAGTGCGCAAAATATACAAAAGCTTGACTAAAATGCGACTAAATTTGTATTTTTTTGGATGGCTGGTGTAGAGAAAAATCAAATTTTGTTTAAAAACGTAACGCTAGATTTAAAATGGAGTGTAAAATTTACTCAATATAAATTTACAAATTTAATTTTAAATTTAAGAAACGGCTAGCAGATCAAATTTGGGCCGGTTATTTTGAGTAAATTTGAGTTGCTTAAATGGTAAAGGCGCAAGGTTTAAAAGCTAAATTTGATGAAAAGATCTCAAATTTAAAACCCCTAAAACGAAAACAAATTTAAAAATTTCTTCGCGCGTTCGCTTTTTGGATGCGTGAAAAATGCCTCGGGCTCGCTCTCCTCGACGATCTTGCCCTCATCCATGAAAACGATGCGATTTGCTACCGAGCGCGCAAAGCCCATCTCATGCGTTACGATTAGCATCGTCATGCCCTCTTTTGCGAGGTTTATGACGACGTCTAGCACCTCGCGCACGATCTCTGGATCCAGCGAGGCTGTTATCTCGTCAAAGAGCATGATCTCTGGCCTCATGCAAAGCGCGCGCACGATGGCGATACGCTGCTTTTGCCCACCGCTAAGCTCCTTTGGATAGGCGTATTTTTTGTGTTTTAGACCGACTTTTTCCAGCCATGCTTCGGCTTCTTTTTCGACCTCTTCACGGCTTCTTTTTTGCGCTTTTACCGGGCCTAGCACGATGTTTTCGATGACGTTCATATGGTCAAACAGCTCGTAGTTTTGAAAAACCATGCCCACTTTTTGGCGGATTTTGATCCAGTCTTTGTAGTCTTTGTCAATCTTTTCGCCGGCTATTTCTATCTGTCCGCCGTCAAAGGGCTCAAGGCCGTTTATGCAGCGCAGAGTCGTGCTTTTGCCGCATCCTGACGGCCCCAGGATCACGACTACTTCGCCGTTTTTGACGCTAAGGTCGATGCCTTTTAACACCTGCAAGTCGCCGTAAGATTTGCTTAAATTCGAGAGTTTTAAAATTTCGCTCATTTGGTTCCTTATGCCCATCTGTTTTCAAGTATCTTGGATATTTTTGAGATAGGATAGCAGACGAGAAAATATAATAAAAATATAAAGCCGTATATCCAAAACGGCACGGTTGGGTTAGCGGTTAGGCTCGCCGCCTCGATCGTTTGCTGTCCGACTTTTAGCAGGTCGGGTACGCCGATGAGAGCGACGATCGGGGTGGTTTTGATGATACGGCTTAGTAAATTTACGCCGGCAGGCACTAGACGGCGCGTGGCTAGCGGGATCACGACGTAAAGATAAATTTGAGTCTTGCTAAGCGCCAGAGCCGCCGCGCTCTCAAACTGATGCCGCGGTATCGAGACGATCGCGCCGCGCACGATATCCATCATCTCAAACACGCCCCACAAGCTAAATACGATGAGCGAGGCGTTAAATTTGGAGATATCAAGCCCAAATGCCTTACTCGCGCCGTAGTAAAACAAAAATAGCCAGACGATTTGAGGCATTATGCGTACGATTTCTAGGCAAATTTTTAGCACGAAAAAGATAAATTTGTTTTTCGAGCTCATAGCCACGCCCAAAAACGTGCCCAAAACAAGGGAGACCGCGATCGAGATGGCCGAAATCTGCACGCTCATCCACAGCCCCTCGAAAATCAGCCGCTTTAAGACCAGCGGGTCGAATAAAATGCTAACTCCGTCCAACTCTCATCCTTTTTTCAAGCCAAAATAACACCAAAGATATCGGCAAAATGATAATCAAATAGCTAACGACGAGCATAAAAAGCGCCTCGTCGGTCATGTAGTAAAGCCCGATGATGTCCTTGGTCGCGTAGACTAGGTCGGGCAGGGCGATGATGCTGATGACTGAGGTTTCTTTGATGAGAAAGATGACGTTAGCCGCGACCGCGGGGATCGAAACGCTAAAAGCCTGAGGCAAGATAACGTAGCGTAAAATTTGCCCTTGCGTGAGCGCGATGCTAAGCGCAGCCTCGATCTGCGTCTTTTTCACTGCCTCAAAACCAAGGCGAAAACTCTCCGCCATGTAGCTGCCGCCTAGAAACGCAAGTCCCGCGACCGCGCAGGTAAAAGCGCTCAAATTTAGCCCAAATTTGCTAAGTCCATAGTAGAGGAAAAAAAGCTGTATAAGCAGCGGCGTGTTTCTAGAAACCTCGATGTAGCCGTTTACGATAGGCATCAGGATCTTGACCTTGTAAAATTTAACCAGCGTGCAAAATATGCCGATAACAAGCGATAGCAAGATGCCGTAAAGGGAGAGCTTGACGGTAAAAATGCCCGCCTTTACGAACATCGGCGTAAATTCTTTTATAAACTCAAAATCCATAAATTTTTTAGCTTCTTTTTGATAATTTCGCGAGATTGTAGCGAAAGCAAACTAAATTTAAAACTAATTTTGTATGATTTATTTTAAAATTTAAGCTAGCAAAAGGTATCATAACCCCTAAATTTTGATAGAAATTATTTAAATAAAGGACGAATTTGAGAGCGTTTGCAGAGTGGGAAAAACAAGAGTTGATATTTTTATCGCTGCCGCACGAAAACACCGACTGGAAGCCGTATCTGGATGAAATTTTAGACGCCTACGAGAGGCTGGTCGCCGCTATCGTACCGTTTCAAAAGGTCGTTTTGATCTGCCCCGATGAGAGGATTTTTGCGGAGCGATTTGCTAAATTTGATAACGTGGAGTTCGTAAAAATCGACACCGATGATACGTGGATACGCGACTACGGCATGATAGACGTAGAGGACGGCGCTAAAATCCTTAGTTATGATTTCAAATTTAACGCTTGGGGCGGCAAATTTGAAAGTTCGAAAGATAATGCCGTAAATTTAGAGCTTGCCAAACGTTTTAAAAGCGATTTGCGAAGTATCGATCTCGTGCTTGAGGGCGGCAGTATCGATTTTAACGGGCGCGGCACGCTACTAACGACCGAAAAGTGCCTACTAAACGACAACCGCAACGCCCATCTAAGCAAAGATCAGATCGAAGCGCGACTTAAAGAGCTTTTTGGCCTTCGGCGCGTGATATGGCTTAAAAACGGCTTTATAAAGGGCGACGACACCGACAGCCACGTCGATACTCTGGCGCGTTTTATCGCCCCTGATACCATCGCCTACGCATCCTGCGACGATCCAAACGACGAGCATTTTAGCGAGCTAAATGCGATGAAAAAAGAGCTTGAAAATACGGGCTTTAAGCTCGTGCCGCTGCCGCTTCCCAAGGCTAAATTTTACGGCGGCAAGAGGCTTGGCTGCACGTATGCGAATTTTATCTTTATAAACGGCGCCGTTATCGTTCCGACGTACAATGATGACAACGATAAAATCGCGCTTGATCGACTCGCGCAGGAGCTGCCTAGCCATAAGATAATCGGCGTGGATTCGCTTGTTTTTGTGCGTCAAAACGGCTCGCTGCACTGCTCGAGTCAAAACAAGTATAGCGGTGCGAGCGAAGCGAAGCATTTTTCTAGCGAACGAAGTGAAGCGGAGAATAGATTTGCAGGCGCAAGAAGCGAAAGCGAAATCTAAATGCAATTAAATAATACCGGCATAAAAAGGCAAAATGAAATTTTAGGCCGCAGAGCCGTTATGGTCGCGGGCGCGACGGCGTTTGCATTAGCTTTGGTTAAATTTGCCGCGGGTTTGATCGGCGGTTCTGTGGCAGTGCTTAGTTCGGCGATCGATTCGATGCTTGACCTACTAGTTTCCGCGCTAAATTTCTTCGCCATCCGTAAATCCCAGGCCGCGCCTGATGCTAAATTTAACTTCGGCTACGCCAAGCTAGAAGCGCTTGCGGCGATGTTTGAGGGCGTTTTGATCGTGGGTGCCGGCGCGTTTATATTTTACGAGAGCGTGCGTAAGCTGCAAACGGAGCAAGCGCCCGTAGATACGGCTTTTTCGCTTTATGCGATGGCGCTATCGGTCGCGGTTACGGGGCTGCTGGTCGCCTACCTCTCCAGCGTAGCTCGCCGCACGAGAAATTTGATCGTTAGAGCCGACGCTCTGCACTATAAAAGCGACCTTTTTAGCAACCTAGCCGTTATCGCCTCGATTATCTTGGTCGAATTTACGGGATTTGCCGCGATAGACGCCGTTTTTGGTATAGTGATTAGCGGCTACATCGCCGTTAGCGCGATAAATTTGATGAAAGAAAGCGTAGGCGTGCTACTTGACCGCGCGCTAGATCCCGAGATGACGGCGCAAATCGAAGAGATAATCCGCTCGCGCCCTCAGATAGCAAGCTATCACGGCCTAGCTACCAGAAAGAGCGCAAACATCTGCTACGTCGCTGTTCATCTAGTCTTTAATCGCGAAATTTCGCTTTACGACGCGCACAAAATTTCAGACGAGATAGAAGCCGCTATCAGGGCTAAATACGGCGAGTTTGAATGGCAGATCACGACGCACCTTGATCCGTGCGACGATCAAAACGGCTCGTGCGAATGCTAAATCAAAGGAAAAATATGAAAATTTTATTCGTTTGCCACGGAAATATCTGCCGCTCGACTATGGCGCAGTCGGTTATGCAAAATTTGAGTGAAAAGGCGGGTTTGGCAGGGCGCTTTAGCATTGACTCGCGCGCCACGCACGAGGACGAGATAGGCGAGCCGCCGTACTACGAGACGGTGCGGGTTTTGAAGCAAAACGGCGTGCCCGTGACGGCTCATAAAGCGACCTTGATAACGCAAAAAGATTTTGATAGCAGCGACCTTATCTTGATAATGGACGATGAAAATTTGCAGACTCTAAAGCGCAAATTCGGTGCTGAGGCTAAATTTGACGAAAAAGTAAAATTCCTGCTCGAATTTAGCGAGGCCTCAAGCGGCAAAACAATCGCCGACCCATATTACACCCGCGATTTTGAGCGGTGCTACGAGGACGTCTCTAGCTCTTGCGCGGGCTTACTTGAGAGGCTAAAGCAAATTTTATGAGCCGGCCGGAGCGGTAAAATTTAGATTGCCGGCCGGCCGTTCAAGCCCTAATTTATCCCCGCTTTGATATAATTTTGAAATTTTAAATCGTAAGGAAAAATATGAAAGTAGCGCTAATCCAACAAAAATTTCACGGCACCAAAGACGCAACCGTGCAAAGGACGCTCGAGCTCGTGCGCGAAGCTAGCGGCGGCGGAGCAGAGCTTGTCGTGCTTCAGGAGCTGCACCAGACGCAGTATTTTTGCCAGAGCGAGGAGACGAGGTTTTTTGATCTTGCCGAGGGCTGGGAAAACGACGTCAAATTTTGGAGCGAGGTGGCGCGACAAAACGGCGTCGTGCTCGTTACTTCGCTCTTTGAAAAGCGCGCGGACGGGCTGTATCACAACACCGCGTTCGTCTTCGAAAAAGACGGCAGCGTCGCGGGCAAATACCGCAAAATGCACATCCCGGACGACCCGGGCTTTTACGAGAAATTTTACTTCACTCCGGGGGATATCGGCTTTGAGCCCATAGATACGAGCGTAGGCAGGCTCGGTCTTTTGGTGTGTTGGGATCAGTGGTATCCCGAGGCTGCGCGCCTCATGGCTCTGCGCGGCGCGAAGCTACTCGTCTATCCGACCGCGATCGGCTGGTTTGAGGGCGACGAGGAGGCCGAGAAATCGCGCCAACTAGAGGCCTGGGTCGCCGTGCAGCGCGGACATGCGGTCGCAAACGGCTTGCCCGTGATCGCCGTAAACCGCGTGGGCTTTGAAAAGGACGAGAGCGGCGTGATGGACGGGATAAAATTTTGGGGCAACAGCTTTGTTTTCGGCGCGCAGGGCGAGGAGCTTTTCCGCGCCGATAGCCAGAGCGAGCAGTGCCGTATCGTCGAGATCGATATGACTAGAAGCGAAGAAGTGCGCAGGATTTGGCCGTTTTTGAGAGACCGAAGGATAGATGCGTACGCAAATTTAACAAAAAGATTTATTGATTAAGGCTTGTTTTTTGAGCGTCTTTGAATGAGTTTGAAATTTTAAGTCTGCGGCAGACTACTTGTCTAGCCTTGACTTAAAATTTCTGCACAACATTCAAATCCATCTCAAAATACTTCGCCTTAACTTTTTACGTTCAAATTTAAAGTCAAATTTTACTCGCCGAGACCCGCACCTTGAAAATGTAAAACTAATTCCAATTCGCGATGCTTTGCTCGTAGCTGCAAGCAGACTGTAAGTAGTTCTGCTCGCAGTTACGAGCCGCAGGCGAAGTAAAGCCCCTTCCTCTCCCGAAGAAAAGAGAAAAGTAGCTCTTTAGTTTTGCTTGTAATTGCAAATATGGCGCAACCAAAATATCCTCATAACACTAAATTTAACCAAACCAAATTTAGCGTTTTTGCGACGCAAGTCTCGGCCGATAAAATTTAAAAAATTATCCAAATTTGACCGCGCCCAAACGGTACGCGAAAACACCTCTATTTAAAGCCAAATTTAGCCTTTCGTTAGTAAAATACCGCCCAAGAGTTGCGGGGCAACTATTATTTATACAAGGCATTTCATGCAAAGACGCGATTTTTTAAGAAACACTGCGATTTTAGGCGCCGTTATGGCTACTCCGAGCACCGTTTTGGGCGCGGAAAAAGCTATGGGCAACAAGAGGGTTTTTGACCTAACTTTAAATCACGAAATCTTAGAGGCGGGCAAGAAAACCAGGCTGTGGATACCGCTGCCGTTTATCAGAGAGTATCAAAGCGTGAGCGATATAAAATTTGACGGCAATTTCGCCAATCCGTCGGTAAACTACGACGCGATTCCGACGCTTTACGTGGACTACGCCGAGGTGGCAAAGCCTACGCTTAGCGTTAAATTTAGAGTAGAGACCTTCGAGCGAAACACCGACTTTAGTAAGGTCAAATTTAACCCGAATGAAAAGCTAAGCCCTGAGACGGAATTTTATCTAAAACCGACCCAGCACATCCCAAACGACGGCATCGTAAAGCAAAAAGCCGAGGAAATAACTAAAGGCATAAAAAGCGATCTAGAGCGCGCGAAAGCGATCTACACGTGGGTGGCAAACACCATGCAGCGCGACAACAGTATCCTAGGCTGCGGCACGGGCGACGTAAAAGCGATACTTGAGAGCGGCAAGCTGGTGGGCAAATGCACCGACATAAACTCGGTGTTCGTGGGACTCTGCCGAGCCGTCGGCATCCCTGCGCGCGAGATTTTCGGCATCAGGGTAGGGCAGAGTAGATTTTCAAACGAGATGGGAAAGGCCGATGAAAAGGGCCTCGCAGCGATCTCTGGCGGTCAGCACTGCAGGGCGGAATTTTATCTAAAAGGCCACGGCTGGATACCGGTCGATCCTGCGGATGTGGCAAAGGTACGCCTAGGCGAGAAGCTAAGCAACGACGATAGCAAGCTTGCTAAAGTGCGCGAGTTTTTATTTGGCAACTGGGAGATGTGCTGGATCGGCTTTAACGACGCGCGCGACTTCGTGCTATCGCCAAAGCCTGCGGAATTCCCGCTAAATAACTTCGGCTATCCTTACGGCGAAGTGGACGACAACGTGCTAAATTATTATTCTCCGAAAGATTTTAGCTACGACTACAAGTCTCAAGAGGTCAAATGAAGGGCTTTTGGCTAGCTTTGGCGTCGGTAATAAGCGCGCTGGCGGCGACTCTTTGCTGCCTGCCCGCGCTTTTATTTTTGATTTTCGGCGCTTCATTTAGCCTGCTAAGCTCTGAAGCCATAGAGAGCTTAACCGAGCTGAGACCTTATTTTACCGCACTTGCCGCGATCTGCTTTGCGGCGAGCGCGTTTTATTTTTTCAAAAAGCCAAAATCCTGCGATATCGCAAATCGCCGCAAAAAATGGATCTTCATCTACGTTTTTTTAGCTATTTTTGTGATTATTCTGCTATCATACCCCGAAGTTTTAGGAAAAATTTATGAATAAAATTCTATCTATTTTACTGCTTGCAAGCATGGCGTTTGCAAATCAAAATTTCATCATCAAAGTCGAGGGGATGCACTGTCCGCTGTGTACGGCGATGGTGCGAAAAGCTCTGCTGAAGGTGGATGGCGTCATCAGTGCCAAGGCTAGCCTGCACGATAAAACCGCCCGCGTCGAGACGAAAGACGGCGTGAGCGAGAAACAGCTGCTAGATGCGGTGGCGACGACGGGCTACATGGGCGAGATAGTTAAGTAAATTTAAGGAGCAAACATGCAAAAAAACGAGGTTATGAACGATTTTAAAAAGCTGTGCGAGATACCGCACTGCAGCTACGAAACGCAGCAGATGAGGGAGTTTTTGGCGGATTTTGCGCTCTCTCAGGGCTTTAGCGTAAACGTCGATGAGGCGGGCAACATCCACGCCGTAAAGGGCAAGCCTAAAATCTGCCTGCAAAGCCACTACGACATGGTTTGCGTGGGCGCAGCGCCAAATTTAGAGCTCATCGAAGAGGACGGCATCCTAAGGGCGAAAAACTCTACTCTGGGCGCTGACGACGGTATCGGCGTGGCGATGATGATGGGCGCGATGCGGGAGTTTGCGAATTTAGAGTGCCTATTTACTAACGACGAAGAGGTCGGGCTCGTGGGCACAAACGCCTTTAAGGGTAAAATTTTATCGCCGAATTTGCTAAATTTAGACAGTGAGGAGGACGACCGCGTGACGCTGGGATGTGCCGGCGGCATAAACGTGAGCGCAAAAATCGGCGCCGCGAGCGTCAAAAAGAGCGGTAAAATTTACGAGATCGGAGTCACCGGGCTTAGCGGCGGACACTCTGGCAACGAGATACATAAAAATATCCCAAACGCGACGAAGCTGCTAGCGAAATTTCTCGCCGAAGAGGGCTGCGAGCTAATCAGCCTGGATTTTGGCGAGAGGAGCAACTCGATCCCCGCAAACGCCGTGTGCAAGGCACTCTGTGCGCATGAGCCGGCGCAGCGCGGCCTAGCGTGGGTAAAGAGCCTGGGCGAGGGCGAAGCGGACGTGCTGGTAAACAGCGGTAAAATTTTGGCGCTAATTAACTCCTTCGCCCAGGGCGTGCGCAGCTACGACACGCAGCTTGGCATGGTAAACGAAAGCATAAATCTCTCGACCGTCAAGCAAAAGGGCGAAGTGATTGAATTTGACTTTTTCGCTCGCGCGATGAAGCGAGAGGGGCTCGAAAATCTGGGCTTTGAGACTAGCACTCTGGCTAGCGCGTTGGGCTTTGATGTTAGAGTGGCCGACCGCTCGGCGAACTGGGCGCCGTGCATCAGCGACTTCGCGCATCTAGTGCTTGAGGAGTTGCAAAAACAAAAGCCGCAGGCTAAATTTGCCGCCGTGCACGCGGGCCTTGAGTGCGGCGTACTGGTCGCAAAACAGCCTGAGCTGCAAGCCTGCTCCATAGGCCCGAATATCCACTCGCCACACTCCGTGAACGAGCACTGCGAGATAGCGTCGGTGGAGATGATGGCGGAAGTCGTAAGAAATATAATCGCTAAGTTGCAATAAATTTAGCGGCTTGTCTTTTGAGCGCTTTTTGCGGATTTCGTTAAAATTTGACTCGATAGGCTATATGCCTTATCTTCGTCAAATTTTAACTTCAAAACCCCAAAAATCATCTCAAAACAAGCGTAGCGTTTTTGCGAAGCAAAATGTTTCTATAAAATACTTCGCCTTGACTTTTTACTTCAAATTTGAAGTCAAATTTGGCTAAATTTGCAAATTTCGGCTTCAAATTTTACTCGCCCAGACCCGTACCCTGAAAACGCAAATTTGACTCTATTAAAATTTTAAGTGTGTGACGCTTGCCTTTGTGCCAAAGATATGTTGTTACCTTAACGTCTTATGTGATAGGCGGTGTTAAAAAGCTCTTTTGCTTCGCCAATGCTCGTAATTTCAAAGCATCAAATTTAACATGTAAAATTTAGCTCGAAGTTCGCAAGTCAAATTTTACGGAAAATTCTTATCCTTGCTGCTGCACAGCTCGTTTAAAAAGCACTCTTTGCAGTTTGGCTTGATCGCTTTACAGGTGTAGCGGCCAAAAAGCACCATCGCTTGATGAAGCGTGTTTAGCTGCGTTTTAAAGGCTTTGGTTAGATCAAGCTCGACGGCTTCGGGCGTCTTGCCTCTACTAAGACCCAGCCTATGCGCCACGCGAAAGACGTGCGTATCCACGGCCATCAAATTTGATCCGAAATGCTCGATCAGCACGACGTGAGCGGTCTTTTGACCTACGCCGGCTAGGCTCATCAGCTCCTTTTCGGTCGTTGGTATCTCGCCGTCAAATTCGCTCATCACGCTCTTTGCCATTTTGATCAAATTTTCTGCTTTGTTATTAAAAAAGCTACAGGAATTTATTAGTGCTTTTACGCTAGCTAGATTTGCCTGAGCTAGGCTTGCTGCGTCGGGGTAGGCCTCAAAAAGCGAGGGCGTGATCAAATTTACGCGTTTATCGGTGCACTGCGCACTTAACATCACGCAAACGAGCAGCTCGTAGAGGTCACGAAATTTAAGCTCGCTGCCCGCATCTTTGAAATTTTCTAAAAATAATTTTTTGATAGCGTTTATATCTTTTTTTGTTCTCATGGCGCCGATTTTAGCCGTTTTTATTTAAATTTTCGATGAATTATAACTTGTATTTAATGACTTTCTTGCTATAATCACCCTCGCAAAAATCTAAATTTAAGGAACAAAGATGAATAAAATTTTATTCGCATCTCTTAGTTTGGCTGCGGCTCTAAGCCTAAGTGCGGCGGAGTACGCCACCGTAAACGGAACTACTATAACCGATAAAGACGTGGCTTTCACGCTTGCTGCTATGCCTGGCGTAACACTAGAGCAACTACCTAAAGACACGCAAAGAAAGGTTATCGACGAAACAATCAACAGAAAACTGCTTCTAGACGAGGCTAAAAAGAGCGGACTGGATAAGACCGACGAATACAAAGCCGCTCTTGAAGAGCTAAAAAACAATCTTGCGCTTGATCTTTGGATGAAGAGAATTTTCGACAATATAAAAGTAAGCGATAGCGAAATCAGCGACTTTTATAATAAAAACAAAGCCGAATTTGCCGTACCTGCGCAAGTAAGAGCTAAACATATCCTAGTAGCTACCGAAAAAGAAGCAAACGACATAATAGCCGCGCTAAAAGGGCTAAAAGACGATGCGCTGGTTAAAAAATTCGAAGAGCTAGCTAAATCTAAATCTACAGACCAAGGTTCAGCCGTAAACGGCGGCGAGCTAGGCTGGTTCGGTCAATCTCAGATGGTAAAACCTTTCGCAGATGCTGCATTTGCGCTTAAAAAAGGCGAAGTAACTCAAAAACCGGTTAAATCAAATTTCGGCTACCACGTAATCCTAAAAGAGGATAGCAAGGCTGCTGGTACCATAGGTCTAAACGAGGTAAAACCTCAGATCGAAGGCAGCATAAAGATGGAGAAATTTAGAAACGATATCAAAAAAAGAGGCGACGAGCTTCGCGCTAAAGCTAAAGTAGAATATAAATAAGGTCGGTAAAATGGGTGTTTTAGACGTAGTAAAAGCCGGCGTTTTAAGCGGCGATGACGTAACTAGGCTGTATAAATACGCAAAAGAGCAGGGCTTTGCCTTGCCTGCGGTAAACGTGGTCGGAAGCGACTCGGTAAACGCCGTTTTAGAAGCGGCAAAAACGGCTAACTCACCCGTTATCATCCAGTTTAGTAACGGCGGAGCGGGTTTTTACGCCGGTAAAGCGTGTAAGGATGCAGACGTCCTAGGCGCGGTAGCCGGCGCGCAGCACGTGCATCTGCTAGCTAAGGCTTACGGCGTGCCGGTAATCCTTCACACCGATCACGCGGCTAGAAAGCTACTGCCGTGGATAGACGAGCTGGTTAAATTTAGCCGCGAATACAAAAAAGTTCACGGCGTGCCGCTTTTTAGCTCGCATATGCTTGATCTTAGCGAGGAAAGCCTCAATGAAAATTTAAGCACCTGCGAGAAGTATTTAGCGGAGCTTAGCGAGCTTGGCATTAGCCTAGAGATTGAGCTTGGCGTAACGGGCGGCGAAGAGGACGGCGTGGATAACACTAGCGTAGATAACGCGCTTCTTTATACTCAGCCAGAAGACGTCGCGCAGGCATATGAGAGGCTAAGTAAAATCAGCGATAGATTTAGCATAGCGGCAAGTTTCGGCAATGTTCACGGCGTGTATAAGCCAGGCAACGTCGTATTACGACCGGAAATTTTGAAAAACTCGCAAGCATACGTCGCGGATAAATTTCAGACTTCAACCGATAAACCCGTAAATTTCGTATTTCACGGCGGTAGCGGTAGCGAACTGCAAGATATCAAAGATGCCGTTAGCTACGGCGTGGTAAAGATGAATATCGATACGGATACGCAGTGGGCGTTTTGGGACGGCGTGCGCGGCTACGAGGCGAAAAATCGCGCCTATTTGCAAGGTCAGATCGGCAACCCCGAAGGCGAAGATAAGCCAAATAAAAAATATTACGATCCGCGTAAATTTTTGCGTGCCGGCGAGGAGTCGATGGTAAAGCGCCTACTAACGGCGTTTGAGAATTTAAACTGCTTAAATAGAAATTAAGGCTTACGATGGAACCCAAAAAAGAAGCAAAGAACGATAGTTTTACCGATTTGACGCTGCCTGAGGTAAAGGGTAGGCAGTCGTTTTTCGTGTATGCGAAAATTATATTTTTGCCGACGGCGATATATCTGGCGGCGCTTCTTGGATATTTTGGGTATATAGATTTTCAAATCGGCCTACATACGGTAGTTATGATGGGTATTATTTGGGTGATTTCGCTAATCTTTGCTAAAAATAGTGCTGAGCTTGCTTGTTGTTATTTTGAGCAAAGCGGAGCTGATTTCAAGCGAAATTTAAAAGAATACATCATCAAACATCTTTTAGTGATTGGTAAAGATACGAAGTCAAATGCCGGATTTGATGAATTTGTCGCCTACTATACTAGAAATTTACGTAACGAAAATTTCGCTTCTGTGGGTGCAGGCATCTTTCCGATGCTGGGTATTTTAGGAACATTTATCAGTATTGCGGTTTCTATGCCGGAGTTTAACTCTTCAAATACTACCGAGCTCGAAACCGAAATTTCAACCCTTCTTAGCGGCGTAGCGACTGCGTTTTACGTATCTATTTACGGTATTTTTCTAGCGCTTTGGTGGATATTTTTTGAAAAATACGGAACGAGCAAATTTGAAACGCTGGTGCGAAGACAAAAAAACGCTACGAGCGGCTTTTTCTGGACGAAAGAGGAGCTTGATAGAAGATATTTGCAAGAGAATTTAAGACACTTTGAAAAGATCGGAGTGATCTTTGAGCATGTTAGTAACGCCGAGTTCTTTGAGGAGCTGGATAAGACTATCGAGGCTAAATTTAAAACTTTTACAAATATCTTGAAAAACGAGGAAGAAGCTGTCAAGCTAAGCGGCGAACACATCAAACAAACGATGAATACGCTGCTAAAATCCTCGAAAGATCAAAAAGATCTTATCAAAGTCCATGCCGAAATCTTAAACGTTATCAATAAATTTAACGGTAACATAAAAGATATGCAACTAAAATTTGCCGAGCAGTACAACCGTCTCTATGATGTGGGTGGCGAGCGTATCGCAAGACTTGAAAAGAGCGTGGGCGAACTAGAGTATAATGTTAAAAATTTCAGTGAGTCTCTTTCTAAATTTAGTAGTGAAATCTTAGAAAAACAAAAACTTGCAATGGATGGCTTTAAAGAGAGTTTGATTGACGGCGTACAGGCATTTAAAAAGGCCTTTGACGACGAAGCAATCGAAGCTTATGATGATAATAGCGCGCTCATTGAAGGGCTAAAGCAAGACATCAGTGAGCTTGATAGAGAAGCAAACGAGGTCTTGCAAACCATCGAAAAGGCGAGTATGCTAGATGAAAACGCGTAACGAGAACAAAAGCGGAGACCAGACCTTTTGGATATCGTATGCGGACCTGATGGCTGGGCTGATGTTTGTTTTTATGCTCATCATCGGCGCCGTCGTCGTAAAATACGTCCTTAGTCAAAGCGATCTGGCAAAACTACAAAAAGACTTAAGCGAGCGTGAAAAGCAAATCGCCTCATCACAAAGCGAGCTCGTTCGTAAAGAAAATGTCATAAAAGAAATTTTTTCAAATTTGGACCGCGCAAAGAGCGAAAATAAAGAGCTTGCCGATATAAACAAGCTCGTAAACGAGATGCTTGAAGGCGTCAAAAAAGAGAAAAACGAACTCACGAATCTAACCCAAACCTACGAGATAAATCTAAACGACGCAAACAAAACTATCGCGGATTTACAGGATAGAGTGCTCCAGCTAGGGCAAATTTTAGCGCAAAAAGATGAGGCGCTAAATGAGCTAAATGCAAAATACGGCAATGAAGTTTCAAGATATGCCGCGCTCGAAGAGGATTTTAATAAAACAAAAGACAAGATAAAAGACATCAGCTCGCTTCGCTCAAACGTCATCTCAAATTTACGCGCTAAGCTTGGAAACAAGGTCAGCATAGATCCAAGCTCGGGTGTCGTGTCGCTGCCTGAATCTATACTTTTTGACACGGGTTCATACGAGCTAAGAGATGAGGCGAAAGCACGTCTAAAGGAAATTTTACAGACTTATTTCGAGGCGATACTAAACAGTGAGGAGATCGTAAAACACATCGATAGGATCGTGATCGAGGGGCATACGAACTCTGTTGGCAGCTACATGTACAATCTTGATCTGTCGCAAAAGCGGGCGTATTCGGTACTAGACTTTATCTACTCGTGGAACAAAGACAAGCGCCTAGAGCACTATCTCATCGCTAGCGGACGTAGCTTTAGCGATCTGGTGATGAAAAACGGCAAAGAAGACCCCGACGCATCCAAGCGCATTGAGATCAAATTTTCGATCTCGGACAAAGAGTCGATGAAAGAGATGCAAGATCTCTTGGAGCGGCAAAATCAAAAGTATTCAAAAGACTAAATTTAACGGACTCAAGTTTTACGTACTTCGCGACGATCTGATGGACGGCGAATTTAACGGCAACAAGGCTAGAAAGCTAGAGTATTTCTTGCATGCTGGTCTAGGCGACATAAAGCGCGTCGTTAGCTACGGCTCAAGCCAGTCAAACGCGATGTATAGCCTAAGCGTTTTTGCGAAGATGAAAGGGCTCGAGTTTCACTACGTAGTTTCAAATTTAAACTCAAATTTGGCGGCAAATCCGATCGGAAATTTTAAATTCGCCCTCGAAAACGGGATGAAAATCTACATAGATAAAGATAGGCGGACGCGAGCCAGGGCTTTAGCTTATGAGCTTGCTGGGCTAAAAGAGGGCGAGATTTACGGCGATGATGCTTTAAATTTGATGGACGATTCTGGTAGAAACGGATCAAATTTAAGTAAATTTAATGAAAGACTAGGTTTTATGGATACGAATTTAAGCGCGAAAAATATACCGAATTTGCAATCCGAGATCGCGCCGAATTTACAAAATCTAGGCAGAGAAAATTTGAGTAAATTTGACGAATCGGCAAAGCTTGCGGGTGCAAATTTCGGCGAATTCGTAAGTCATAAAAACTCAAATTTAAAAAAATCAGCAGACCAAACAAGCTCAAATTTACCCGACGCGCAGGATTGCTTCATCGGCGATTCGCTTTTTATAAACGAGGGCGTTTGGCAGCCACAGGCGGAGACGGGCTTTATCTCGCAGGCTAGGCAGATAGAGCGCTGGGCGGATGCGGAGGGTAAAGTCGTGGATATATTTTTGCCCTCAGGTACCGGCACGTCGGCGGCATTTTTAGCTAAGCACGTCAAATTTGACGTCTATACCTGTCCTTGCGTGGGTGACGCGGACTACCTAAAAAGCGAGATCGAGGCGCTAACGCCAAGCTCGAAGGCGCGCATTTTGCAGCCGCCCAAAAAATATCATTTCGGCGATCTAAAGCCGGAGCTTTATCAAATTTGGCGCGAAGTATGCGAGCAAACGGGGATAGAGTTTGAGCTCATTTACGATCCGGTCGGCTTTTTAACGATGATGGCAAACCTGGGCGCGTTTAAAAACGAGATTTTATACATCCACCAGGGCGGCGCGCTCGGAAATATAAGTCAAAAACTAAGATACGAAAGAAAATTTAAGGAGACGAGATGAAGTTTTTACTCACTAGTAACGAAAATTTTAAGGACTATTTTGCGGCTTTGATAAACCGCTCAAACGGCGATATGAGCGCGGTTATGCCCGCCGTTTCGCAGATACTTGAGGATGTGCGGGCTAGAGGCGACGAGGCGCTCTTTGAGCAGATAGAGAAATTTGACCGCTGGAAACCCGACGCAAATAGCCTAAAAATCGGCACCGACGAGATGCAAAAGGCCTACGACGGTATAGATAGCTGCCTGCGAAACGCGCTAAATTTAGCCTTTGAGCGCATCAAAAGCTACCACGAAAAAAGCCTACCAAAAACCTGGATGGAGCACGACGAGCACGGCGTTTTGCTGGGCGCGAAGTACACCCCGCTAGACCGCGCCGGACTATATATCCCGGGAGGCAAGGCCGCCTATCCTAGTTCGCTTCTCATGAACGCCGTCCCGGCTCTAGTCGCGGGAGTTGGTGAGATCGCAGTCTGCACGCCTGCCGTCGGAGGCAAGGTAAACGCGCTGCTTCTAGCCGCCATGCATGTCTGCGGCATCAAGGAAGCCTATAAAGTCGGTGGTGCGTCGGCGGTTGCGGCGATGGCCTACGGCACGCAAACGATCAAAAAAACCGACGTCATCACGGGTCCTGGCAACATATACGTCGCGACGGCTAAAAAACTCGTCTACGGCGAAGTAAATATCGATATGATCGCGGGCCCTAGCGAGATCTGCGTCATCGCCGACGAGAGCGCAGACCCTCGCCACATCGCCGTGGATCTACTCTCGCAGGCCGAGCACGACGAGATGGCCAGTGCCGTGCTCATCACGCCCAACCAAGCCTTCGGCGCGGCGGTGCAAAGGCATATAAACGAGGAGATCAAGACTCTAGCTAGGCAGCCCATCGCGCAGGTTAGTATCGATAAAAAGGGCGCTATCATCGTAGCTAGCGACCTGGATGAGTGCGTGAGATTGGCTAACGAGCTAGCGCCCGAGCATTTAGAGATCGCGACAAACGACGCGATGGAGCTGGCTAGGCAGATCAGGCACGCCGGCGCGATATTTATCGGGCATTTTACGCCTGAAGCGATGGGCGACTATCTAGCCGGGCCGAACCATACGCTCCCGACTGGCGGTAGCGCGAGATTTTACTCGCCTCTGGGGGTTGAAAATTTCATGAAGCGCACCTCGCTCATCTCGCTAAATGCAAAAGGCATAAGCGAGCT
>CAUSAR010000005.1:0-46168 GCA_963529735.1 uncultured Campylobacter sp.
TAAATTTCTCGCCGCCAAAGCAAATTTCATCGTTCGGCGCTTTTTGTGATTTATCGGAGTCGGATTCGTTTGAGTTAAATTTAGAGCCGTGTTCAGCCGCAGCCGCTTTAAAATTTTCGCTCGCTTCTGGCTTGAACACGTCCGCGTTAAATTCGGCGCCGCTTCCAGCATCGCATGCTTTATTTAATTTTACGTTAGATAGTGATACGTCGTGCTCATCCGCTTGCGACGATACCAAAGCGAGGCTGCCGGGCGCGTTTGACATCTGTGATAGATCGCACTCGCTCGTTTGGGTTTGTTTTTGGCGTTATATTATAGTGTTTTTGGGGTAGTATAAAATCTAAAAACTATGTTTTTGAAATTATTTTTAGTGGAATAATTTTATTGTAAAATAAGAATATCCTGAATATATTGTGACTAACGAAATATAGTATAATTTGTTAAAAAATCAATTTATTACTTGCAACTTAATTTTTAGCCAAATTTAGAATAATATAAAATTTAACTTACCACCTAATTATTGTGCTTTAAATTTTAAAGGATTGGAAGACCAATCCTTATTCATTAATCCATTTGGTTTCTGATGTACGATGGCGTTTCTAGCATATTAGTTGCTTCTTCGCTATTGTATCCGCCACTAACCTTTAATCTGCTGATTCTTTCATCTAAAATCGGATTTCTTGACTTTTTAAATGCAGCGTCGGGCGTAGAGGCTACGGGCGTAGGTCTTTCTTCCTCTTTGTCTCTAAAGCCGGTGGCTATTATAGTAACTTGAATTTTGTTATTCTCAAAACTTTCGTCGCTTGTGGTACCGAATATAATATCAGCATCATCATCTACAGCATTTTGTACTAGGCACATAGCTTCCTCTATATCACTGAAAGGAGAGTCTGGGTGATATTTGAAGTGTACCAGAACGCCCACTGCGCCGTTTATGGTAATGTCGCTTAGTAGTGGAGATTGTATTGCATTTTTTATTGCTTCCTGGGCTGCGCCTTCACCTTCTGATTCGCCTATGCCAAGTAGCGCCATACCACGGTGTTCCATGACTTTTTTAACGTCGGCAAAATCAGAATTTATATCGCTATTTCCCGAATCAAGAACTATGGTACACATACCGCTGACGGCTCTAGCTAAAACGTTATCAACTATTTTAAAACTTTCTTTTATACCAGCTTTTTTGTCTATAAGGGATTTTAGTCTTTGGTTTGGTATCACAACTATAGAGTCGGACTCTTTTTTTAGCTCGTTAAGACCTTTTAGGGCTAGATTGTAGCGCTTTTTACCCTCAAAATCAAACGGCATAGTAACAACTGAGATAGTTAAAGCGCCGATCTCTTTAGCTGCCTGTGCTACTACCGGAGCTGCGCCTGTACCGGTACCGCCTCCAAGGCCTGATGCTATAAATACGATATCTGAGTACTCAAGTGTAGATTTGATCTCTTCGTAACTTTCCTGGGCGGCTTTAGTTCCTACGTCTGGATTCATACCAGCACCAAGACCTTTTGTGATCTTTTCTCCAAGCTGTAGTTTAGTAAAGGCCAAAGAGCTATCAAGTGCCTTTACATCGGTATTGGCGACTATTAGATCGATATCCATTTCATCGCCTTTTTCTCTAATAATATGATTTATCATATTTCCGCCGCCGCCGCCTACGCCTACTACTTTTATCTTTGCGCCGTATGAAGGCTTTTTCTCTTCTACCATAAAGTTACCCATAGTTGATCCAATCTCCTTTTAAAATAGTTGTGTTATTTTATTCCAAATCACAGAAAAAATATTTGGTTTTTTTTCTTTTTTATTTAAATCTTCATTTAGTTCGTCTTGTAAAGTTCTGTCATCATCGATTCTTAAATCATCTATATAATTATCATCTAGAGTGCTTCCTCTAAAGATTTTATTATCGACTTCTTCGATATTTTTTTTATCTTCGATTTTTACTCCATTGTCGTATACTATATCTTTTAAAATCTTATTTTTTACTACAATCTCGTCTTTATATCGCATTTTCTTTTCAGAGTCGATTTCATAAGGCGTAAAGTAGCCTGCACCGTACATGCAAAGTCCGATCGCACAAGAATTTGCCGGATCTCTTAAAATTTCATATAACCCTTCCATTTCCTTTGGTCTTGCTATTCGCACCGGCATATTGTCAAATACTGCTATAGCAAGCTCTCTGATGCCTTCAAGCTTAGTCATGCCGCCCGTAAGAACTACGCCTGCGGCTATTGAGTTTTTGTATCCGCTATCTTCGAGCATTTTTGCAAGTATCATTAGTGTCTCTTCGGCTCTTGCATATATGACGTTTGAAATAACGTCAAGAGATACTTCCTGCACCTTGCCATCTTCGTTAATAGGCGGGATCTCAACTAGTTCGTTGGCATTATTTAGCAAAATTCCGTAATTTAATTTTATATCTTCTGCTTTTAAAATAGGCGTATGAAGCGCTGCTGATAGATCATTGGTTATATTTGACGAACCTATGCCTAAAAATTCGTTATATCTTATCGAATTTCCAGAATGAATTATCATATTGCAAGTTGCACCGCCCATATCTATAAATGCTACACCCAAATCTTTTTCATCTTGATTTAGTGTCGCGATAGCCGAAGCGTAGCTGGAAAGCACGATATTATCAGGCTCGACTCCAGCTAAATTTAATGCTTTTCTTAGATTGCTAAGAGATGACTTTTGCGCCATTATGATGTGCGTTTGCACCTCAAGCCTGCTACCGTTCATACCCAAAGGATCTTCTATATGCTCTTGATCATCTACTTTAAAATTATAAGGAAGTATGTGTAGTTTTTCGTAGTCGCTATGTATCTGCGCTCTTCGCTCAGACTCAGACATTGAGCGTTGTATCTCTTTTATGCCTATTTCATACGTGGGAACGTTTACCACACCGTTACTGTCAACGCTTTTTGTATAGGCACCCGAGATTGAAACCACTACTTTTTCGTATCTTGTGCCGGCCACTCTTTGAGCGTCTATTAAAGCGCTTTTTATTGATTTTGATGCGAGCTCGATATTTGTTATTACGCCCTTTTTTATACCCTGAGTTTTTGCAGTTCCTATTCCGATTATTTTAAGTCCTGTTTCATCGTGCTGGCCTATCACAGCGCAAATTTGAACAGAACCTACGTCAATACCTAAAATTTTAGTACTCAAAACAGATGCCTTCTTATTTTTTTGTATAATAATTTGTTACTTGGTAACGCTTGGACAACATAGCTGTTAAATCCCTAATGAGCTCGTTATTTTTCAAGAAGCCTACATTTTGCGTTATTATCTCTTTATACTCTTTCTCTTTTTCGCTGTTTGTTAGCTTTTGCTCTACTATCTCGTAAACTACGGCTTTATCGCCGAGTACAACATAGCCTTTTTTGCCGCCTTTTTCAAAAAGGCGATTGACGAATATATTAAACTCGCCCTCGCTTAACCCGCCTTCGGCCTTCACGGTATCTCTACTAACAAATCCTATATCGGTACCTTGAAATCCTTTTTCAAGCAACTCTTTTGCTTTTGCTTCTACGATTTCTTTCGTTTTTTGCTCTTTGTAAAGTTCTAAAATTTGATCCCTCGCTTCATCAAAGCTCATTACTCTCGGTGCTATGATCTCTTTTACCTTTACTATCATATAGCCGTCTTCGTATTCAAACGGCTTTAGGGTATCGCCTTTTTTTGCTAGTTTTAGCTCGTCCATCGGCAAGCTCGCATTATCTTCAAATGTAGCTATCGATACATCTGCTTGTTTCTCGTCTTTCTTTATTTTTAGATACTCTTCAAGGGCGACTTTTTTAGTTTGTTTGAGATTGTAGTCTTTTAGTACTTCATCTTTGACGGCTTCAAATTCTTTTATCTTGTCGTCACTGCCTTTGTACTCGTTTTTGTTTTCGTTGTAAAATTCTGTTAGTTCGTTAGTATTTGCATCGCTTGATATAGCCGGGACAAATTTGGTATCAAGCTTAAATTCGGTCATGGTTTTGTATTCGTTTTTGTGCTCTTCCCAGAGTTTTTTTAGCGCATCTTCATCTATTTTTACTTCGTCTGCGCTAGCCTCTACGACTTTCATAGAGATTTTGTCCTGCATCAAAAAGCTAGCCGTTAGCATATCTATATCTTGAGCGTTTGCGGGTAAATTTAGAGCATGTCTTAGCTTGTCTAAAAGTATCACGTTTTTTAAACTTTCTTCGTATTCGCTTTCAGTAGTTCTGGCTCTTTTTAGTGTATTTTTGTAGAGTTCTTTGTCAAATTTACCGTTTGAGTGGAAATTTTGATCTGCGATGATGTATTTTACTATATCTTCGTCATTTACACCCAGCCCCAAGTCATCGGCGAAATTTAAAAGCATAGCATCGTTTACTAACGCTTCTAATGCTAAATTTTCTATGCCTAGCTCGCTTGCCTTTTCATCGCTTAGCTGTCCGTCAAAAAGCTGACTATAGTATGCATGAAGCTGACCGTATCTGTTTTGAAACTCTTGGATGCTTATATTTCTGTGCCCGACCTTAGCCACCGAGGTAGCTCTGCTCGCGTTTAGATCGTATGCTCCCCATCCGACGAAGCCTGCTCCGACGAAGGCTATCGTGCTTACCCAGATCGTCACGACGAGGTATTTTCTATGCTTTTGCATCCAAGTTATCATCTAATTCCTTCAAATTCATAAAAATTTTATGCATTATTTTACTGAAATATCGTAAATATCACCTTAAAAACGCGCTTTTTATCGATAAAATTTCAAAAAAATTAACATTTTTAAAGACGTTAGTTTCGTTCAGATTCGTAAAGGCGAGCTATGCTTAGCAATTTGCACGTATTTTCAAGGATCGCGACGTCTTTTGCCAGCTGATACGGAGTCCTGCTGTGTACGTATACGCCGTATCCTTTGATAACCATTATGTTAGTTTTATTCTCTAACATATAGCGATAAATTTCCGTATCCGCGCGCTCATACCAGTCGTCAAACTGTTTTGGATCATAGATCGGGATCTCGTGATGCTTGATGTAGCCGAAATAATCCCTCGGTCGTATAAAAGAATGCCCCAAAGTATAAGCCGTTAGGTATGGCGGCATAGCGTAGCAGATATATTTAGCTTCGTTTATGTTTTTGTATATATTTAGGTGGATGTCTGCGTCTATGCTCGCGTCGTTCCAGCGATAATCCCTTTTTGAGTTTAGCATTATGAGGTCTTCTTCTTTGAGATTGTCAAAAATCGTCGTTCTTTTATTTATCAAAAAAGAGTCGTGCTGAATTCTAGCTGAAATAGAGCCGTGAAAGACTCCGAAAAAGTTTTTTCTAAACATCGAAAGAGCGATGTTGCTGATCTCGCTTGCGCAGTATTTTAAGTCCATTTTAACCTTTTATAAACTTTTTTTGTTATTATACACAAAAAATAAAGGCTAAATTTGAACTCCCCACACGTTCCCGTGCTACTTGACGAAGTTTTACGAGCTTTTGAGGATATAAAAAGCGGTGCGATTGTCGATTGTACGCTCGGATACGGCGGGCATTCCAGCGCGATTTTAGAGCAAAATCAAAACGTAAATTTGATAGCCTGCGATCAAGATGAAGAAGCGATCAAATTTAGCTCCGAAAGACTGAAAAAATTCGGTCAAAGAGCGCAAATTTTTAAGAGCAAATTTTCAGAAATTTTAGGCAAAGTAGAGCAAGGTCAAATTCGCGGTATACTAGCGGACATCGGCGTTTCGTCGTTGCAGCTAGATAAAAATGAGCGCGGCTTTGGCTTAAAGAGCGAAAATTTGGATATGCGGATGGACGCGCAAGCTAAATTTTCAGCTTACGACGTCGTAAATTTTTATAGCGCAAAAGAGCTCGAGCGTATCTTTGAGGACTATGGCGAGCTGCCAAATCCGGCTAAATTTGCCGCTAAAATCATAGAAGCTAGGCAAAGTGGCGAGATAAAAAACGCCGAACGTCTCGCGCAAATAATTGGGCTAAAGGGCATAAACGGACGCAGCGTTAGCGCGGCGACGTTAGCTTTTCAGGCGATAAGGATAGAGGTAAACAACGAGCTTGGAGAGCTGCAAAATTTGCTCCAAAGCATCGAGGGCTCGCAGATCGACGAGTGCGTCGTGGCGATAATCAGCTTTCACTCGCTAGAAGATCGCATCGTAAAAAATAAATTTAGGCAGTGGGCGCAAAGCTGCATTTGTCCGCCGCAAGCTCTAAAATGCACATGCGGAGGGGATAACGCGCTGGGTAAAATCGTTAGCAAAAAAGCAGTAACGCCTTGCGCTGCCGAGATCAAGGCAAATCCGCGCTCAAGCTGCGCAAAAATGAGGATTTTTAAAATTTCAAGAGGTAAAAATGCAAGATAAAAAGGAGCTTTTAGAGTTTAGCGGCGACAAACCGAAAAAGGAGCAGAATTTAGACTTTAGGACGTTAGTATCGGCGTATGCGGCGCTTTTTATCGCGCTTGCTTTGTTTTTGCCTAAAATTTACATCACGAATCAAATTTATTACATTAGCCGCGAAATAGGCGATCTAAGCGGTAAACGCGACGTCTTGCTAGAAGAAAACAGAGAGCTTCGTCTAAAACTCGAGAGGATGAAATACAAAAATCAAATTTTAGACCCGCTTACCTTAAAATAACTAATTTCCGGCCTCAGACTGCGCGACTAGGCGCTCTAGGACGTATTGCTCCAAGTCTTTGCGCGGGATTTCGTTTTTTACTGCTTCGTTATAGATCATCTCGACTTTGGTGGAGTATTTTTCATAGCTAAAATACGGAAAATGCACGCTCCAGGCCTTTTTTATAAGCTCTTTGCTCACGGCTTTTCTCGCCCAAATTTTAAACATATCAAAGCCGATAAAAACGGCCGAAGTACCGACCACCGCGCTAACGATCGAGAGGTGAAAGTCAAGTTTGGTAAAAAGACGGTGCGTCAAAATCAGCAAAACAAAAAAAATGGCAAGGCACAAAAGTCCGTAAACAAGGTAGGTTTTTGCGTAGCGAAATTTAAAATTTAGCTTGGCCGGATCAATCAACATGCCTTCGTTAAAAAGGCAGTTTGCCTCGAGTAGATCGCGAAACAGCACGGGTTGCTTTGAGATAACGAAGATATTTTCTAGGATTAAATTTTTTAACGCGTTATTTTTCATCTTTTTGATTATCCTTAAATTTAGCCTCAATTATATCAAAAACTTCGTAATCCAAGCTAAAATTTGGACTTAAGGCAACGCTTTTTAAGAGTATTTGAGCTAAAATTACTTAAATTTTAAGGAGAAAAAATGAACGGAATAGTATATCTAAACGGCGAATTTATAGACGCGGCGGCGGCTAAAGTTAGCGCATTTGACCGCGGATTTATCTTTGGCGACGGCATATACGAGGTCGTGCCGGTGCTAAACGGACGGCTCGTGGATAGAGAGGATTTTTGGGAGAGATTTGAGAGGAGTTTGGCTGCGATCGAGCTAAGCTTGCCGCTTTCAAAGAGCGATTTTGGGGGCGTTTTAGAGGAAGTGGTCTGGCGAAACAACCTAAAAGAAGGCGGCGTTTATATGCAGATCACCCGCGGCGTCGCCGATAGGGATTTTAAATTTATAAAAGGCTTAAAGCCGACTTGTTTCGTGTTTTGCTACGAAAAAGATATCGTCGCAAACCCTGACGCCGCGACCGGCATCGAGGTCGTTAGCGTCGAGGATATCCGCTGGAAGCGCCGCGACATCAAGTCGATCTCGCTTTTGGCGCAGTGCTACGCTAAAGAACAAGCCGTAAAAGCCGGCGCCTACGAGGGATTCATGGTCGAAAACGGCTTTGTGACCGAGGCGACTAGCTCGTCTGCGTTTATCATAAAAGATAACGTCCTCATAACCAAACCGCTCTCAAACGAGATTTTGCCTGGTATCCGCCGCAAAGTGATCCTGGGGTTTGCCGAAAAGGCGGGGCTTGAGATCAGGCAGCGACCGTTTACGATGCAAGACGTTTACGAAGCCGACGAGGTGTTTATCTCGGCTGCGACGCTGCCGATACTGCCCGTCGTCAAGGCCGACGGCAAGCCGATAAACGGCGGCAAAGTCGGTAAATACGTGCCGATACTAAGACAAATGTATATAGATAAGATCAAAAAAGAGGCCGGGCTTTAAGTTACATTTTGACGCTTCGAGCCGGCTTTGTGTTTGCGCGGGTCGGCTCAAATTCGGCTAAATTTGACGAATTTGTTTAAATCTGCCGCCCGAAGCGTTAGTAAATTTGAGCCAAAATAACGCTTGCCGGACTATCAAATTTGGAACCAATGATGAAAAATAAACCAAAAATTTTAATCAGCGCCTGTTTGCTCGGCGAAAACTGCAAATATAACGGCGGCAATAACGCAGACGCGATTTGTGCAGGCGAGCTTGCCAAGCTTAGACAAATTTACGAGCTAATCGTCGTTTGCCCGGAGTATCTGGGCGGACTGCCGACTCCGCGCGAACCTGCCGAAATTTGCTCAAACGGACGGGTGATAACTAAATTTAGCGGCCGCGACGTTACGCGAGAGTTTCTTTCGGGCGCGCAAATTTGCGCCGATATCGCCCGCGAAAACGGCTGTAAAATCGCTATTTTAAAAGAGCGAAGCCCAAGCTGCGGAAGCGGCGAGATCTATGACGGAAGCTTTACCGGGCGGCTCGTTAGCGGCGACGGCCTAACCGCGGCGGCGCTAAAAAAGCTAGGCGTTCGCATCGTCGGCGAGAGCGCGCTTGCGGAGTTAAATTTAGAAAAAGAGGCGTAAAACGGCCGTGTGGATAAACGTTAAAGATATTGCAGACGGCGCGAAATTTCACGCCGGAGCGGCGATAAAGATAATGTCCACGCCGCACGGGCTGGAGAAGGGAAATTTTATCCCTGAAGACGGGCTTATTTACCTTGTTTCGGACAATGCTTCAGATAAGAGTTATTTTAACTGCGTCTGCCTAAGCCCTGGCGAAGAAGGAAACGTGATCTGCCGCCTCTGGCGAAAGGGTGACTGCGTACTTGGAGGCGAGATCAAGCGGATGTTTGAAAGCGAGCTGCAAGAGGTGTTTATAAGTAAAAGTATCGAGATCGCGGTAAATTAAGCAGCAGGGGTTTGTTGGCAAAATTTGCTAGCGAGCGGCGCAAAAGTTGTTATAAATTTATGCGTATCAAAATTTCTAGCGCGACTTTGAAAAATTTGCCGCTTGAAATTTTATCTAAATTTTGCGGTAAGATTTTCGGAGCCTTTAGCCTTGGTATAATCAAATCGTAGTCAAATTTGACAAGCAAAACGTAGCCGTAAAACAAACGCCAAGAAATTTGCAAGCGGCGCAAAATTTGTAAAAACTGTAAAATATGGGCGACGACAAAACGGCAAATAGCCGCCCTAAGTTAAAAACGGCGGGTCAAATTTTATCGTCGCCCGTCTGTCTTGCGCAAAATTTACGAACTACAAAAATCATAAAACGTAGGCTAAACCAAAGTCGCTTCGGCGTCAAATTTAACCGCCTAGCCTATACTAAAGCTAAATTTACAAACCGCAAAAGGGTAGCGAGCCTCTTGCAATCGCTTGCAAATTTTCGCCAAATATCAAAAACATGGAAATGCGAAAATGCCCCGCTTGCCGAAATCAAACCGCCGAATTTAACCGCTTTACTAAAAATTTAACCGAATTTGACGGCAAGTCTAAGTACGGTTTGGCTCAAATTTGTTGCCGAAGCGATAGATTTTTCGTGTCGTCTGCTTTAAATTTTACGCCAAAAAGCGGCAAAGCAAAATTTATTCGCACCGTCTTGATCGGAGCTTAAATTTACGGTCTGCGACGACTCTGTCCGCCAAAAGTAGCGATAAATTTGGGTCCAATTTACCCAAATTTATCGTCAAAACTGCTGTCAAATTTACCTCAAATGCCCAAATTCCGGCCTATACTCAAAGTGCATCGTATCAAAGCTCACCCAGCGTCCGCCCCAGATGAAGCCGTGCTTTTCAAATACGCGCACGATCTCTTCGGGGATTTGATTGCGGTAGATGCCGTCCTTGCTCCAGCGCCAGTAGTCGCTCTTATCGGTGTTTATGTCGATCGCGATGCCGTAGGAGTGGGAGCTCTTGCGCTTTGTGCCCTCGATCACTCGCCAGTTAAACGTACCCGACGGGTTATCGAGAAATTTTAGCAGCTCGGGTTTTTGCGCCACTAGTGCGTCAAGCTCGTTTGAGACGGCTTGCAAGGCGGTTGCTGCACCGTTTTTGGAGTTAAATTTAAACGTCTTGCCGCCGTGATTTTTTAGCCAAACGACATCGGTTAAATTTGCCTTCACTTCCGCCTCGCTCGCGCCGTAAATTTTATCCAAAAGCTCGTAGTTTCGGTATCTGCCCGCGTCATTGCTAGGTAGCGCCAAAGGCTTAAATAATGGATAAGGCTGCGCAAAAGTATCCTCGACGTCGGCTAGATTTAGCAGATGCGCCGTGTCCTTTACCTCGCCGTCGTCAAAGTTAATTTTACTACCGTCCGCAAAAATCACCTCGTTACCGACTATTTTCACGCCGTAAGCTTTTTCGATTGCCGATTTTTTCGCACGCACAGTCTCCTCGCCGCTAGCCACTTCAAAGGTATTCATCGAATTTATCCGCGAGACGAGCAAGCGTTTTGGATCGATATCTGCTACGTCCGAGCCGATTTTTAGCGTCGTGATCGCTATGCCGCCGATCATGGCTCTGCCGTTATCTTTCGTGCGGATGCCCCAGACGTCGTGCACGGCGAGCGGTTCGTCGCCGCGCAGGCCCGCGTAGAGCATGATGTGCCCGTTCATATGAAATAGCGTTCTATACGGCACGGCTTGCGTTTTGATGACGCGTAGTTTTTCTTCCGCGCTTAAATTTGCTAGGCTTACGACCTTGCCGATTTGTCCTTGCGCCTTTGAGTTTCGCGGTAGCCACACGCCAAAGCTACCCAGGAAATCTTGCAAAAACAGCGAGCAGTCGCGCTTGCCGCCAAACCCGCCCCAGCCGTAGCTTTGCCCCAGTAGCGACGACGCCAGCGCCCTTACGTTTTCGTCGCTAAATTTAAGAGGAAAGCGGCTTGCGCTTTGTTTTGAGATCTCGTAGTTTTTTAGCCCGCTTTGGGTTTGGATTTTACCGTAAAATTTAAACTGATCCTCGCTTTGAAACGGCAAAATAGCGCCTATGCGTCCGTAAAATAAAAAGTTGCCGTTTTTGTCATAGATGGGCTCTTCGTCTTTGATAACGCTTAAAAATTTAGAGTTTTTTAGCTCCCGCACGGCGTCTGCGCTTAAAATTTTGATTTCGGTCGATTTTATCCAGCCCCACGCCGCATCGCTACCCACAAACGCCCACGCGCCGTCGGCCGAAAAGTGCGAAACGTAAAGCGGATAACCGATCGAGATGAAAGAGAGCTGAGCGTAGTCAAACGGCAGCCCTTCGCCCGCGCGCACGGGATTATAAAGCACGGCCTCGTCAGTCGGCAGGTTTCGCAAGCTCGCGTTTGCCGTCGTTACCGCAGGCAAAGAAACCTTGCCGAAGCTCTCTACGCTCGCGTTTTTGCGCACTTTTTCAAACCACTCGTTTGGGACTTTGCGCATATTTGAGAAAAAGTACTGCCTTTTTGACGTATTTTTATAGTACTCTAGCGCCCAAAAGGCGTCTTTTGCACTCGTTGCGGGCGCTTTTAGATCAAGCGCGTTAAAGCGTTTTTGTAGCAGAGTTTCGCCGCTACTTTGCGCTTCAAAAGGCAGTATCGGCAGCGCATTTGCATTTTGATCGACGTCGAATTTTAGATAACTGATGTGCCCTAAATTCTCATCCGCGCTCTCCTCGGGCATATCGTATGCGGGCGCGGCGTTAGCGCCTTGATCAGGTAAATTTACCGCGCTTGGCGCGTCTTTTGGCGATGCGCAACCGCCCAGCATCGCTAGCGCCGTCGCTACGGAAAATATAAATTTGTAAAATTTCAATCTAGCTCCTTAAAAATAAGCTATAATTTTACAAAAAAATAGGGAAATTTGTGTTAAACCAGCTGCTAGATATCTTAAAAAAATCAAACGTTTTTCTAACCGGGCGCGGCGGAGTGGGCAAAAGCCACCTCACGCAAGCGATTATCAAGCACTATAAAAGCGAGCTAAAAAACGTCGTCGTACTGGGTAGCACCGGCATCGCTGCAGTAAACGTCGGCGGAGTGAGCGTGCATAGCTTTTTTAAATTCGGCATTTGCTCAAACCTCGAGGAGCTGCGCGGCTACGACCGCAAACAGCGCGGAAGGCTCGGCGAACTAAAAAAGATACTAGACGTCTGCGATCTCATCGTGATAGACGAGATTTCTATGATCAGCGCGGGGCTGATGGATATGATTTATTACCGCTTGATGAGCTCGCGATTCGTCGGGCGAGTGATGCTCGTGGGCGACTTTTACCAGCTACCGCCCGTGCGAAAAAACGGCGATGAGGGCAGCTCGCTGTTTAAATTTCTTTATGCTTTTAACTCTAGCTCGTGGCATGAATTTGAGTTTAAAAATATCGAGCTAGTCGTCTCAAAACGCACGAAGGATAAGAAATTTTACGATATTTTATCCATGCTTCGCGTCGGGCGGCTGAGCGAAGAGGTGTTTGCCTATATCGAAAATTTACGCGTGCCAAGCGTGCAGGTAGATGACGATACGAGCGTGCTTTTCGGGCGAAATTATGAAGCAGACGAGCTAAATAACAAGATGCTCTCTAAACTACCCGTGCAGCTTGAAAGAGCCGAGGCGCTAGTGGAAATTTACGATGAAAATTTAAACGAAAACGCGCTGGATCGCTGGATCGCAAACCTCTACGTGCCTGAAATCTTAAACATAAAAATCGGCGCGAAAGTTATATTTACCGTAAATAAATGGGGCGAGTACTATAACGGCGAGCGCGGGCAGATAATGCAAATTTTAAAAGAAGGCGGCGAGATAAAAAGCGTCATCGTACAAAAAGCTGACGGTGAGATCGTTGAGGTGGAGCGAGCGAGATTTGATATGAGCGAGTTCGTGATGGAGGGCGAGAATCTAAAAGAGCGCGCAAGGGCGTCATTGACTCAGTTTCCGCTAAAGCTAGCCTACGCAATCACGATCCACAAATCCCAAGGCATGAGCATCGAAAATTTAGTGTGCGACCTAAATCATATCTTTGCCAACGGGCAGCTCTACGTCGCGCTCTCGCGGGCGATCGATCCAAAAAAACTGAAGATATTTTACGGCAAAAGTCGGCCGTTTAGAGAGTATTTGCAAAGCGTCGTTAAAATAGACGAAGAGGTCGAGAAATTCTATCTTGAAAACAAATTTGAAAACATTAAGGAAGACGTATGAAAAAGATTTTTGCGCTGGCTTTTGCCGCTGTTATGGCCTTTGCCGAGACGTTAAATATCGATAACTTTGAAACCGATCTATACTCCAGAGACGCAAAAAACTCGATCAAAAAAGTAAGCGTAAGCCTGCGTCTAGAGGGGCGAGACGTCGCGGATAACGAAGCATACGTACTTGACGCGCTAAACGTCGTTATAGGCAGCTTTTACGTCGAGGATCTGCTAACATCGCTTGGCAAGGAAAAATTTAAAGAAACTCTTGTTAAATATACCGCTAAAAAGCACTCCATCGACATCGACGAGGTGCTCATCATCTCGCTAAAAACCGTGCGCGAACCAAATATCGAAGAGCTGCTTGAAGCGCTAAAAAACGTCAAAACCACAGGCTCTAAAAGATCGCAAAAAGAGCAGGTCGAGGATATACTTAGAGGAAATAAAAATCAGTTAAAACCGATGGATTTAAATCAGATAGATGATTTTGGCAAAGACTTTGGAGAGCAGTAAAAATTTGGGATTAAATTTATAAATTTTATGCACCGAGACCCGAGTCTTGGCGGTGCTAAATTTTGGTTTCTCTAAAATTTAAACTTTTTCTTTTTTTGGGAGAGGAAGAGGGTTGTAATTACGAAGCGTCGCCTTTCTTTGCTTCGGCTTTGCCTCGCAACTGCCAAAAGCAGACCCCCTCCCGTCTGCTTGCAGCTGCTAGCGTAGCGACGCAGAAGCCCCCACCATCCCCACTGCACGTGAGATATTGCTGCACTTCGTGCAGGTTTATCTGGCGCTACCGCGCCGCACGTTTTTTAGTTTAACATTTTTGCGATGCAGGTTTCGGCGACCCAAATTTGCAAATTTGACTTCAAATTTGAGCGTAAAACGATAAGGCGAAGTATTTTGTAGAAACATTTTGCTTCGCAAAAACGCTACGCTTGTTTTGAGATGGATTTGAATGTTGTGAAGCAAAAATGAGCAAGGCTAACCATGTAGGTTGCCTCAGCGATATTTTTGCAAACTCATTCAAAGACGCTCAAAAGACAAGCCGCTTTTTGCTAAAAGTTTACTGGTTTATGACGTCATAATACGACGGTATCACCGGCGTCAGCAAATCATCGCTTATCTTAAAATCCTTTTTAGTGTTGCTCAGCGTGATTTTGATTTTGTTGCCGAGCTTATCCTCGTAGTCGATCCTTGTGGGAATGTAGTTTTTGACGGTGATTAGATACTCTACGCCGTCGTATTTGGCTTTATAAAGCGTGTCGGTAATCTTAACCGCGTTTCTAACGACGTCGATCAAATTTGGTGCCTTTTCAAATTTAGAGACGATAGCTTGCTCGAGCGCATCCTCGATAACGACGACGCGGTTTTTATCAAAGTAGATTTTTTTAGGCGTCGGGCGCTCGTAGATCCAGTAGGCGCGGTTGTTGCTTTTTGCGTAAAATTTACCGTAGTAATCGACCGTTTCGCTCTCGCTCGTGATGGTTTGCACGAAGTCGCTTTGAAGTGTGACGAAATTTAACGTAGCCGCAAAAGCCGAGGCGCAAAATAGTAAAAATGCTAAAATTTTCTTCATATATTTTCCTTTACCGGGCAAAATTCTAGCTAAGTTTAAATAATAAAATGTTAAAATCCAAGCTTTAATAAAATTTAAAGGCTAGAAATGATAACGGCGTTTATGCAAAAGATATTCGGTACGAAAAACGACAGAGAAGTAAAAAAATATTTTAAACGAGTCGCCTATATAAACTCGCTTGAAAGCAAATATCAAGCGATGAGCGACGATGAACTTAAGGCTAAATTTAGTGAATTTAAAGCGCAGGTACAAAACGGCGAAAAGAGCCAGGACGATCTGCTAGACGATGTGTTTGCTATCGTGCGCGAGGTAGGTAAAAGGACGCTAAATATGCGCCATTTCGACGTTCAGCTAATCGGCGGCATGGTGCTAAACGACGGTAAGATCGCCGAGATGAAAACTGGCGAAGGCAAAACTCTCGTAGCAAGCCTGCCCGTCGTGCTAAACGCGATGAGCGGTAAGGGCGTGCATGTCGTGACAGTAAACGACTACCTCGCCAAACGCGACGCGACGCAAATGGGCGAAATTTATAAATTTCTAGGCCTTAGCGTCGGCGTGATACTAGGGGGCGAATACGACGACGCAGCGCGCAAAGCCGCATACGACAGCGATATCACGTACGGTACGAATAACGAATTCGGCTTTGACTACCTACGCGACAATATGAAAATGGATTTCAAAGACAAGGTGCAAAGAGAGCATAACTTCGTCATCGTGGACGAGGTCGATAGCATCCTTATCGACGAGGCTAGGACGCCGCTCATTATTTCAGGCCCTGCAAACCGCACGCTAGACGGCTACATCAAAGCAAACGAAGTCGCGCGCCAGATGAAGCGCGGCGAACCGCCTGCGACTCCGCAAGAAAAGGCTACCGGCGACTTTACCGTCGATGAGAAAAACCGCACGATAGCGATCACCGAAGAAGGCATCTCAAAGGCTGAAAAGCTCTTTGGCGTGGCAAATCTATACGATATGGAAAATGCGATTTTAAGCCACCACCTAGATCAAGCTCTAAAAGCGCATAATCTCTTTGAAAAAGACGTGCACTACGTCGTTCGCGATGGACAAGTCGTCATCGTCGACGAATTTACGGGGCGTCTGAGCGAAGGACGTAGATTTAGCGAGGGCTTGCACCAAGCGCTCGAGGCCAAAGAGGGCGTAAAGATCCAAGAAGAGAGCCAAACGCTAGCAGATATTACGTTCCAAAACTACTTTAGGCTTTATAAAAAACTATCGGGCATGACGGGTACGGCGCAGACGGAGGCGACTGAGTTTTCGCAAATTTACAAGCTTGACGTCGTATCGATCCCGACAAACGTGCCGGTTATCAGAAAAGACAACAACGATCTCATCTATAAAACCGAAAATGAGAAATTTAAAGCCGTGATCGACGAGATCAAAAAGGCTCACGACTGCGGCCAGCCCGTACTCGTGGGTACCGCCTCGATCGAAAAGAGCGAAAAACTGCATAGCTTACTCGTAAAAGAAAAGATCCCGCACTCCGTGCTAAACGCTAAAAATCACGAAAAAGAGGCCGAGATCATAGCTCAAGCCGGCGCTCGCGGAGCGGTTACGATCGCGACAAATATGGCCGGACGCGGCGTAGATATCCGCATCGACGACGAGGTGCGAAACCTAGGCGGTCTATACATCATCGGCACCGAAAGGCACGAAAGCCGCCGTATCGACAACCAGCTGCGAGGCCGCTCGGGACGCCAGGGCGATCCGGGGGTGAGCCGCTTTTACCTAAGCCTTGAGGATAACTTACTTCGGATATTCGGTAGCGACCGCATCAAGGCGATAATGACGCGTCTTGGTATCGAAGAGGGCGAAAGTATCGACTCAAAAATGGTCACAAGAGCCGTCGAAAATGCGCAAAAAAAGGTTGAAAGCCTTCACTTTGAAGCGCGAAAACACATCCTCGAGTATGACGACGTCGCAAACGAGCAGAGAAAAACGGTGTATAAATTTAGAAACGAGTTGCTTGATCCAAATTTCGAAGTCGGCGAAAAGATCAAACAAAATCGTGCTGAATTTATCGAGCATCTGCTAGCTCAGGCTGAAATTTACGCAGGCGAGCCAAAGAGCGAATACAACCTCGAAAAACTAAGCTCCGTGATAATCTCAAACGGTGCGTTCATGCAGCCAGATGATCTAAAAGATCTCGACTACGCCGAGCTTGCCGAGAAGATAACGGCTAAATTTGAAGCCGACTACGAAGAAAAAATGGGCGTCATAGGCGAGGGTCAGCGCAGATACCTAGAAAAGGTACTCTGCTTGCAAGTATTAGACACCGCATGGCGCGAGCATCTATATCAGATGGACATCCTAAAAACTGGCATCGGACTACGCGGCTACAATCAAAAAGACCCGCTCACCGAGTATAAAAAAGAGAGCTTTAACCTCTTTATGGAGCTCGTTAGTCGCATCAAATTTGAGAGTATCAAGATACTAACGGCCGTGCGCCTAAGCTTCTCCGAGCCTAGTGAGTCTGCGCCGCAAGAAGCGCAAGATAGCGAGACTACCCGCGCATCCGAGGGCGAAGAAAAGCCTGGTAAAAAAGTATCGCGAAACGACCCGTGCCCGTGCGGAAGCGGCAAAAAGTACAAAGACTGCCACGGCAAGAGCGGCCCTAAAAAAGGAGCTTTTGCGGAGGATTGGGATAAAATTTAGCTTTGGCGTTTTGGCGGCGGTTTGCTAAATTTAGCATTTAAATTTGCCGCCTTTTTGCAGCGGCGCAAAATCGTAACGTAAATTTAAAACGCTTAGCTTTTTTAAGCGGGTTTTAAAATTTGACGTCAGATTTGTACGGATAGACAAATTTAATGCACTTGGCGCAAATTTAAAATAAAATCGAGCGACGCAAAAATAGCGAGCAAACCAAAGCCCAAATTTAAACAACGGAAAATCAAATGAGCCTAACCAAATATCTACTTTTCAAATATCTACGGTTTGACAAAACCCAGCCATTTATCATGCTTTCAGCGCTGCTAGCGTTTCTAGGTGTGGGCGTCGGGCTCATGGTGCTCATCGTTGCGATGGCGATCATGAACGGCTTTGATAAAGAATTTGAGCGAAAACTTTTTACGATGAACTACCCGATCACGATCCTCTCCGCTATCCGCGGCAACATCGATGAGAGCGACGTTAGCGAACTAAAACAGAAGTTTCCAAACCTCAAATTTAGCCCATATATCATGAGTCAAGTTATCATCAAGGGTGCAAATAGCTTTGAGGGCGGATTGCTTTTTGGCGTAAATTCGCCTGACGAAAAGCAGATAAACTCGGTCGTGGCGGCCGGTCTTGGTGACCGCGAGCTAGACGGATACGGCCTGCTCGTGGGGCAAGGCGTCAAAAATGAGATGATGATAAACGAAAACGACAAACTCACGCTCATTTTTACCAAAAACGACCCGAGCGGTTTTGCGCTGACGCCTAAAATGAAGCGCTTTGACGTCGTGAGCTCGTTTAGCTCGGGGCTTGTGGCCTACGATAAAAGCTATCTATACACGAGCGTCGAGGCGCTGCGCAAGATACTTGAGTACGATGAGGGCAAATTTGACGGCATACACGTGTTTTCAAACGATCCATTCGCCGATATCGAAAAGATCTCACGAGAGCTGCGTCTGGGGCAAAAAGCTATCGGCTGGTGGCAGCAAAACGGTAACTTTTTCTCCGCTTTGGCTCTCGAAAAACGCGCGCTTTTCATCGTTTTGATGCTCATCATCCTGGTTGCCTCGCTAAATATCGTAAGCTCGCTGCTCATGACCGTCATGAACCGCCGCCAAGAGATCGCACTACTACTCTCGCTGGGCGCTAGCAAGGCCGAGATCAAAAAGAGCTTTTTCGCCCTCGGAGCCACGATAGGCGGAGGCGGGATAGTGTTTGGGCTTGTGCTAGGTCTCTTTGGCGTGTGGCTACTCGGTAGCTTTGATATCGTAAATTTGCCAGCCGACGTTTATGGCAGCGCGAAGCTTCCTATGGAGTTATCCTTGCTCGATCTTGTTATGATTTTAGTCGGAGCGGTCGTTATCGTGGCGTTTTCGTCGTTTTACCCTGCTAAAAAAGCCGCTCAGATAAACGTGCTCGAGACGCTTAGGAATGAATAAAATCGGCATTTTAGTCGAAATGTTTTTGCGTTAAATTTGAGCGAATAAAAATTTGCCGCTTTGACCGCGCTGGCTCGTCTATTTTTTGAACTATATAAAAAGAGGCGAAATTTTATTTATATAAAAACACGCCGCTTTAAATTATTTTCGTTCGAGTTTTTATTCTCGCGCGTGTAAATTTTTAAATTTAAGCCGCCGTCGGCGTCAAATTTACCCTCCAAACTAGAAATTATACATCGTGCAAAGTATCCGCAAGCAAGTAGTAGCCGTAAGTTTGCCTATGTTTTTTATACTGCAACGGTTGCTAAATTTACTTACGGCATTTAGAAAGCCATGCTTAAGGTCGGCACTTATGCTAAATTTACGCCATATTCGACTGCTTTTTTGAAGTGAATTGTATCAATTTGCAAGCAAAAATTTGAGACCCTTTAAGGTATAATGGCCAAAATTTAATCCAAATTTGGAGAGAAAAATGACGAATTTCGAGTACGCGCGCCGCATTGACGAGGCTGCAGGGCTGGATTTAAGCTTAGATTGCAAAGAGATCGATCTGCAGGATAAGTTTTACGGGCTTTTTCAGTGCTTTATGCCTGACGGCGTCGGCGTAGAAGCGGTGTTTGCGCCGCTGCAAAACGGCGAAGCGCTGCAAGCGCGCATAATGCCGATCTACGCAGTCACGGCGCAGCAGACGCGAGAGGCGTTCGATCAAGGCGTTGCACCCGGATATTTTTGCCCGCCGCAGGATCCGAAATTTGGTGACGAAGCGCTTAAGAGCTCAGCTTTAGCGCACGTTCGAAATTTAAAAATTTTCGCAGAATTTCTCGGCGATGACAAGCTTTTAAAAATGCTTGACGAAATAAAATCCGCTCGAGTGCAGGAAAATTTTGATTTTGGCGAGCGTGAAGACGAACTTGCGAACGCCGTATACGGGGCGATCACAGAGTGGATGATAGATTTGCCTAAGCTCGATGCGAAGCTATGGGTGCTCGGCAAGGCGTATTATTCGATCGACTTCGACTACCTGCTACCTGCCATACTTGCAGTATCCAAACTACGCGCAAAGGCCGCAGGAGGACTTTTTAAAGCCCTACTTCGAGCTGTATCTAGCGGGACGGCAAATCACGTTTGAGTGCGGCGAGGTCGTGGTTTTTATGCGCTAAATTTACGCAGACAAGGAAACTAAATGCAAACGGACGCTTTTGGCTGGCTAAAATTTGAGCTCTACGAGTATCTAAAACTATACGATGCGGGCTTAAAAAAGCCAGCGAACAAGCATCTAAAGGGCGCTGTGAGTAAATTTAAAAGCGAGTTTAGCCAGACGCAGCGTGACTACGCACTAGGCGAACTTTGCCGCGAAATTTTAGACGAAAGCGAGCTAAAAAACCGCGGCAACGACGAGCTGCCGTTTTGGCTCGGCGAGCTAGTCGGCGAGTATCTAAAAGGGCACTGCGATGCAGGTGAGATGCCGCATCTGCGCTGGGCGTATCAGATATGCACGCGCGGCTTGCGGGAGCTTGATAGGAATGAGCTTTTGCGCCGTGCATACCGCCATGAGCATTGCGACGTACGAACTGTGGAGCTATACTTTTGTATGCTACTAGACGCGCTAGACTGGGGTGCGCACCACTTTCCTGAGGACTGCCTGATCGAGCGCTCATACTATGAGCAACTAACCCGCGAAGCTCGCGACGTAATGCAAAAACACGAGATAAGCGCGCGGCTAAATTTAGAGTTTGAATACTTCGTAAAGCTTTACGAATGCTATTTTGAGTTTAAATCTCGTGACGGCGAGGTTGATTTTTACGCGCTGTGCAAAGAGGTGGGGCTAAATTTCGCGCCTGTAAAGTCTTTTTATTATGAGTAGCGAGCAGTCGCTAAATTTGACTATAAATTTTAAACGAGCGCCAAATTTGTAGCTCAAAATTTGGCGTTTAGCTAGTTGCAAACGATACGCTAAATTTTAAAATTTAAGCAAATGTGACTCGGTTTAAATTTTAACTCAAATTTTATCCGCGCGCCACAGCTCGGCAAACGCCCAAATTTACGCCTACGCTGCGATATTTTGCAGGTTTTCAAAGCTAAATACGTTTAGCCCGTTTTTGTATTCGTAGCTTAGAGTTAGCTTATGGGCTTTGATTATATTTTCTACGATGTAGAGTCCCAGACCGAAGCTCTTTTGCGCGCTTTCGCCCTTGGTGAAGGGCTCGACGTAGTGGCGTAGTTCCTTTGACAGCCGCTCGCCTTCGTTGATAAATTTGATTGACTCTCGCGTGATAGTTATATTTACGTGCTTATTGGGGGAGTATTTTAGCGCGTTATCGATCATATTTTTGGCGGCGATCGCTAGCAGCTTAAAGTCCGCGTTTAGGTTCACGTCCTCTAGCTTGCTGATCGTAACCTGTCCGGGATCGACCATCGCGATATCCAGAGCCTCGTCGATGATGTCGTCGATACGGCAAATTTTGGTGTTATTTAGTGCGATGCTCGACGTGACTTGCTCGACGGCGGCAAATTCGTTTATGAGATTTTCAAGCTTTATGAATACGGACACTAGCCGCTCCTGGTTTTTACTTTTTTCGATCATTTCAGCGGCGAGGCGGCCTTTGGTGATCGGGGTTTTTAGCTCGTGCATTATGTTTCTTAAAAATAGCTTGCGCGACGCGTTTAAGTTTTTGATCTGGGACACCGCGTCGTAAAAAGCCTCCGCAACCTCTGAAATTTCGTCATTACCGCTACTTACGTTTTGCACCTCGTCGATCTCGCCCGCGGCAAATTTAGCTATCTGGCGTTTTAGCTTTCTTAGTGGTTTTAGCTTTCTGATAACAAAAACGTAAGCAGCCAAAAGTATGATCGCGACTAACGAAAAGATGATTTTAATGATGTCGTAGCGGTATGGTTGATAGTCGTTATCCTTTAAAAGCAGGATTTTATCCACGTGCTGGACTTTTAGATAGTGGTGATTTTGGTAGATCATGATGGCGCTAGAGCCGATGTCTGCGGATATTTCCTCAAGCACGGTTGCATTTGCTAGGATCTCCTCTTTTTGCCGCTCGTTTGTGATCTCGGGCATCTTAAAGTCGCCTGTTTGACGCTCGTACTCTTTTTCGTTTATGATACCGCTCATTAAAAAGAGCTGATTTCTAGCGATCGTGGAGTATTTGGCATTTAGCTCGCGCGCGTAGTTTTGCTTGTCGTAGTCCATCAGCCACAAAAACGCGAGAAATATGCTCGTAAGCGCAAGCGCGAAGATAAAAGTGATAGTGTAAAAAACCGATGAGCGTTTCATTTGCGGGGCTTTACGTCAAATTTACTGCATCAGTTTGTAGCCGATGCCGCGGATGGCGTGGATGTATTTTGGCTCTTTTGGGTCGTCACCTAGCTTGCCTCTGATGCGCCCGATGATGACGTCGATGCTCTTATTTGTCGAGTCCTCGCTGATGCTCGCGCAGTTGTAGATGAACTCCTCGCGCGTGATGGCGCCACCTTCTTTTTGTAGCATGTATTTTAGGATGTCATACTCGGCCGCGGTCAAATTTAACGGCTCGCCTTTTAGCGTGATGACGTGTTTAAAATCATCAACTGCGATATCTTTCTCGCGCGCAGGCTCCTTTGCGCCGCTTAAATTTGCGCCCGATACCGCGCTTTGGCGGCGCAGGTGGCTTTTGATACGAGCTAGTAGCTCCTGCGGGTCGTAAGGCTTTGGCAGATAGTCGTCCGCGCCGTTATCTAGGGCGTTTACTTTGTCGGTAATGTCGTGGCGTGCGCTTGAGATGATGATGGGCACGTCGTGGCGCTTGCGGATCTCTTTGCACACCTCTAGGCCGTCGAGTCCTGGTAGCGTGAGATCTAAGATCACGAGGTCAAATTTTTCCACATTTAGCGTCGAAAGGCCGATGTATGGCTCCTCCGCCGTCGTTACGCTCATATCGCTTTTTGCTAAAAACTCGGTCAAAATTTCAGCTAGCTCTAAATCGTCTTCTATCATCAGAATTTTTATCATTTTATGTCCTTTTGGGGATTATAGCGAGTTTTGACTAAATTTTTAATGGCGGTAGCGGCTTGTCTTTTTGCTACGCTGTGCTTACAGCCTGTATATGAGCGCTTTTGTTAAGCTTAGTAAAATTTGAGCCAAACTAAGACGCTCAAATTTGAAGCTAGGAATTTAAACGGTTCAAATTTAAAAATGGCGGAGCATCAAATTTGACGGGTAAAATTTGAGATAAAATTTGGAAAATTTAAAAGAAAAGGCGCAGTTTCCCACGCCTAAAGGTAGAAATTATTTTATAACAAGACCTTGGAAAAGTCCGCCGCGATTAACCCAAACGAGCGTTTTTTTACCTTTAGTGCTTGCTAGGGCTTTGTTAAAATCATCCATATTTTTGATGTTTTCCTCGGCGATTTGTATGATGATGTCGCCTTTTTCAAAGCCGATTTTTTCAGCATTTGAGCCAGCTTTTACGTCTGTTACTAGGATGCCTGTAGCATCAGGAGCTAGGCGGTATTTGTACCTTGCGTTGTCGTCGATCGCCGTGACGCTAAGGCCTTGGATCGCCGTACCGTTTTTTGTCGCTGGCGCGTTTGATTTTGCGTTTGCGTTAGCTAATTTTATCTTAGCGGTTTCGATTTTACCGGAGCGCTCGTAGGTTAGCGTGATCTCTTTGTCTGGAGCTAGCGAGCCTATAAGATTTTTGAGATCGTTGGCGTTTTTGATCTCTTTATCGTCGATTTTGATAACGAGGTCGCCTCGTTTTAGTCCCGCGACATCCGCTGGAAGGCCGCTTTCTACGCTACTAATGAGCGCGCCTTCTTTGTTTTTGTATATCTCTTTTTGCTCTTCGTTGAGATTTGCTATCATCACGCCGATATATCCACGTTCGATTTTGCCGTCTTCGATGAGTTTTTTGGCGATATCTTTAGTCATATTTGACGGGATGGCAAAGCCGATGCCGTTGTTTCCGCCGCTGCGGCTAAGTATGGCTGAGTTTATACCCACTAAATAGCCGCGGCTATCGACTAGCGCGCCGCCTGAGTTACCCGGGTTTATCGAGGCGTCTGTCTGGATGAAATTTTCGTATTGATTTAGACCGATGTTATCTTTGTTTAGGCCGGAAACTATGCCTTGAGTGATACTGCCGCCTACGCCGAACGGATTTCCGATGGCAAATACTATATCGCCTTCCATTAGCTTAGCCGAGTCGGCAAATGGTATGGCTTTTAGCTCTTTTGCGTCTATTTTGATGATGGCTAAGTCGGTTTTAGGGTCGGTGCCGATGATTTTAGCCTTGTACTCTTTGTCGCTATCTAGCAGCGTGACTACGATCTCGTCGCTATCTTCTACGACGTGATTATTTGTCACGATGTAGCCGTCGGAGGAGATGATGACGCCAGATCCTAGCGAGCTGCTTTTTTGTTTTTCTTGAGGTATGTTAAACTGAAATCCGAAAAAGTCCTTGAAAAACGGATCGCTAAACATATCGTTCATGTCTGCGACGTTGTTGCTGACGGTTTTTGTGGTGGAGATATTTACGACTGATTTTTTAGCGTCGGCGATAGAACTGTTGTAGGACAGTACGACGTTTTTGTTAAATTCCGGATTTATTCTAGTAAAATCCTCTGCGGGTTCGTTAAAATTTATGCTTGCGGCAAAGATTGCGCAAGAAGTAGCCAAAGATAACATCATTATCTTTTTCATTACTTTTCCTTTTGATAAAATTTTTTCAAAGCGCGATTATATGGCGTTAAGCTCAACGTAAAGTTAATTATTATTTAAGTCGTTTAAAATCGTTTTATTTACTATACTTGATTGACATACGCTAAACCTTTATGCTATAATCGCTATAAAATTAATTGACTATAAGGACATAACATGAGCAATAGTCTTTACGAAACGTTAGGGGTGTCCGAAAAGGCCACTAGCGACGAGATCAAAAAGGCCTATCGTAGGCTGGCTCGCAAGTACCACCCAGATATCAACAAAGACCCGGGCGCGGAGGATAAATTTAAAGAGATAAACGCCGCGTATGAAATTTTAAGCGACGAAAAAAAGCGCGCTCAGTACGACAGGCACGGTGACGCGATGTTCGGCGGGCAAAATTTCCACGACTTTGCGAGCAGCTCGGGTATGGGAAATTTGGACGAAATTTTAAAAAATATCTTTGGCGGAGGCGGTTTTAGCGGCTTTTCAAGCAGAAGCGGCTTTAGCGGATTTAGGCAAACTGGCGGATTTAGCGGCTTTGAGGACGATGAGGATCTAGACTCCCGCGCAAAGGTAACTATCCCGTTTGACGTAGCGGTAAAGGGCGGCGAACATTCGATAAATTTTAACGGCGAAAACATCAAAATAAAAATCCCAAACGGCATCAATGACGGCGAAAAGCTACGCATAAAAGGCAAGGGTAGCGGCGGACGCGGAGATCTGATCCTAACCGTAAATATCGCGCCTAGCGACGAGTACGAAAGAGACGGCAACGATCTATATAAAGACGTGCTAATCCCGCTGAAAACGATGATGTTTGGCGGTAAGATAGACGTAAAAACGCCTAAAAAAGACGTAACGATAAAAATCGCCGAAAACTCAAAATCCGGGCAAAAAATCAGGCTCAAAGGGTACGGCGTGCAAAATAGAAAAAGCGGGATATTCGGCGATCTGTATCTGCGAGCGCGCGTGTCTTTGCCGGACGTAAATGCCCTAGACGGCGAGCTAGCCGAACTCATGAAGCAAAAACTCCCGGAGGCATAAAATGAAACAATACGAAGAACCGGTATATCTAATAAGTGTCGTAGCTAAGGTACTCTCCATACACCCGCAAACGCTGCGCCAATACGAGCGCGAAGGACTGCTAGAGCCATCAAGAACCGAGGGCAAGATGCGCCTTTACTCCGAAAAAGACATGGACCGCATCAAGATGATACTGCGCTTAACGCGCGATCTGGGCGTAAATTTAGCAGGCGTGGATATCATCTTGCAGTTAAAAGAGCAGATCGAGCAGTCTGAAGTCATGATAAAGCAGATGAAAGATGAACTAGTTAAAATGGAGCAGGGCGGCGTGCCGTCTAAAAAGGCTCTGGTAAAGCGCAAAAATAGCTTTGATCTCATCTTTTATGATGATAAAAATTAATCCTTTTTATCCGTTAAAAAGGTAAAATCGGGTAAAATTCATTCACAAAACGCGCCAAATTTGAGGCTTTAGTGGTGCTAAATTTAGCCTTAAATTTGCCCCGCTTTGAACTCAAATGAGGGACAATGTTAGAAACTTTTTTACTATTTTTTTCTATTCTACTTATCGCTTGTATCGTCTCTAGCAAGGTTTCTGATAGATTCGGTATTCCGTCATTAGTCGTATTTTTGGCCGTGGGCATGCTCGCGGGCTCAGACGGACTGCTAGGCATCGCCTTTGATAGCCAGCACATCGCTCATGATGTGGGCATAATCGCACTTATTTTTATCCTCTACACTGGCGGGCTTGATACGAATTTAAAGTCGATAAAGCCTATCATGATGAGTGGCATCATGCTCGCGACCGTTGGCGTCGTGCTGACGGCGGCTCTGGTCGCACTTTTGGTTAAATTTTTACTAGGGCTAACTTGGCTTGAAGCCTTGCTTTTTGGAGCGATCATCTCCTCGACCGACGCTGCGGCGGTGTTTGCGATCCTTGGAGCGAAGGAAATTTTGCTAAAAAATAACATCCGACCGCTTTTGGAGCTAGAGTCCGGATCAAACGATCCGATGGCGATTTTCCTCACTGTCACAATGATACAAATCATCGCCCTAAACACCGTCCCAGACGCCTCTGACATCACTGTCGCACTCATCAAGCAGTTTTTACTCGGCGGGCTGATGGGTTATGTATTTGGCGTCGCGCTGCCCGGGCTTTTTAACCGTCTAAGGCTTGAGTACTGGGGACTATATCCTGTTTTTTCGATGGCTTGGGTGATGCTTTTGTACGTGCTAGCGGGCAAGGTCGGCGGCAACGGCTTTTTGGCCGTTTATATCGCGGGTATGTTTATAAATAAAAAAGAGTTCGCGCATAAGAAAAATTTGATCGGTTTTCACGACGGTATCGCGTGGGCGATGCAGATCGTCATCTTTTTGACGCTGGGACTTTTGGTAAATCCTTCTCAGCTGCCTGCCGTCGCGCTTGCGGGCACAGTGATCGCGTTTTGGATAATGTTTGTCGCGCGTCCGATGGGCGTTTTTCTCTCGCTTTTGCTCTCTAGATATAATGTCAAAGAAAAGATCTTTATCTCATGGGTCGGACTTCGCGGCGTCGTTCCTATCGTACTTGCGACATATCCGTTTGGCGCAAATTTGCCAAACTCCGAGCTCATTTTTAACACGATATTTTTCGTCGTGTTCGTCTCGATCATTATCCAGGGCATGACGCTAGAAAAGGTCGCGCAAAAATGCGGCGTCAAAGAAGAGGTCGTAGCCGAAGAGGTCGAGATGTCGAACTTGCCGATCTTTTACCACACTTTACGTCAGCACACTATACGCTTTGACGCCGAAGTCGTCGGTAAAAACCTAGCCGAGCTCGAGCTTCCTAGCGACTTTTTGGTGCTACTCATCAAGCGAAAGGGTGAATACATCAAACCTACTGGCTCATCGGTGTTTGAAGAGGGCGACTTGCTACTTATCCAGTGCGAGGACGAAAATAAATACAACGAAACCTTAAAGACTTTTACGGTGTAAATTTGTCAAATTTTAGCCTTCGGCTTTGGTAAAATTTGACGCCGATCAGTCATGCTTTGGGCTAAAAGGAGCAAATTTGGACTTATCTGCCATTTCAAAGACGCTATTTATCCCGCTTAGCGCGCGAATTTTCGCTTCTAAAAATTTTCCCAAGTATTTTTACGACGAAAAGGCGCTGTCGCTTGAAAATATCGTGCAAACAAACTGCGAGTCCGTGCAAGAAAAATCATCCGAATACGCCCTGATGGCGTCTGCAGCCAGATACTACAATATGGACGAGATCGTGCGTAAATTTTGCGCAAAATATTCAAAATGCAACGTCGTTTACCTGGGTGCTGGGCTTGAAACGGCCTGTTTTCGTTTAAAAATCACAAACGCGACCTTTTACGAGATAGACTTGCCTGAGGTTATAGAGCTTAGGCGGCGAGTGCTGGGCGAGTGCGCAAACGAAGCGCTGATAGGCTGCGACATGTTTGATCTGGCTTGGACGCGGCGTATCGACGAGAGTTTGCCGACGCTATTTGTGGCGTGCGGAGTATTTCAGTATTTTACGCGCGAGCGGGTTTTAAATTTGATCCGCGAGCTTAAAAACGACTTTAAAAATGCCGAGCTCGTGTTTGACGCAACAAACGAGGCGGGTCTAAAGTACGCCAACAAATACGTAAAAAGCGTCGGAAACGACGAAGCGATTATGAGCTTTTGCGTAGATGACGGCTGCAAATTTGCGTTGGAAACAGGCGTAAATTTGATAGAGGAGAGGGTATTTTTCGCTGATGTTCGAAAGATTCTTGCAAAAAGGCTTAAATTTACCACCCGCCTTATAATGAAATTTGTAGATTTTACGAAGCGAGCTAAAATTTTGCATTTTGATTTAAAAAGTTAGCCGTCTAGCAAAAAATATTTTACGCCCGCGCATAAAGTTTTTGAAATTTGCGGCTTGTGTAAAAGCACAATCGTGAGGTGCAAGCTCGCAGTGCAGAAATGACTAGATCAAATTTGGAGCAGATTTTCATCTGCTCTGTTTAAATTTACTCCAAAGCCTGCGCGAGATCGGCGATGAGGTCGTCTGCGTTTTCTAGGCCGACGCTTATTCTGATTAGCTCTTTTGTTATGCCGGCTTTTGCTAGCTCCTCGCTCGAGAGCTGCTGATGTGTAGTGGAGGCCGGGTGCGTGATGAGCGACTTTGAGTCGCCGATATTTACGACGATTTTAAAGAGCTTTACCTTGCCCAGCATCTTTACGGCGCGCTCATAGCTGTCGGTTTCAAAGCACATTAGTCCGCTAGCCATACCGTCTTTAAAGTATTTTTGCGCTTTTTCGTGCTCGGGATCGCTTTTTAGTGCAGGGTAGGTTACGCGCTTGACGTGTTTATGCGAGTTTAAAAACTCGGCGATCTTGCGTGCATTTTGCGAGTGTCTCTCGATACGCACGCTTAACGTCTCAAGCCCCTGGATGAGCTGCCATGAGTTAAAAGGCGAGATCGTAGCGCCTATATCGCGCACCAAAGCCACTCTCATGCGTAGCGTATAGATGTCAAATTTATCCGCCATCTGAGCGTAAACTAGTCCGTGATAGCTCTCATCAGGCTCGTTAAAGTGCGCATATCTGGCGTTGCCGACTAACTTAGCGTTTAAATTTTTACTAGCGACGACTGCGCCAGATAGGCTCAGACCTTGGCCGCAGATGTATTTGCTAGCGCTATGCACGACGACGTCTACGCCGTGATTTAGCGGCTGGAAAATGATCGGCGTAGGCACGGTGTTATCTGCGATCGTTACGACGCCGTGTTTGTCTGCGATCTCGACGATTTTTTTAAAATTTGGTATTGCGATTTGCGGGTTTGATAGCGTCTCGAAAAATATCGCGCGCGTTTTGTTATCGATCAAATTTTCAAGATCGTCCGCTCTGTCGCTGTCAAACACCCGCGCCTCGATACCAAAACGCTTAAGCGTGTGCATGAAAAGAACCATCGTGCCACCGTAAATTTTCTTTGCCACGACGATGTTGTCGCCGACTGCGGCTAAATTTGCGATCGAGTAGAAAATCGCCGCCTGACCGCTGGCCGTCACGATAGAGGCCGAGCCCTCCTCGAGCGCGGCTATACGGCTCTCTAGCACGTCCGTCGTTGGGTTGCCCAGCCTCGTATAGATGTGGCCAGGGGCTTCTAGCTGAAATCTCGCCGCGGCCATCTCGGCGCTACCGAAATCATAAGCTGTAGTCTGGTAAATCGGCACCGCCATGGCGCCCGGGCCAGCCTTGGTGTCGTAGCCGTAGTGCGTGGCGATCGTCTCTTTTTGCATCTTTTCTCCTTGTAAAATTTGTGCGCATTATAACCGCTAAAAGTTTAAATTGGTATAATTGGGCTTTTGAAAGGAAAAAATGGCTGAACAAAACGACAAATTTAAGCGCGTAAAATACCTGCGCGGCCTGGAAAAATTCGCAAAAGCGGCGATTAGCGCGCTAAAAAGAGAGGATTTTAACGAGGACGAATTTCGCGCTAGAGTAGGCAAAAACGCTGAAATTTTACGCAAGATCGAGCCCGTTTTTTTAGATAACGCCTACTCAAAATCTCTTGAAAATTTCGTAAATTTAGTCGTAAAAGGCGGCGATAGAGCCGAGCTAATAGCCTGCGCCAACGCGCTAGAAAAGCTAAAAAACCAAAAAACCTATAAAAAAGAAAAACATAGAAAAAAATATAAGGACGAAGAGTGAAATGCGTGATATTTGACATGGACGGCACGCTCATAGATAGCGCAAAAGCGATCTGTGAGACGGTAAACGAGGTGCGGCGCGAGCTGGGGCTTGAAGGCGATTTGGCGGCCGAGTTTATCGTAAAGGCCATAAACGAGCCGGGGCGAAATTTGGGGCTTGACTTTTACGGTATTGATAAACCGGATATGAAACTGCGGGATAACTTTGAAGCTAAATTTAAGAAAAACTACCGCGAATACGCTACTGCATATGATGGCGCCCGGGAACTGCTAGCAGGACTAAAAGAGGCGGGGCACTTCGTCGCTCTAGCTAGCAATGCGCCGCGATACACCTTGGATGAAATTTTGCAAAGAAGCGGGATATTTAAATTTTTTGATCTCATCGTCGGGGCGGACGAAAACGTGCCTCAAAAACCAGATCCCGCGATGCTAAATTTGATATTAAAATCAGGCGAATTTGATAAAGCGATATTTGTCGGAGATAGTAAAAAAGATGAGCTTGCTGCACGCAATGCAGATATGAAATATCTAAACGTTTGCTGGGGTTTTGGTAGCCAAAGTCCAAGCTGCGACAATGTCTTTACGGTGGCTGAAGCAGCCCTATATATCGAAAAGTTATAAAAATTTAGCGTATTATAGTATGTATGATTTTAAATAAGATTTTACAAAAAATAGTATGTATTTTAAGATTTGCGAAAGGTTTTAAAATTTATGAATTATGATATATTTTCTCAGAGTCCGAGAGAAAAATTCTTTGAAATTTTATTTAACGCGAACAAAAATTTAGTCGAAAACGAGCTTGAAAAAACCTTTGAAAAATTTATCGCAATGAGCGAATTTTGTGAAAAAAACGGCTTTGACGAAACGGCGCAAAATTCGTTTATTTCTCAAAATCAAACCCTGATAAATGAGCGGCTAAACGACATTTACATCGGGCTTAGTGGGGATATTTTAAGTCAAAATGAGTAAAATAGCCGTTATATTTTCGTTGTTTTTATCGCTGGCTTTCGGCGCGGTAAATTTCGAGGAAGAGCATCTTTTCGAGCTCAAAAAAGACGAGTGGGCGCGGGTTTTCGTAACCAAAAAGGGCACAAACGAGCGCGAGAGTTTTGATTTTCGTTGGACGCTTTTTGATAACACGAACATTATCGTGCATTCGCGCTACCGAAACTATCCTCGCCAGCTTGTTATGTCGCTAAGGCGCGGCCTTGAAACCTATAAGCAGACTTTGATACCGGACCTCAAGTATCCGCCTAGCGACCGCGTCGCGCTTTATCTCGTTTTTGAGGATTTTAAGCAAGGCGTCGCGAAATTTCGCGTGCTGATAAACGACGACGAACAGCGTGTGGACGTTGAGTTTTTGGATCCGCCCAAAAAGCAGAGCGGCGCTCAAAACAGCGCGCAAAACGCCAGATAAAAGCAAAATTTAAGTGAGCCTAAATGGAAAAAATCGATCTGATAATGAAAAATTTTATCGCAGAGCTTGGCTATGAGCCCGCAAATGCGATGTTTGCTCGGATAAATTCGGGTAAAAAGCTACGCTCTAAGCTGCTTTTAAAAATAGCGGGCGAGAGCGAACAGAGTCTCAAAATTTGCGCGATTATCGAGCTTATTCACCTAGCTAGCTTGCTTCACGACGACGTGATAGATGATGCGGGCACCAGGCGCGGAAGCCCGAGTATAAACGCGAGCTTTGGCACCAAAAACGCCGTGATGTTGGGCGATATCCTCTACTCGAAAGGCTTTTACGAACTGTCGAAATTCCCGCACGAGATCGCGGGCGAGATATCGGGCGCGGTCAGCAAACTAAGCGTGGGCGAGATGATGGACGTGGAGTTATCGGCTAAATTTAACGAAGATAAATCTGCGTACGAAACGATGATCTACTATAAAACCGCCGTTTTGATCGAGGCTGCTGCCGCGGTCGGAGCGATGCTAGCCGGACTTGAAGCGCGTAATTTTAAAATTTACGGCAAAAATTTAGGCCTGGCCTTTCAGATAATCGACGACATCCTAGACGTCACGCAAGACGCTGCGACGCTTGGAAAGCCGAATTTTAGCGACTTTAAAGAGGGTAAAACGACGCTGCCTTACATTTATCTTTACGAAAGCTTAAATGACGCGGACAAAGAGAAGCTAAAAAGCCTGTTTAAAAAGGATCTTAGCGAGTCCGAGCAGGGCTGGGTGAGGGCGAAGATGAATGAAACGGGCGCGATAAAAAAAAGCATAGAGGCGGCGAAAAATTTAGGCGAGCAGGCGATAAGATCGGTAGAGAAATTTAACGTAGACGGCCTAGAAAATATCGTAAAATCAATGATAGATAGGGAATTTTGATGCATTATGCAAGCGTGAGCTTTACGCATAAAAACACCGATATATCCGTGCGCGAAAAGCTCTCTTTTTCTAACATCGAGCGCAAAAACGAAATTTTACGCCTCATTAGCTCCAGCCAAAACATCAACGAGTGCATGGTGCTAAGCACCTGCAACCGCGTCGAGATCATCGCTAGCGTAAAGACGGTCGAAGGCGCTAGCAAGCACATCATCGCCTGCATGTCGCTCATCTGCGGTATCCCTTTTGAGGAGCTGCAAAGCAGAGCCGACATCTACGAGGATAACGGCGCCGTGCACCATCTCTTTGCCGTAGCTAGCTCGCTAGATAGTCTAGTCATCGGCGAAACGCAGATCGCGGGCCAGCTAAAAGAGGCGTATAAATTTGCCCGCGCTAACGGTAAATGCGGCGCAAAGCTCGGACGGGCGATGGAGTTTGCCTTTAAGTGCGCGGCGGAGGTACGAAACAAAACCGAAATCTCCAAAAATCCGATCTCGGTCTCAAGCGTCGCGGTGGCGAAAGCAAAGGAAATTTTTGGCACATTAAACGGCATGGTCGCCGTGATAGTGGGCGCTGGTGAGATGGCGGAGCTAGCCGCAAAGCACCTAATCGCAAGCGGCGCGCGAACGATAATCATCAGCCGAAATAAAGAACGCGCTAAAAATTTGGCCCTAACGCTGGGGGATAATAACGAATACGACTCGCTTTCAAACGTAGCGCAGTACATAAACAAATATCAAATAATATTTTCCGCGACCGCTGCGCCGCATCCGGTTTTGATCGACGCGATGGTCGAGTCTAAGGAGTTTAAGCGTTACTTTTTCGATATAGCCGTGCCGCGCGATATCGCGATCACGGAGAGCGAAAATATCAAAATTTACGCCGTGGACGACCTGCAAGAGATCGTAAATAAAAATCTCGCCCTGCGCGAGGAACAGGCGCAGATCGCGTACGGCATCGTCGGGCGAAATACGGCGGCATTTTTCCAAATGCTGCGCGAGCTGGCCGTCACGCCGCTAATCAAAGGCATAAGAAAGCAGGCTAAAGAGTGCGCCCAAAGAGAGCTAGCAAAAGCCCTAAAAAAGGGCTATCTAAAACATAGCGACAAAGAGGAGGCGTATCGCCTCATACATCAGGTTTTTAAGGCGTTTTTGCACGCGCCTACGGTAAATCTAAAAAACCTCGCCGGAGCTGCTGGAAGCGAAGCGCAGCTAAGGGCAATCGGGGAAATCTTTAATGTCGCGGAGCAAACGCCGCAAGAAGAAAATAACGAATTTGAATGGGAGAACGAATGAAATTTAGCAAACTTTACGCGCCGACGGCAAAAGAAGCGCCAAAAGACGCGAGTCTGGCAAGTCATAAATTTTTGCTCCGAGCGGGCTACGCCGAGCAGGTAGGCAGCGGACTTTACAACTTTTTGCCGCTTGGCAAATGGGTGCTTGAAAATATAAAAAATATCGTCAAAGAGGAGCTTGACGAGGCGGGCGCGCAGGAGATCTCGATGAGCTTCGTCACGCCTGCGGATCTTTGGCGCGAGAGTGGACGCTTTGACGTCTACGGCAAGGAGCTTTTGCGCTTTAAGGATCGCAAAGAAAATGACTTCGTACTAAGCCCTACCAACGAAGAGAGCGTCGTCGCGCTCGTGCGAGGCAAGGTGACGTCCTATAAGCAGCTGCCGCTAAATTTGTATCAGATCAATACCAAATTTAGAGATGAGGCGAGGCCGAGATTTGGGCTACTTAGAGGGCGCGAGTTTTTGATGAAGGACGGATATAGCTTTCACGCAAGCGCCGAGGATCTGGACCGTGAATTTGACCTGATGGAGAAAACTTATAGCAAAATTTTTACTCGCCTTGGGCTAAATTTCCGCGCGGTTAGAGCCGATAGCGGCGCGATAGGCGGCAGCGGAAGTAAAGAGTTTATGGTGCTTGCAAATAGCGGCGAGGACGATATCATCGTCTGCGAGAACTGTGACTACGCCGCAAACATAGAGGCTGCAACCCGCGCAAAACGAACGACGCAAGCCGAGCGGCCCGAGGCTGACGCTGCTAAATTTTTAACTCCGAACGCCAAAACCATCAAAGACGTGGCGGAGTTTTTTAGAGTTGATGAGTTTTACTGTATAAAAGCGGTGATAAAAAAGGCGATTTTTATCGACGCCAAAGGCGAAAAGAGCGAGAAAATCGTGGTATTTTTCGTGCGCGGCGAGGATGAGCTACAAGAGGTCAAAGTCCAAAACGCATGCGGGGTGCTCGAGCTAGCGGACGCGACTGAAGCTCAGATCGCGGCAGCTGGGCTTGTGGGCGGATTTTGCGGGCCGGTCGGGCTAAAAGGCGTGGAGTTTTACATCGACAAAGAGCTTGAGGGCGAGAGGCAGATGATCTGCGGCGCAAACGAGCGAGATTATCACTTCGTAGGCGTTAGCGTGAGCAGCTTTAACGCCGATCGTTTCAAAGACCTAACTGCCGTAAAAGCCGGCGATAAGTGCCCTTGTTGCGGCGGAAATTTAAGCGTTAGTAAAGGCATCGAGGTCGGGCATATATTTAAGCTAGGCACCAAGTACTCTGAGCCGATGGGTGCGACGTTTTTGGACGAAAACGGCAAGGCAAAACCGTTTATTATGGGCTGCTACGGCATAGGCGTCAGCCGCCTGGTCGCCGTCGCCGTCGAGGCCAAGCACGACGAAAAAGGCATAATCTGGAACGAAACCCTAGCTCCGTTTAAATTTGAAATCATCGTCTCAAATTTAAAAGACGAAGAGGGAGTCAAATTTGCTCAGGGGCTTTACGAGGACTTGCGCGCGGCTGGCATTTCTGTGCTGCTTGACGATAGAAACGAGCGCTTTGGCGTAAAGATGAACGATTTTGAACTAATGGGATTTCCTTATGCCGTGATCGTGGGCAAAGGACTAGCAGAGGGCACGGTCGAGCTCGTTACGCGTGACGGGCTAACTAAAGAAACCGTCAAAGTGAGCGAAATTTTAGCGCGACTAAAGAGCTTATGATAAGGCATTTTTTTACGCCCTACGTCATTTTGGAGATCGTAGCGGCGTATTTTTTCATCCACGCGTACGGATTTTTAAATTTAGTCCTAGAGGTCATCGCGTCGGCCGTTTTGGGACTATTTTTTATATTTCGTGTCGGATTTTTTCAGCTCACGAGCAATATCGCATTTTTTAAGCCCGCAGACGTTTTTAGTAGCGTAGGTATGGCGATCGGGGGATTTTTTATGTTTATCCCGGGGCTTATCACCGACGTTTTGGGCGCGGCGATCGTAGCGGTCGCATTTTTTGCAAATTTAAAAAACGGCGGCGAACGCAAGGGCGGGAGCGAATATTATTACGGAAAATTTGAAAGCGGACGTGACAAACCGCGCGATGATGGCGAGATCATTGACGTCGAAGTCGTAGAAGAAAAGAGGCAAATATGGAAAAACTAAAAATCGCAACGAGAAAAAGCGTGCTGGCGATGTGGCAGAGCGAGCATATCAGGGATAAAATTCTATCACGCTATCCGCAAATCGCGGTCGAGCTAACAGGCATGAAAACCAAAGGCGACGTGATCCTTGACACCCCGCTAGCAAAGATCGGCGGCAAGGGACTGTTTACAAAAGAGCTAGAAGATAGCATGTTAAGCGGCGAAACGCACATCGCCGTACATAGTCTAAAAGACGTGCCTGTCGTTTTTCCAGAGGGGCTGGTGCTGGCCGCGATCTGCTCGCGCGAGGACGTTAGGGACGCGATGCTAAGCGAAAAATACGCTAAATTTGAGGATCTGCCCGAGGGCGCGCGAGTAGGCACTACGAGCCTACGCCGCAAAATGCAGCTTTTAGCGATGCGGCCCGATCTTGAGATAATCTCGCTGCGAGGCAACGTCCAAACACGCCTGCGCAAGCTAAAAGAGGGCGAATTTGACGCCATTATCCTAGCGATGGCGGGCGTGAACCGCTTAAATTTACGCTCCGAAGTCGTGCATATCGTGCCGTTTGAGCTAGATCAGATGGTTCCTGCGATGGGGCAGGGTGCGCTAGGCATCGAGGCTAGAGATGACGCTGAAATTTTAAATTTGATAGAGTTTCTAAAAGACGAAAAAGCCGTGATAGAGACGACCGTGGAGCGTGATTTTGTTGCGATGCTAGAGGGCGGCTGCCAGGTGCCTATCGGCGTAAATGCAAATTTAAACGGCGACAAGATCGAGATACGCGCGGTAGTGGGACTACCCGACGGCAGCGAGAGCATACGTGAAAATATCGTCGCGCAAAAAAGCGAGTGGAAGAGTGTGGGTGCCGCGCTTGGACGGATATTTATCGGCAGGGGCGCAAAAGAGCTGCTAAAACGCGCCGAGGAGATGGCTAATTCGTGAGGGAAATCCGCATGGGCTCTTTATCTCCTCACTTTTTGCGTAGATTGATTTAGAGCCCGTGCACTAGCTTTTTACTTATAAAAATTTTTACAAAAGCTCAAATTTGAAGATTGAAATGCGAGACTGCCTCAAAAATAACTTTTACTCGCCGGGTAAATTTGACTAGATAAACATCGCAAAGCTTGGGCAAAGCGAATAGTCTAGCAGGATATTTCGTATCTCACTCACTTCTAAAAACGGCGAAGTAACGCAGGCCGATACTAAAAAGTTGCACCTATCACACGCCTATAAATAGGATAAATTTTTAAACTTATTATCAGTGGCGTGACAGATAATAAGACTCGACTTTTGCGCGTCCAAAACGAGGCTGATCCGCCTCAGATAAGCCCTGGCGAGTTTATAATGACAGAGCGGCTTTGATCAAATTCTAAATGCTATCTTTTTTAATACGACTTAAATCAAATTTGTGGGTAAAATTTGATGTTGGATATTTTTAAAAGGAGACAAGATGAAAAGACGAAATTTTCTAAAATTTGCCGCCGTTTCGGGAGCTGTGGCGCTACCTGGTACGCTAAATGCCGCAAGCCAAAACGCAGATAAAATATCGCAAAATAAAAGCCTGGGTGGAGCGCTTTGAAAAAGCTATAAACAGCGCAGACGCGGCGACTCTAAAAGAGCTGGTAGATCCCAAGGCGCCATTTCTCACGCCTGCTTCGCCGGAGCCGCTTTACGGCGGAGAGGGGTACTTTGCGGTAGTAAAGATGATGCGAGATAGTTTTCCTGATGTGCAGTGAGCGATGCAAGACATGGTGGCCGACGAGCGCTGCGTGGCGGTGTATTGGCTCTGCACTGGTACGCATGAGTATGACTTTGCGGGCGTTGTAGCGACTGGGCGTAAATTTAGCGCTAGAGTGATGAATTTTTACTATTTTAACGACGCTGGCAAGATCACGAACGACGTGGCGGCCGAGGGTATGATCGCCATCTTGCGAGCTATCGGCGCGTGCGATAAATAACCATTTTAGGCTTTACTTCGCCTTTTTCAGCTATTTTTGGCTAAAATCGCCCAAAAATCAAAAAGGCGAAATATGGACTATATCAAGCTTCTAAAAGATAACGGCCTGTTGCGCGTCATCTACGAGCCCGCGGATATCGATCTGGAGATCGCGCACGCAAGCTACATCGAGGTCAAGCGCGAAAACTCGCAGGCGCTACTTTTTACAAATCCCATCTGCAAAAAAACGGGGCGTAAATTTGCCCCCGTGCTAGCCAATATCTACGGCTCAAAGCGCGCTTTAGAGCTTATTTTCGGACGAGATCCGGACGAGATCGCGGACGAGATCGAGCGGCTTTTAAAACCAAAAAAGCCTAAAAGCTTTGGCGAAAAGCTAAATTTTGCCTCGTATTTGTTTGAAATGAGAAAAATTTTCACGAAAAGATTAAAAGGCGAGGGTGAGTGTCAGCAGGTTAAATTTACGGGCGATGAGGTCGATCTGCTCTCGCTTCCAGCGCTAAAAACATGGCCTCTTGACGGCGGCGCCTTTATCACGATGGGGCAGGTCTATACGCAGAGCCCTGACGGCGAACTGCAAAACGTCGGCATGTACCGATTGCAAATTTACGATAAAAATCGCCTCGGCATGCACTGGCAGATCCACAAAGACGGCGCGAATTTCTTTAACGAATACAAGCGCGCGGGCCGCAAGATGCCCGTATCCGTGGCTATCGGCGGAGACCCGCTCTATATCTGGTGCGGTCAGGCGCCGCTGCCAAAGGGCGTGTTTGAGCTGCTGCTTTACGGCTTCATCCGCAAAGAGCCGGCCAAACTCGTAAAGTCGCTAACGAATGAAATTTACGTTCCGCACGACGCAGACTACGTGATCGAGGGTTTTGTAGATACGGATAAATTTGAGCTCGAGGGGCCGTTTGGCGATCACACCGGCTTTTACACGCCGGTGGGGCCGTTTCCGGTGATGGAGGTTACGGCGATCACGAGCAAGCGTGAGCCCCTGTTTCACGCGACCGTAGTCGGCAAGCCGCCGCTTGAAGATAAGTATATGGGCTGGGCGACTGAGCGCATTTTCTTGCCGCTATTGCGTACGACGGTGCCGGAGCTTCTGGACTACAACATGCCTGAAAACGGCGTCTTTCACAACCTGATCTTGGCTAAAATCAACGCCCTTTATCCCGCGCATGCCAAGCAGGCTATGCACGCATTTTGGGGCGTTGGGCAGATGAGCTTCGTTAAACACGCGGTTTTCGTCGGCGAGGATGCGCCTGATTTGAGTGATTATGACGCGCTTACGGAGCATATTTTAAACCGTTTTGGCAAAAATGCTCTGCTAATCAGCGAGGGCGTGTGCGATCAGCTCGATCACGCCAGTCCAAATTCGTGCTTCGGCGGTAAGCTTGGAATCGACGCTACGCAGGATTTTTCGGCGCCTGCACCGGTACTTTTGGGCGACGCCGCGCTGCTTGCTAAATTTAAAGAAGTAGAGCCTAGTTTAACGCAGCTCGTGCAGTTTAAGACAAATACCAAAACTCCGATTTGTGTCGTCAAATTTGACAAAAACCGCCTTGTAAAAGAGGTTTTTGAAGAGCTTTTGAAATTTAAAGAGCACTTTAAACTGCTCGTTTTCGTCGGTCCCGAAAACCGCCTGGAAAACCCGTATATGCTGCTTTGGCGCGTGACGAACAACATCGACGCTCTGCGCGATATCTACGTGCGTGAGGGTGCGGTCTGCATCGACGCCACCGCAAAAGGCGAGGCCGAGGGCTATACGCGCGGCTGGCCGCTACAAACCGACTGCGACCGCGACGTCGTGGCAGATCTCGTTAAGCGCGGCATAGTAAAAGACGAACCGGAGCTATTTAGCAAATTTGAGATTTTCGGATAAATTTTCAAACTCGGCAAATTTAAAAGCGGCTAAATTTGCCGAGCCGCCTAAATAAATTCGTTTTTCAAGCGCCTTTTTAGCCCGAATTTTATAAAATCGCAAAATGGATAAAGAACGCCTAATAATCGATAAATTTAGCAACTCCTTCATCGGCGACGACGGCGCTGTAGTGGCGCATGAGCGCGGAGAGTGGGTGTATAGCAAGGATCTTTTTTGCGAGGGGACACACTTCCTAGCAGGCTGGCTTAGCATGGAGGAGATCGCGCGCAAGGCGATGCTGGTAAATCTCTCCGATGCCGTCGCGATGAACGCCGAGCCTAAATTTGCGCTTTTGGGGCTTGGGCTGCCCAAAAAAACGAGCGCGGCGCAGATATCGGCGCTACGCAAGGGATTTGCGGACGTTTGCGACGAATACGGCGTCACTATCATCGGCGGCGATACGATCGGCAGCGATAAAATTTTGCTTAGCGTTACGGTTATCTCTCGGCTTTGCGGCAAAGCGGTTTTGCGAAGTGGCGCGAAAAAAGGCGACTTGGTCGCTTTTACGGGCGAGCTCGGGCAGAGCCTAAAAGGGCTTAGGACGCTTCTAAACGGCGGGCGGGTCGCGTCAAATTCTCGCTTTAAAAGGCCTGTTTTAAAAGATAAATTTTTCTATGCCGCAGCGGATAAGATAAACGCCGCTATGGACGTCTCAGACGGGCTTTGCACCGATCTAGCCAAGCTTTGCGCGCAGAGTCGGTGTGGTGCTAAATTTATCAAGCGGCTAAGTAAGCAAGAGCTAAATAGCGGCGAGGAGTACGAGATTTTATTTACGTTTAGTCCGAAAAACCGCGCCAAAATTTTAAGCCTAGCACGCAAAACCCGCACGAAAATCACGATCTTTGCCAAAATCACGAAAGGAAAATTTAAAAGCAATGCAAGAAACCACCATTTTTAAGCCTCTCTACGCGCTCACTCACGCGCCCATTAACGCGTATTTTAGTAAAAACTCGGACGATTTTGTGGTGCGCGAGATTCCGCTTTACGCATTTAGCGGGCAGGGCGAGCACCTCATCGTAGAAATTTGCAAAAAAGATATGACGACGCAAGAAGCCTTGCACGCTCTAAGCGAGGTTAGCGGCGTAAAGATGCGAGATTTTGGTTACGCGGGGCTAAAAGATAAGCAAGGCATGACGACGCAGTTTATCTCGATGCCGCGTAAATTTGAGTCGGCTCTTGCAAATTTTAGCCACGATAAGATGAAAATTTTAAGCCTCGCCGCGCATGACAATAAGCTTCGCATCGGGCACTTAAAAGGCAATAGTTTTTTTATCCGCCTAAAAAAAGTGATGCCTAGCGAGGCGGCAAAGCTGGAACAAGCCGTGCGAAACATCGATGAGACGGGATATGCTAACTACTTTGGCTATCAGCGCTTCGGCAAATACGGCGACAATGCGCAAAGCGGGCTGGAGCTGCTAAAATCTGGCACCATAAACGGCAAAAAGAGTAAAAACCCAAAGCTAAACGACTTTTTGATCTCGGCATATCAAAGCGATCTTTTTAACCGCTGGCTTAGCAAACGCGTTGAAATCTCGAGATTTGCGCAGGATTTTAGCCTCTCTGAGTTAGCTCAAATTTACCCTTATCTTGACGGCGCGATTTTGAAAAATTTAAAATCGCAAAAGAGATTTTTTAAGCTGATAGATGGCGAAGTTTTGGGGCATTACCCGCACGGCAAGTGCTTTTTATGCGAGGATTTGGACGCGGAGGGGGCGCGCTTTGACGCGAGAGATATCACCAGCTGCGGGCTGATAGCAGGCGCTAAGGCATACGAGGCGCAGGGCGCGGCAAAGGTAGTAGAGGATCAAATTTTCGCGCAGGCGAATGAATATAAAGCCAAGATGACGGGCTCAAGGCGCTTTGCGTGGTGTTATCTAGAGGATGCCGGCTACAAATACAACGAGGAAAAGTCACATTTTACGATAAATTTTACGCTACAAAAAGGAAGCTATGCAACGGTGGTGCTGGAGGAAATTTTACACAAAAATATTTTTGAATAATCTAGAACAAAACGGCTTGTATTTTAGAGTGCTTTTGTGTGGTTTGCTAAAATTTCGCTCGACAGACTATTTTTGCTTCGCTTTGCTAGCGACTTCAAGCAGAAGTCTAGTTTACGCAAAATTTTAGCTGCACAACCCAAAGAACCGTCTCAAGATACTTCGCCCTAACTTTCTATGTTTAAATTTGGCGTTATATTCGGTTAAATTTGCAAATTTCTACTTTAAATTTTGGCGACTACAGTAGAGCGTTAAATTTGACTAGATGAGCCGCTTGCCTTGGTTTTGTCAAATTTCAACTCTATCGCTAGCTTGCCTCATGCCTCGCGCTCGTATTATTAAAGCTACAAATTTACGGTTATTTTTATTAAATTTGATTGTTTTAAAATCAAAGTATCTAAAAGTAACATTAACTAAAAGAACTAAATATTATTCATTATCTTAATTTCCTTTTTAATCATTCCTAAGGTTCGCGACTGTATATTACTTATGTATTTACTTTATTTTTAAGGAGGCTTTATGCAAGAGGCAAACGACGGCAAAAAGCTAGCGATCGGCACCGTTGCCTTGATCCTAGCTATCGTCTTTTTCGGCGGTTTCTTAAAGGATGTCGCAGGCGGTATTTTTGATTTCGGTAAGTTAACCGGTCAGTTCCCGGAGTGGTTTAAGACCGCAGGCGGCACAAGCGCAAAGGGCGGTTTTATATTTGCGCTTAGCCTAGTTCCTGCGATCATGCTCGCTCTTGGGTTTGTTGCGATATTTGAGAGATATTACGCGCTTTACGCAGCTTCACGCTGGCTCACTCCCGTGCTAAAGCCTCTCATCGGTATCCCGGGCTGCTGCTCGATCTCGCTCATAGCTAGTACGCAAAGCACCGACGCGGGTAGCTCTACGGCTAAATTTTTACGCCAAGACGGCAAGATCACTCACAAAGAGCTTTTGATATTTGCCGCGTTTCAGTTTAGCGCAGGCGCGATGATCACGAATTTCTTAGCGTCTTTCGCTCCGTTGCTTACGGTGGCCGATAAAAATGGAGCCCTAGCGCCTATATCTATCGCGGCTGGCTTGGGAATCATTTTGGTGTTTAAGGTATTTGGAGCAAATTTGATGAGACTTTACGTTAAAAAATTTGTAAAAGATGGGGAGACTGAAGTATGAGCGAGCAAGCTAATAATAAATTATTAACCGACGTTTTCGTGGAGGGCGCTAGAAAGGGCTGGGATATCGCTGTTCACAACACTATCCCAAACGTCCTCATGGCTTTTGTTATCATACACATCCTAAAGGTCTCGGGTGCGCTTGATATCATAGGCAAGTATCTTGGCTTCGTTATGCTGCCGCTTGGGCTTCCTGGCGAGTCGATAGCGGTTATCATGGCGGCGTTTCTTAGCTGGGGCGGGTCTGCTGGCGTACTAGTGGCGCTAGTTCAGGGCGGCACCCTAACGGCTCCAGATATCGCTGTACTGATCCCTGGCATGGCGCTAGTAGGCTCTACGGTGCAGTATATGGGACGCGTGCTGGGCGTACTGGGCATCCCTGGCAAGCACTACTTGGTGTTATTTGGCATATGTATTCTAAACGCCTATCTGGCGATGTTTGTCATGAGCCTCATCGTATAAAGGACGGTCTATGAAACAAGAGGAGCTAAAACAATATCTAGCTGAGCTAAAGGAGCTAACCGATATCGAGAGTCCGACGTCTAGCGTAGAGGGTGTAAACAGCGTCGCAAAGTGGTTTATGAATAAGACAGAAACGCTCGGCCTAAAGCACGAAAAGGTTGCACTGGGCACCGATAAGGTCGCTGACTGCCTGCTCATCTCAAACAACCCGAACGCGGCGAAATTTGACGTGCTTTTCGTCGCGCACATGGATACGGTTTTCCCTGTAGGCTCGGTGCAAAACACTCCTTTTACCCAAAATGAGGGCAGGATAAACGCGCTAGGCGTCATCGACGACAAGGGCGGTGCGCTACTGTCGCTCTACGTCATCAAGGAGCTTGATCTTAGCAAAATCAACGTCGCTTTATTTCTAAACTCGCACGAGGAGACGGGGTCAAATTTTGCCAAAGAAAAGATCCGCGAATACGCGAGAAAGTCCAAATTTTGCCTCGTGATGGAGCCTGCTCGCGAGGACGGCTCGATGGTGGCGACTAGAAAAGGCGTGATGACCTACGTGATAGAGTTTTACGGCGTGGGCGCGCACGCTGGCAATCACCCAGAGCTTGGCCGTTCAGCGGTAGTCGAGGCGGCAAATTTCGTAGTCGAGCTATCAAAGCTGACCGATTTTGCGGCGGGACATACCTTTAACTCCATCATCACAAACGGCGGCACCGCGCACAACGTAGTGCCCGAGTTTGCCAGCGTGACCTGTGAGATGAGGTATAAATTTGCATCCTCGGTCGAGTTTTTTAACAAAAAGCTGGACGAAATCCTAAGCAAACCGTTCATAAACGGAGTAACTTACAAAAAGACGCTTATCAATGAAGAAGCGCCGATGATAGACGAGCAAAATTTGCCGAGGATCAAAGCGATCTTTGACGAGGTCGCCAAAGAAACGGGCACAAAGGTGAGCTGGGTGGACGCCGGCGGTCTAAGCGACGGCAACATCACGGCCTCTGCGGGCTGCCCGACGATCGACGGACTGGGGCCAACCGGCGGAAATATGCACACTAAAAACGAATACATGGAAGTTGACTCCGTCGTTCCGAAGTGCAATCTCGTGCTAGACGTCGTCAAAAAGCTTGTTTAAATTTAACGGTAAGGGGTCAAATTTGGCTCTTTTGCCTTAAATTTTAAAATTTAAAGCCTTGTTTTACAGCTAAATTCGGTTCAAATTTAGCTGCAAATTTAGCCATAAAATTTTAAAATTCAAACTACTAATTTTTAATGCTCCTATGCTCTTTCGTGCTATAATTTCATTATAAATCCATTTAAGGTAGGCACTATGAAAAAGCTATTTTTAAGTGCTGTGACAGTCAGTATTTTGGCTGTTTTTGTTCAAGCAAATCCGTCTGCTGACTACGGCGAAGCACTAAAAGCTAAAGCGCAAGGCAATTATGCAAGCGCGGCAGTGCTTTTTAAATCTGCTTGCTACGAGGGGCGGCAACGACTCGGCTTGCAAGGAGCTGGGTGAAATCTACGAGAGCGGTCGCGGCTCGGAAGTGAGTAAAAATACAACTTTGGCCAATGAAGCTTATAATAAGTGCTGCGACCTAGACCCCTCTGGAAGCGACTGCTGCTCGGCAGTAGGCAGGGAGGCAAAACCTAGAAGGGTGCTAAAAGCGCCTGAAAGGCCAAAGGATAGCGAAGAGCTAGTAACTGCCGCAAAAGAGTGCCAAGAGGGTAGCGCCGAGCAGTGCGAAAAGGCTTTTGGTCTTTATCAAGAAGACCGCCACAGCGAGAAATTTAAAGCATCGTCAAAGGGTTGCGAACTAGGCAGTGCCGTGCTTTGCGAGGAGGCGGGTCTGGCATACGTGAGAGGTCACGGCGTACAGCAGGATCAGGGTACTGCCGCTCAGTTTTTCTTAAAAGCTTGTAATGCCAATAACGTATCCGCGTGCGCGCGAATAGGCGTCATGGCTATAGATATGGGCAATGTCGATGCTGCGCGGAGATACTAGAACAGGCGTGTCAGACGCTCCCGCGAGCTTGCAGGGATCTAGCGATGATATACCAAAACGACTCATATGACCGCAAAGACGAAGAAAAGGCGCGCTTTATATAAAAAGGCGTGCGACGGTGGAGATAATATCGGCTGCACTGGACTTCAGCAGATGGGCCAGTAAAGCCATCTAAAACAAAAGGCTGCGCAGAGGAATAATTTTTAAGCCGAATTTTATTGGCGCAGTCTTTGATTTCGTCGCGTTTACGGCGAATTTTGACGGACTTGGTTTCGTCAAATTTGAGCTTATTTGACGGCGGTAAATTTGACGCCTATAACTCGTTTTTTAAATTTAGCGGCTTAGATTTTGCTTTTTGCTTATTTTTTAGTAAAATGGGCGCTAAATTTAAAGGAGAAAATATGCCAAAAGACGCAAACGGAACCGAACTAAACGCAGGAGATAACGTAACTCTGATCAAAGATCTAAAAGTAAAAGGCGCGGGCGCGACGCTAAAGCGCGGAACCATGGTAAAAAACATTAAGCTCACGGACGACGACAAAGAAATCGAAGGCAA
>CAUSAR010000006.1:0-43337 GCA_963529735.1 uncultured Campylobacter sp.
ATTTCATCGGTGCGGTAGGACTTAACCGCGTAGCTAGATTTAAAATCGACGCGCTAGATAAACGAACTGACGAGGACTTTTACGAGCTTATCGGTGATGATGACGGCGTGTTTGGCTGTATGACTTTGCTAGGCTGCGAGGATAACTGCCCTAAACACCTTCCGCTTCAAAGCAGGATCGCGTATATGCGCAGAAAGATGGCTGTAATAAAGTAGCCAAGGGGTCTTAGGACCCCTTTTTAACTTCAAATTTTACTTATATTTCTATTTTACTTTTTTTTCAAATTTATTTTTTAATTGGGTTAAATTTGTTCAAATTTAATGATCTATACCGTATGTGACTTTTTTAAAAAACATGGACATATAAAAACGTCAAATTTTACTTTAATAAAAATAGTAGCATCTTTGGTCTGATCTGGTTTATTCTTTTTTATTTTTAGAAGTATGGCAAGTTAAAAATGTCTTTAAATTTGTGTTTTAGTAGATTTTGAAATCTTATAAAAATGACACTTGGTGGAATCGAGGTTGTTCGAAATTTTGCTTTAAGTATCGTTTTTATCGTATTTTATTAGAAATTAAAGCCAATTTTTACACACTTAAAAACACATCCGAGCTATTTTACGATGTAATAAAAAATTTAAGCTATTCGGAGATAAAAAATTGGTAATGAAAAGTTTGGTTTTCAATACAAAAACGCAGTTATGCCCTAAAATAGGCACTTTGCGATTTAAGCATTTTCTATTTTTAAGTTTCAAATGCTTAAACGGCTAAATTTTCTTAAGAATTAGGTATGTTTCACGGCTTTTTTAGCTTGAAACTTAATTAAGGTTAAAATGTGAAACAAAAGCCGTTTTTATTCGTTTCACGTTTGCCACTTATTCGCGCCATAAATACCCAAAACGTAAATAGCCTCATCCTCTATCGCGTAAGGTATCACGTAGCTTTTAAAAATAAGGTCTCTTATGCTCTCATCGTCAAAGCTTGCGGACTTGCGATACATAAAAGGTCTGTCGCTTATCGTTTGTAGTTTTGCGATCAGCTTGTCTCTAAAATCGCGCGCTCTGTTTGGGCTATCCTTTGCGATAAAGTCAAATATCGTTTTTAGCTCGCGGTTAAAGCGTGCCGTGCGTCTAATTACCATTTTTCCATCTCGGCTTTTAACGTCTCTAGCGGATACGTCTCAAGCTCGCCACGCCTGATCGCTTCAATGTCGGCTTTGTAATCGGCTATCCTTTGCTCCATTGTCTTACCGTCGTCGTAGATCGGATAATCCTCGTCGATAATCAACTTCTGATTAGTCGTATCCGCCAACGCTTTACTTATTGCCACTATTTGGCTTATCAGTGCTTCGTCTGCTTTTATGGTTAGAGTTTGCATATACTGACCTTTGTTTTAAAATCCTATGAGCCATTTTAACCGCTTGGGGCTTAGGGTTTTATTAGTGTTCGGTTTTTCGTTCGTCCGTATTCGCGAGATAGGGCTTAATTGCACTAAATTTAAGCGTTTTTACTGTGTTGTGGCGTTCAGTTTTTTACGCCTTTGGTAAAATTTGGCGAAAATATGGCATAATCTGCCCGTGAGTAGGCGAAAGGGTTGAGCGAAAGTGAAATACCCCAGCTTCTTAGCAAAGCATTACCGCCCCGTTCGGCGCGTAGTTTTATGCTGCGTTGTTCGTCCGTGTGAGGGTGTGGGTGGTCTCACCGCCTATTTAGTAAAAGGTCTCTAAGAGAGCCGTCTTAGAGTAAAGTCTTAGCGTCGAACGTCTTAAGGCTTCCTTGTAAAGCAAGCGAACGGTCAAAATCGATAACGGCCCAGCATAGCCTGCCCGGGGTTTCCCTGTGTAGAGGAAGGTGGCTCTACCGCTTGCTTTTACTTCTTTTTGTATTCCCTATTAAACACGCTGTAAGCTTCTGCGTTTGCGAAGTCGTCACGATCGAATATCGGGCTTTTATCTCTAAACCTCATCAGCAAATTTAAATAAGCCTCTTTTGGGTTATCGCTCACGTCTAGCAAAGCCTTTAAATACTCGTCCTTGTATCGCCCAAATGAAAAATCCTTGTAAACGGTCTTAGCGTTTAGATTTAGCGCATAAGCCACGGCGTGAGCCATAAGGCGTAAGTCGTCTTTAAAAAATCGCGATAGCTCGTAAAATAGGTCTATGTCGTATGTTTTCAATCGTCGCGCTTTATTATGATTTGAGTAGGGGCAAATAAAGCGCCGCCTTGCTCTTGTAGCTCGTAATTTTTACCCAGTATCGTCTCTTTGTTTCTAGCCGTTATCCTGCTGTGTAGTTCAATGTCGCCCAGGTCGCCCGCTTCTTGCAGTAGCCTATTAGCCATTATTTGGTTTTTGATCGCCGTTTGCTTGAAAAAAGTTACCGCCCTTGCATTGTCGCTTACTGCCTGCGTCACGGCTTCGCGTTCGTATTCGTTTAGATCGGATAGTTCGGCTAGATACTGCGTGCCTTTAGCTATCGTGCCTTTTAGGCTTTGGCTTATGCCCTTAGTGATGTTATTTATCGCGCCTGCGCTGAGGTTAAAAAGCTTTTGTAGCGCTCTTTGGCTCATTCCTGATTTATGCTTTGCTAATATCTGCGCTCTTACTTCGGGCGTTATTTTCATTTTACCGCCTTTAGCTCGCTTACGGCTTGATTTACCACTTCGCGTTCGTATCTTACGGCGCGTCCTATCTTGACAAAGGGCAATACGAAGTTAAAGCGGTCTTTGTATTTGTCGCTTCTCATCTTAGTAAGCGTACTTTGCGATAGGTTTAAAATTTGCCCTACCTGCTTTGGCGTTAATAGCTCCATTGTTTGCCTTTTTAGTGTTTAGAGGTATTTTAACGCGTATTAGGGTGTTTATTGGTTTGCGATGAGGTTATGGTGCGCCTTGACTACTTTGCAGACTTAGAGTAAAATTAGTCCTACGGACTAAAACGCTCCAAAGCCTGCAAAAATATTTAAAACCTGACAGTAGTAAAGAAAATGCGGCTACGCCGGCCCCCACATCCTAGCCTTACCACAAAGAACCTAAAAAAATCTGCTTCAATAAAAAAATGGAGGCAAAATAATTGCACTGTGACAAGTCGTTACGGTGCGTCCTGGTTGTGTGATGCGCTGTGGACAAATAGGGCGGGGGTGTTCTACTCTTTAATCTTTCCGTAAAACTAACGGGTCAAAATTTAGGTTTCTTAAAACATCCCAATAAATTGAGCTATCAGGATAAAAGCCAAAATCATCAATAAATCGTCCATTGTTTTATTTCCTTTTGGTAAGCTTATTCAAGAGGGTGATTAAGCCCCCTTTGATAAACCTACGCGCCCTTTAGGTCTTTGTCCCACGTGTAGCTACCTTTTGGCGTGATTTGCTCTTGTAGCTTGTCGTTTAGCTCGCTTAGTAGCTTTATTTGCTCCTCTAGCTTTTCGCACTCGCTAGCATAATAATTAAAAAGGTGGTATGCTTGCAGGCCCGTTTCAAATAATGCATCCGCCGTTCCCTTTGCTTCTCTCTTGGCTACCTCGGCTTTAAACGCTTCGCGCGCCTTGTCGCCTCTTGCTCGCTCTAGCTCCGCCTTATTAAGCCTATTTGATAAATCCTCGATTATCTCATTTGCTCCGATAAGGGCGTCTATTAAAGCCGTATGGCTCATTTATGATATTTCTTGCTGTTGCATTGTGTCCCCTTTTTTGTGATGTGTTGACTAACTTCGCCTACGCGTCGCGCCTTTGGCTTAGTTCCTCGTTTTCCTTTTTTAGCTCTTTGAGCTGTAGTCTTAGCTCGTATGCTTCGTCCGATACTTTAGCCCATTTCCTTGACGCATTGCGGTAGGCTTGCCCCAGTTCGCTTAGTTTGCTTTGTAGTATCATCTTGTCGGCTACCAAATTTAGGCGCGCATCCTCGCTTTCTTTTAGCTGTCTTAGCGCATAAATATTGCTACAATAGACTAAATAACCCACGTTGTAGATTATTTGCTCGCTTACCTCATCGCTACCGCCGTTGTTTTGCCTAATGAGGGCATTAAAGCCCTCTTTGGTCGTCGGTCTGTCTGAATTGATTAAAATAGTCATTTCTTTACCTCCTCTTTTTGTTCGGATATTTTCTTATCTGCGTAGTCTCGCACCGCTTGGGCTATGTCATCAATCGCACCAGCTAAGAAGTAGCTTGCGCTCATAATGGTAGCGTCGTTAATGCCTGTGTGCTTTTTAAAATACGGTAAGGCTAGCACTAAAGCACTAATAGCATTTAGTATGCTTGGTATCTCGTTGGTTAGGTCTAGCTCGTCGGCTATGTCGAATGTTAATTGCATTGGGTCTCCTTTAAAGTATTAATTTGTTTCTTATGTTTTTTAAAACATCTTTATCGCGTTAATTTGCGTAATCATAACATTTTTAATTTTAATTGTCAATAGTTTAATAAACTTTTTAGGCGTGTTTTTGTAAAATGCACACATAAAACATTTATGAAAAGGTAAAAAATGCAATATGATACTTTTGAAGCTATGCTTGGTGTGGCCAATCTCTCTAAAAAAGAGTTTGCGGAGCTTGTTAAAATGAATTACACTAGCGTTACGAATTGGAAGCAATCCGATAACGTGCCCGAATGGGTCGAGAGCTGGCTCATCAATTACGATAAAGCGCGCAAATTTGATAACGCCGTGGGCTTGGTTAATAATCTTGTCGATATTGTTAAAAAGTAGCTATCGGTATTTAATTCCCCTAGCTACCTATGTTAAACATACCTAGCTTTTAGCTCTATGAATTAAACTCACCCAGCTTTAACGGACGTAAAATTGCGTCGGTTAAGAAATCTAAAAACGCCTTGTCATTTACGTAAATAAGCTCCCTACGTTAAATGTAGGTAGCTTTTTGGGCTTTATTGTCTCTCGTCTAGCTTTAACGGGTCAAATATTCGGCTGGTAGGTTTTCCCTTTTTTGCGGATAACCCTTTTTCAGATTTTCTTGAATAAGTGCGTTTCTCTTTTTTGAGAATGGCAAATACCCGGCTTGGTTTTGCGTTCCATTTTTTTGTGGAACGACGATTTAGGGGCTCGGCTCGATACCTTATTTTTAAGGAGACGGACAAAGCTCGCATTTAAGGGCATTGCTGCGTAAGCCGAAAACTAAGCGCACGGGCTGAGCTAAAAAGCTTTTGATCGCGTATGCTGCCGCCTCCGCCCTTTGAGGGGCGGGGCGTATCCATCTAAAAGGTTAAAATTCTCTCATTTTTTAACATATCGCCTTTTATTTGTTAGAAAATACGCCAAAAATTAACAATACGCATTTAAACGCAAAATAAAGCTCTCTGTTTGATTTTAACTCTTTTTGGTGTCTTTGTATAGGTCAAGCTCTTTTGATTGATTGTAGGCTGTAATTTTTACACTTATGGCTACTATTTGATTTTATCCCCGCTCGCTTGTTTCACTTGCTCGCTAGACCCGCGTGAGGTTTAAGGAAAGTGTGGCAGAAAGGGTTAATGAAAAGAGAATGAGGGTAAATGATACCTTACCTACTAAGGGGGTCTGAAACTTAAAACGCGTTTTTTCGCTCTCTGCGTAAGTGTGAGCTAACTCCGTCTGTGTGCTAGTTTGCGCCTTGTCCGACTTGTGGAAATTTTATTTTAGCCGTCTTGCATTTTGATAACGAGTGATAACGAAAAGCGATACACGTTTTAGCGTTTCTTAAAGTAAATGAAAAGGGCAAAAAACGGCTTAAGGGTTTTTGGCAATTTGGGGCAAATTTTAGCTGTTTGGATTTGTGATGAGGTTCAGGCGTTACAATGTAACGTTACGGCGTGTTGTGTGCGCATAAGTTATTATTGGATAGCAGATAGAATTATTTTGCTTGACTTGTTTAAAAATGGCTTGTATAATACGTCTTGCATTCAAGGGGCTCCTTGTGCCCCACCTTCTAAATATTCAATCAAGCCTTCATCAAAACATTTTAAAATATCGTTTAAAAATATTTCTATCTTTGACGGTTCTATGCCGATTATTATCTCTTGCAGCTTGGTTGATAGCCTAGGCGTGCCATTTGCGTTGAGTTTGTAAAGGTTTTCAAAATGAAAAGCGCGGTTTCTTATCGTGCGGATAATGCTGTAAATTATTTTTACTTTTTGATAATTACGCCACTCGAATTTTATGTTCGTTCTAGCATAAGCCCTAAAATCTATCTCGCTAAAATTTGCTACATCATTATGAATTCTCGCCTCATCCATCGCAGTAACCCAATAGCCTAAAGTTTGTCGCGAAATAAAGACACTATCGCTCAATCCTAGCGCGCTCGCCGTCTTGTTGCGCGTAATAATCTCAATCGCGCCTAGTTTGTCGCTTATGTTTTTGATGAGTTTAAAATTTGCTCTGTGTTCGTCGTCGCTTGCATAGCTCGCTAGCCTATCGGCTGAAAATAGCCCTATCAAGTCCATATTAGCCCTTTTGAAATTTACCGCGCTATTTTACGTAAAACGGGCTTAATAATAGTTTCATAAGCTATCATCGACCGTCACGCCCTTAGCTCTCTTTTGTTATTCTTTGCTTTGTATGCAAGCTTTGCCGGGCGCGTTTTGGTCGCTAGGTCGATTATTTGCGAAAAATCGCGCACGGCTTGGCGCAGTTGTAGCTCCAGGCGTTCGGCTCTAGGTAGTAATGCGGGTTTGTTTAAATCAACTATCGGAGCGGTAGCTTCTGCGCGGTACAAGGGCAAATTTAGATTATTTTTTAATGCCTTGTCGTAGAAATATACGCGCTCTAACGCCGTAAGCTCGGTTTTTACGTAAGCGGTGTTTCCTGCCTCGACTATCTCGAATGCGTCCAGGTTAAAAGGCTTTGCCCTATCAAAACACAAATCAACGCTAGAGACGTTATTAACCGCACCTAAAAGCTCCGCTACGAGGTCAAAGGGCGGGGCGGGCTTGTGATACTGCTTTAGCCCGTAAAACTCAATCACGGCGCGCTGTCTGCACTCGCTCGCGGCTTTTGTAGTGGCGTAGAATATGCTTAAATTTTCGAGTTCGTAAAGCTCGGTTATTTTTAGCCCTCGAAACTCGTAGCGATTGGATATTTTTATTTCTTTGACGTCTCGCATTTTTCGCCATTTCAAGCCGTGATTTTTGGCTATGCTTTTAAGTAGCTCTATTTTGGTGTAGTGCTTGCGCGTTACTCTGTTTTTTAGGAAACTCGCGCGTATGGTGTCTATGGCTATGCTGGGCGTTTCAGCTAGTATTTGGGTAATTTGGGGTAAAATTTCCACGTTTTAACATCCAAAGGGGCGGCTAAACTTGCTTGGCTTGACCGCCCCTAAAATTCTTTGATTTACGCTACTTTAACGCCACGTGCTTTTAGCCATTCAATAGCCTTTTTTCTTTGCTCGTCGTCTTTAAAATAGGCTATTTTGTAGCCTTTTTCGTCGTGCCATTTACGACTAATAATACCTGCGCGCTCCAGCTGTATTAAATATACGTTTTGGTTGCTAGCTGTGATATTGCACGCCCTTATCGGCTCATCTCTTGCTATCATCTTTTGTAAAATTTGCTTTTTTACCGTCTGCGCTCTCATCGGTCATTCTCCTCTCTTATGCCCGCTTTTATTTCTAGCTCTTTTATGCTCCTGCTCTGCGTCTGCACAATATGAAACAAATCATAAGCGCAATCAAGCAAAGGTTGGGCGACGCCGTCTAGGCTTGCCACCTTGTAGGCGTGCAGGTGCTTTTTAAAAGCCTTTAACATAACCTCATCGCCCGCGCTAAAGCAAAGTTTGCTAGGCGTAAATACTAGCTTACTCATTGTTTGCGCTCCTTTGGAAAAATCGCTCTCTTAGCCGTTGATTTTCGTCTTGTAGCGCGTTTAGCTCTCTCGCCTGCTCGGTCAAGGCGCAAAACAAATCAAACGCTACGGGCTTAAAGTCCGCCGTGTCGTCTCCGCTTTGTTCGTCTTGTAGGGATTTGAGATAAATATCGGGGTAGCACTCTTTTAACATTTTTACGTAAAGTTCGGGCGCGCTTTTTATCTCTTTGCACTCTCGCGCTATTTGGTTGATACTCTTTTGATTTAGCTCCGTTTCGCGCTCCTCAAATAAATCAAAAGCCACGCAAAGGGCTTTAATCACGCCTTTTTGTAGCTCGCTTTGCTCCTGCTCGCCCGGCTGCGCGTAAATCGCCTTAATCTCGGGGTATTTGGATAAACGGGCATAAAAACGCCCGTATAACCTTGCCTCGTTATCGTCTTTAAATGCTTTCATCTTATGCGCTCCTATCTTGTAAATACGCGTCTAGCTCGCTTTTTAAAAAGCGGATAGTGCGCTCGGTTAGGCGTTTGGGCTTTGGGAAATCGTCGCGTTTCATAAAACGCCATAACGTAGCGGTCGAAATACCTAAATACTGCGCCGTCTCTTTCGGGCTTAGCGTGTTGTTCTTTATGATTGATGGGTTCATAATAAAAACTCCTTACGGGTGATATTATTTATCCACGTGCGCACTTGAATAAATATGAGTGGAATTATCGCGGGTTTTTAAAACGAGCGCAAAGGTATTTTTTTCCTAAAGTATCGGCGATTTTTGAGATTTTGGGGTAAAATTGTTAAAAAAGTGAATACATTAAAACGGAGTAAAGCCCCTAAAATAGGGGCGTGCAGTGTCTTAGGAAAATTTTCCCTAATCGTCGGCTTCGGTCTCTTTGATGTTTAAATATTTTATGATTTTACCCGCTAGCACATTATCTTTTTTTTCTTGGCTACTAAAGGGGATTTGAAAAATTTCGGCTAACTCTATTATTTTATTTCTAAAGCTCTCTTTAATTAAAACCGTTTTTGTGCCTTGTCGATGCCTCTTAATTACTTCATTGCTTTTTAAAAAGTGTAATTTTGCATTAGATACAAAATCAGCTAAGGCATTCATCGCTCGCTCTCTATGTGTTAAGCCTGCTGCTAAAAAATCCTCGTATCTGCGGACTTTAACCTCATCTAAAGATACTAGTAGCCGCTCCACCCCAGACAAATAAGCCTGATATTGGATAAGCTCTATTGGCTTTACTTGATTAGCTTTGTGTATGCAATCTGTGATAAAAGTAAAAAATATGTTAATAAATCGCGCTTTCGTCTGCTCGTGAAATAAAAAAACGTGATAAGGTTCAAAATTTTCAGCCGTAAAATCTGCCCCCATCTCGCCGTCCAACACACGCCCTAAAAATTCAAAAATTTTATTATCCACGTCGCTTGTATTGTAATTGCCGTAATTTATCATTTCTCGGATAGCATAAATTACCTCTTGCCCCTTATTCTCTTTTGCCTGTCGCGTTTTCCCCGCCCTATCGTTCCCAGCCCTCGGCGATGTCGTCTTATTTGCCATTTACTCCCCTTTCACTTCGTCCAGATAGTCGCTCCACCACTGCATAAGCTCGGCGCGCTCCTCTAGTCTTTGGCTTCTGTCGTAGATTGATTTTATTTTGTTTCGCTCTCTGTGGTCTAGACAAAGCTCGATTATTTCCGCGTCTTTGCCGTGTCGTTTGATATTCTCGTTTAGTAGCGTCGAGGCGGTCGCCCTTAGCCCGTGAAATACCGTCTCGCCGCCAAAACATAGCCGCTTAAGCGCATAATTGAGCGTATTCTCGCTTAAGGGCTTTATGCTCGTTATGTCGCTAGGAAATACGAAATCGCCCCGCCTTATCTCGTATTGAGCTTTTAAAAGCTCTTTTACTTGCCTGCTGATTGGCACGGCGAAGTCTGCGCCCATTTTCATATCGCTAGCGGGAAATACGATGAGGTTTTTATCAAAACTAACGTATTGCCATTTTAGCCCTCTGACGTTCGCGCTACGTAAAAAGGTATGCGCGCCGAATACTAACGCCTGCTTGGTGCTGTTTGAGCCTCTAAAGCCGTCAATCGCCCTTAAAAGCTCGCCTAGCCTCTGGGGGTCTGTTATCGCTCTGAAGTTCTCGCATTTTGAGATTTTAAAGGTATCGGCGAAAATAATATCCCTCGTCGGGTTATGTTCGATGTAGCCTTTATTGACGGCTAAGTCTAAAATCTTACGAAGTAGTCTAAACGTGCGTTTGCTCGTGTCGTGGCTTATGCCTTTTTTGGTCTCGGCTTCTTGTATGCGCTCTATCGTCTGCGCGTAATCCCTGCGCGCTAGCGTGCGAATATCGCCGTTTTTGAGATAGGGCATAAGGTAGTTATTTATCCGCCCCGTTTCTCTGCTAAGCGATGAGGTGCTTTTTGTCTGCTCTTTTTCCATCCACTCGCGCGCCACGTCCGCAAATTTAACCGCCTTTTGAGCTACTGCGGCTTTTTTGACGTCTTCGCCTCGCTCTTTTAGTCTTTTTAGCTCGGTCGCTTTGGCTCTTGCTTCGGCTAGTGTAATGCTCGGATACTTGCCTATGATGATTTGATTGGTTTTGCGGTTCTCGCCTGCGTATCTAAAAATAAACGTCTTAGTTAGGCTCTTTTTGCCCTGCACCGCATAAACGTAGAGATACGGAGTAGAAATATCTTTAATCCACTCTCTAGCCTTGCCGTCTTTTAGCGCGTAATTTTTTAGCTGGCTATCTTTCGCAAATGTCGCCATTTTCTCGCCTTTTTGTATGTGCGTAAGTGTGCTTTTGGGTGTGTTATTTTAATTTGCTCGTTTTTGGACACACTCAAAATCTAGTTTTTGCGCTTATGATTTTGCGCAAAGCCCGTTCTTGTCGGTTATCCTATTTTTGAGTGTGTAAAAATTTAGCGTTTTAGTCGCGCACACTCAAAAACACACTTATTTTTTTGAAAATGTATGATATTGTATGAAATCTTATGAAATGCTAAAAGCGGTTTAAAGCTCGTATTTTAGGGGCTTTTGAGGGCTTTTGAAATCTTATAAAAATGACACTTGGTGGAAGCGAGGGGGATCGAACCCCTGTCCAAAAACAAACCGATTACGGCCTCTACACGCTTAGCAAAAGTGAAAATTTCATCTAAAAGGGCTCACTTTCCAAAACCTTATTTTAGACTAAGACAAGATTTCGGCTAGCAGCTCGTCAGGCTACCAACCTACGCTAGCTGGGGTTACTCGCCGCCGTCTTAGCTAGTATCTGACTAGGCGAGGCTCAACTGAACTTACGCAGCTTTAGCGTAAGCAGGAGCGTAGTTAACGTTGTTTGCGTTTAAATTTATTTGAGCTTTTTACGCTTTGCTCAAAGCGACGTGCCACCGTGACCGCTCTGCTCCTGTCGAAGCCAAGTCGCTCCCGTAAGAATAGGCCAAATTTAGCCTTATTTTAAAGGTTGTGGATTATATTATTTTTTGTATTTTTTGTCAAACGTCTAGTTTTTGAGGGATTTTTACAATATTGGCGTCTAATGGACTGAAAAACTCGGCATCGTTTTCTATATCGTTTTTGTATCTATTAAACTGATCGCTCAGCAAAAGCAACCAGTCTACAAAGTCATCGTTTGCGGGCCCCTGCAAATTTCGTGCTTCACCGCAAATTTCCTCTGCTAGCGTAGTTAATTTTAGTATAGGATCAAGCTTCATAAAGCCTGCAGCAGACTTAATATTATGAAAAATTCTAAAAAGCTCGCCGATATAGCCGCTATACCTATCCGGCCTGGTGAGCCCTATGATGAGCGGTTCCATCAGATCGCACATCAAGGAGTAATGCGACAAAAACTCCTCCACGATGTCGTAAGAGTAGTCTATCTCGAGGCTTCTTAGTATTCCCATTTATTTTCCTTAAAACTATTATCGTGATTGTAACATTTTTTTGATAAAATTAAAAATAAAATACCTAAATTTAAGGAAGAATTTATGTTAAAAAATGACAAAAAAGTTACAATTTATGATATAATTAACAAAAAGGGTGTAGAGTCTATCGTTATGATCACGGCTTATGACGCTCTTTTTGCGCGGCTTTTTGATGATTACGTCGACATTATCTTGGTTGGCGACAGCCTAAATATGAGCTTTAACGGCAAAAAAGACACGCTAAGCCTAAAAATGGACGACGCACTTTATCACGTTAAGGCTGTTTTACAGGGCGCAAAGCACGCTTTTGTTGTGGCTGATATGCCCTTTGGCAGCTATCAGGACGAAAAATCCGCGCTAAAAAACGCGACTAAATTTATCAAAGCGGGCGCAGATGCGGTCAAATTTGAAGGCGGTCTAAAAGCCGCTCCTATCGTAAAAAGGCTCGCGGGCGAAGGCATAAACGTGATGGCTCACATCGGACTCATGCCGCAGTTTGTACGAAACGAGGGCGGCTACAAGATAAAAGGGCGCAGTGAGGCTGACGAGGCGCACCTTATCGAAGATGCGCGGGCTCTGGAGTATGCAGGGGCATTCTCGGCGGTGCTAGAGGGTACGGTTAGCAGCGTCGCCGCAAAAATCGCAAAGAGCGTGCAGATGCCTATCATCGGTATCGGCGCGGGTGCCGATGTAGATGGACAGGTGCTCGTGTGGAGCGATATGCTCGGGTTTTTCGATGAGTTTAAGCCGAAATTCGTCAAGCGCTATCTTGACGGTGCAAATTTGGTACGAACGGCCGTCGAAGCCTACGCTCGCGAAGTTAGAGAAAAGACCTTTCCGAGCGAGGAGTTTGAGTATGAAATTTAGCTTGTTTTGAGAGAATCTAGTCTGCACGGCAAATTTGATTGCTCGCTAAACGACGGCAAATTTGAGCCTTAGGCGTTAAATTTGACGAACAGAGTTTGAGTTAAATTTAAACGCTTGCATTTACCCATTCCTCGTCAAATTTTACGGGCAAATTTGGCTATCAAAACAAGGCTAGATTAAAAACAAGGAGCGAGTTTTGAAAAATTTATTGATTTTAGCGACGTTTCTTGGCTCGCTAACGGCTTCAAATCCGAATTTTGGGCTAGGCATCGATAGCCTAGGCGAGCAAAATGAGCAAACGCAGAATGAGAAGCGATTTTCTAAGCGCGAGGAGGCCGCAAGACAGGCGATCGAAAATGCCGATTATGACGTGGCTTATGAGATTTTATCGCCGCTTTGCGAGGAGGGCGATGCGATGAGTTGCGCGGCGCTGGGTAGTATGCATTTTAGCGGGCTTGGGGCCGAGAAAAGCAACGAAAAAGCCGAGCTTTTCTTTGAAAAATCGTGCGAGCTAGGAAACGGCACGGGGTGCTTTGATCTGGCGCTTTTAAACGTCAAGGAAATTTTCGGCCCTAAAGATGAAAATAAAATATTTCGCCTCTACGAAAAAGGCTGCGAGCTAGGCTCTGAAGCGGCTTGCAACAACCTAGGCCTCATCTACGAATCGCAAAACGATCTCAAAAAGTCCGTAAATTTATACGCCAAAGCGTGCAGGAAATTTGACGGTGCTGGCTGCTACAACTATGGCAGGATGATGCATGAGGGACTAGGCGCAGAGCGCGATCTGGCAAGCGCGCACAAGGCTTTTGACACCTCGTGCTACATGAAAAATGCGCTTGGCTGCTATGCTCTTGGCTACGTTTACGAGCACGCGCAGGGCGTGGAGTTCGCCGTTTACGACGCGTACGACGGGTATTCGCGCGCTTGCAAGCTCGGCAATGACGACGGTTGCAGGGCGCTCGGTTTTGAAAACTACGAGAAAAATATCGAAATTTACGAAAAATTTGAGTCTATCGCTGAGGGTTGTAAATTTGGCAACGATAGCGATTGCATGCTTTTAAAGGCAAGGATAGCCGAGTTTTAAGCTCGGGCTGATTTTTCCGTCAAATTTAAGCTGATTTTTGAGATTTATCCGCTTCGGCCAGGCGGATAAATTTGAGCTTTGTATGGTTTCAAAACCCTAGCCTTTACGGCGCCAAATTTGACTCTATCAACCTAAACTCGCTGTTTTTTACTCAAAATCTAATCACCTTTTCTTTCAAATTTACCGCCGAACGCGGAGTTAAATTTGAACAAAGCCCAAAGCCAAAACTTACCCAAATTTTTGTAAAATGCGGCAAATTTACGAAAAATAGAGCCGAAAAAAATGGACAGAATAGTCGAAATAGAAAAAATAAGCTTTGAAAATGATTTTGAGGTGTCGCTGCGCCCAACGCGCTTTGAGGACTATATCGGACAGGAAAAGATCAAGCAAAATTTAGGCGTATTTATAAAGGCTGCTAAAAAGCGCGGCGAATGCCTAGACCACGTGCTTTTCTACGGGCCGCCGGGCCTTGGCAAGACGACGCTGGCGCACATCATCGCAAACGAAATGGGCGTGAGTATCAAGATGACGGCCGCTCCGATGATAGAAAAAAGCGGCGATCTAGCGGCGGTGCTGACAAATTTGCAAGAGGGCGACGTGCTATTTATCGACGAGATACATCGCCTAAGCCCCGCGATCGAGGAGGTGCTCTATCCTGCGATGGAGGACTTTCGCCTAGATATCATTATAGGCTCGGGGCCTGCGGCGCAGACGATCAAAATCGACCTGCCTAAATTTACGCTCATCGGCGCTACTACGCGTGCGGGAATGATTTCAGCGCCTCTGCGAGATAGATTTGGCATGGATTTTAGGCTGCAGTTTTATACCAGAGAGGAGCTAGCTCGTATCGTGCAGATTGCCTCGGTAAAGCTCGGCAAAGAGTGCGAAAAAGCCGCCGCTCTCGAGGTCGCCGCTCGCTCGCGCGCCACGCCTAGGATCGCGCTACGGCTACTAAAGCGCATACGCGACTTCGCCGAGGTAAACGACGAAGCCATCATCTCGCAACCCCGCGCCAAAGAGGCTCTGGACGCGCTTGGCGTAAACGACATCGGCTTTGACGAGATGGATATCAAGTATCTAGAGATCCTGCTCGCTGCCAAATGCCGTCCGATGGGGCTAAGCACGATCGCAGCAGCTCTAAGCGAGGACGAGGGTACGGTCGAGGATGTGATAGAGCCGTATCTGCTCGCTAACGGCTACATCGAGCGCACGGCAAAAGGCAGGCTAGCTAGCGCCAAAGCCTATGAGGTATTTAAGCTCAAATTTGACGAGGATACGCAAAAGGGACTCTTTGAGGATTGAGGCAAATTCGGCTCGCTCGTAAAATTTAATCGCCAAATTTTAGTCGCTTTTTGCTCGGGAAATTATCTTGGGTTTAAATTTGACGAACGTAAAAATCGTCGTCGTTTGCGCGCGGGTAAAATTTGATCGTATTTTTGTCGATAATTAAGAGAGGCGTGAATTTAGCCGCTACGAAATTTTGTCAATTTTAAAACGAAAGTCGTAGGTTTGGTGAAATTTGAGCGAAAATCGCGCGAAAATTTGATTTTATTTACGGCTTGGAATCGTGCGACGGCGGCGGTAAATTTCGGCGCGAGAGCAAAAACCCAAAGCGCCGAAATTTGAAATTTTATTTCAAACTAAAAGTCCAAGAGCCTTTGTTGGTTTCAATCCCTGCTTCTAGGGGATCGCAGTTTACGTTAATTCCCTCCTTATCTCCAAAATTAAGCTCAAGCGCATTGTCCTTGCCGTATTTATCGTAAAAATCCGGTATATCTAGAGTTTCGATCGTTTCGTATTTTTTAGCGTCATTTACATCCACGCTGTATTTATCCTTACTAGCTCTAAAGCTAAAATAATATTTCTTATCTTTAGATGTTTTATGCCAAAATGCAGGACAGTTTCCCCTGTTTACAATCAGGCCATATATCCTAAGTCCGTCTTCTAGCGAGGTTATGACAATCGCTCCACTTCTAAACTGCACCTCAAGAGGCGCCTCATCCGCCGCCTTTGCTCCTTCGCTGCCGCAGCCTATGAGTATCGCCGCAGCTAACGCTAAACTTAGCTTCGTCATTTGTCTTCTCCTTTTAGTTTTTTAATAGCTTCTTTTCTTTGCCCGTCTTTGGGCTCACCAAGGCTAGGTAAAGTTTCTAAAAGCCCTGCAGCAAGCTCCTCGGAAATCAAAAAATAGCAAGGATCGCCGTTTCTAGTAATGGGATAGCCGTTTTTGCCCTCCATAGAGCTTTTCCACCTCATGCCTACGCGCCAACCGCCCATACTACCGCTAAAACCATAAACGACCTCAAAGTCGCCCTTTTCGTAAAGGTTTGGGGCTTAAAGTAAAACGGTTAAAAACCCGAAATTAATAACCTTTAAATTAAAAACAAAAGGCATTCTACCCCCCCCCCCCCCCTTAAAAATCAATTAATCTTGCACTCAAATTTGCCTCCGAATTTTTCCCTTAGGCTTGCCTGATCTGCCCAAAAATAGCGTTAAATTTGCCGTATGCGCTTAGATGTCCGCCGCTCGTCCGCGAGTATCTAAATTTACGCCTGATTTACCCGATCGCGCCAAAGCCGCCGACCGCCTGCCCGTCCGCAAAACCCCGCAAAATCTGATATAATAAGCCCCTCAAAGGAAAAAAATGAATAATCGAGTGTTTTTCGGTATCTTCGCTCTTTGTGCGTTGGCGCTGGTCGTGTACCTTTTTAAGCCATTTTTGCTAAATATCTTTATCGCCGCCTTACTCGCGGTTGCCACCTCAAACGTCAACGTCAAATTTTTACAGCTAACGAAGGGCAAAAGGACGCTCTCGGCGGCTCTTACGACGCTAGCGCTGTTTTCGCTATTTATCGCGCCGCTTTTGTACGCCGTGATCGAGATCGCCAAACACGCCGCAAACTTTAACACCGGCTACATAACAAACACGCTAAATTATTTTCAAAGCGGGAATTTTCAGCTACCAGAGCCGATCAAATTTCTAGAGCCCAAGATCAAAGAGATTATCGCCGATATCGATGTTAAAGCTATTTCCACCAACGTGCTTTCTAGTCTTGGCGGTATCGGCAAATCAAGCGTGAACTTTCTTTTCGACATGATTTTTATCCTCGTGTTTTTCTTTTTTGCGGTGCTTTACGGTAGCGAGCTTGTTGGCTACCTAAAAAGCGCACTTCCGATGAAGGAGAGCGAGAGCGAGTTTATACTTAGCGAAGTGGCTAACGTCATGAGCGTCGTACTTTACTCTATCGTTTTAAATGCGATTTTGCAGGGTTGCCTTTTTGCTATCATCACGATTTCGTACGGCTACAACGGCTTTTTGATGGGCATACTCTTTGCCTTCACCTCGCTTGTCCCGGTCGTTGGCGGGTTGCTCGCGTGGGGGCCTATTAGCCTTTATGAGTTTGCTAACGGCAACACCGCGGCCGCGATCGTTATCGCCGTCTATACTATCGTAGTGATCTCTATCGTCGCAGATACGTTTTTAAAGCCGATCGTGATTAAATTTATCAACGACAGGCTCGTAAAAATCCCGACCAAGATCAACGAGCTGCTGCTATTTTTCTCGATGATAGCGGGTATCTCGACGTTTGGCTTTTGGGGACTTATCTTAGGTCCTGCGATCGTGACGTTTTTTATCTCGACGATCAAGCTTTATACATTGCTTAAAGAACACTCGGTCGTGTAAATTTGCCTAAAATCGGCGATATTTTTAGCAAATATCACAAATCTAACACGAATTTTATTATTTTCTGTGCTATAATCCTTAAATATAAAGATTAATGTTCTGCATTAAATTTGCGGGACGTAAATTTGCTAAATTTAACCAAGGAGTTTTTATGAAACTAGCAAAACTAAGTTTAGCCGCCGTTTTGGCGCTTGGCTTTTTGGGCGCCGCAAACGCAGCCGACACCTTTGGGGAGGCATTTACCAAAGGAAAACTAGCAGGTAAGATCCAAGCTACCTATGTAGATCAAAAAGACGAGCGCGCGCCGATACACGACGAGCAGCTGACGTCTATACAGCTTGAGCTTGGATACGTGACCGATCCGTTTTATGGCTTTAGGCTCGGCGTTACGGGGCAGGGCAACTTCTTACCGTTTAACAGCATGAGAAAAAGCGGCACTCTATATGACAAAGAGTGGAGAACACAGGGCGCGGTAATGTCTGAAGCATACCTAGGCTACGGTATAGGGCAGACTGATATAAAATTTGGCCGTCAGTACGTAAATACTCCGCTAGTAGCGGGCAACCCGACTCGCGCGTTTAAAGAGGCGTTTGAGGGTCTAACAATCGTAAACAAAGACATCCCAAACACCGCATTGATCGGCGGCTGGTATTATAAATTTCAAGGCAGAAGCGCCGTCGTAACCGGCGGCAAAGAGGGACGCGCTCCGCACTTTAAAGATAGAGTCATCGTGGGCGGCATGGGGCCTGTGGCGTATGAGTTTGATAATATCTTTACCGGCGCGGTCATAAATCAAAGCATCCCAAATCTAAAACTAACCGGCGCATATGCTAGAGTGACCGATCTTAGGCGCGGCGCTTTGCAGGGCGATATAAACTTCTACCTAGCCGAGGCTAACTACAAAGTGCCCGTCGGCGACTTTAAACTCGGATTTGACGCGATGTATAAGGGCTCTCGCACTACAAGAGGCTTAGAAGATCTAAACTACGATGGAAATATGATCGGTCTAAGAGCGGGCATTTATGATTTCGTGGGCTTTAGCGCCTCTTATGCCTATACGACCGTCGGCGACAATGACGCTTTGGCGTTTGGTCTAGGTAATGGCCCCGGCTCATACACGCTGCTTCCTATCCGCGGACCTTTCGTATTTACGGGCTATGCGGGTATGAATACGCATAAGCTTTTGTTTGAGTACGACTTTAAAGAAGTGGGCGCCGAAGGCCTAAAAGCAAAACTACATCTAGTAAAAGGCAAACAAGACGCCCCGCATCGCAACGCCGGTCCGACCGCAGCCAATACGCACATGAACGTCCAAGGCTGGGCGGCTCAGGCTAGCTACGATATACCGTGGGTCAAGGGGCTAAGCGCAAGCGTCACGTACACCGCTCTTGAGAGAAAGAACTTTGACGCTACGGGTGCAGTCAAAAAGACCGATAACAATGAGCTTTGGCTGCAAGTCGGATATAAATTTAACCTTCTAAACTAGCTACTTTAATGCGGACGCAAATTTGACGCGTCCGCTGCTTCTTTTTTGTTTTTCTTGCGTTTTTCGGGTGTAAATTTGCTCTTGCAGTACCTGCATAAATTTGATCTTTTGGGCAAATTTGCACCTAAATTTAAAAAATAAAAATCAAGAACAGTTAAATTTGGTAAAACAAGATTTGAAAAAATAGCGTGGATTTAAAGGCTGAAATTTGTCCGTAGCGAGCTAAATTTACTTTCGCGCTTTGTATGGATCTGCTGGAAATAAAAGCAAATTTAAGCTTGCAAGAGCAAATCGTTCGCCCGTGCAAGCTATAAATAAAGGCCTATCTTTCGTAAAATTTACCGAGTACGCCGCTGCCGATCTCTTTACGTTCGCCGTCCTCTATCATCACGGCTTTGCGGTCAATATCGACGGTTTTATCGGTGTTGATGATAAATTTGAGCTCGTACGAGCGCGAGTTTATCTGCTTTGGCATATCTCCGAAAAATATCGGTTTTGGCGGGCGTTGCGAATCAAACGCAGCCCATTGAAACTGGCTTACGAAGATGCTAAATAAAAAGGCATTGTCGTTTAGCTTGTGCTTGTTTGCGAGCTCGTCCGCGATCGCGTCGTTATCTCAGTTTACGGGCGCACTGAAGCTATTTTTCTTTGCTTTCTCTTCGTCGTATTTGCAAAATTTATTCGCCAGCGCCAGCATCTCCTCTTTGTTTGCGTCGCTGCTGCCCTCGGTTTTTAGTTCGTTGTAGTTGTTTATTATCCGCTCTAGCGTCTTTTCTAGACTTTTTTGTGCATCGTCTTTGGCTTTTTGCACGGCCTCTTCGTAGCGAGCGCTTTGTTTGTCAAATTCCGCCTTAAGCACGTCGCTACTAACCTCGCAAGTTACCTTGACTAGCTTTAGATCGTTCCCGCTAACGTCTTCCCATTTTACCTTTTGGCAGCCCTTGTACCCGTCTACGGCAGCGCCTATCGTCATTGATTTTTTTATCGGTAGCGTGTAGTTTTTGACGATATCGATGTTGTTATCGCCACATCCTGTTAGCGCCAAAACGGTAGCTATGAGAGAAAATTTTATTTTTATTCGTTCTCCTGAAATTTAAAAGTCTAAATCTAGCTTAATGTTAAGACGCATTTAAAGTGATGGGCGACCGAATTTGGCGAATTTGCCTGCCTAAATTTGACTAGTAAAGCGGCAGATCACAAGCTAGTTTTTAGACATCCTTTGTGTTTTCTTATTTTTTTATCGCCCAGTCGTAGTGTGATGAGGCGCTGCTGGTGATGTAGGAGACGAGATTTAGGTCGCCCGTGAAATCAAAATGCCCACGAGCAAAGAGCTCCTCATCGCTAAAATATGCCGTAAGCTGCATCACTTTTTCGTGTGTTTGCGCTAGCAAAGCTTTTGCCTCGCAAAGTGGCGTATCTTGGTGCCTACGCCAAATTTGCAAGTTTATCTGCCGGTAGGTTTTCTAGTTATACGGCTGCGGCAAAAACGAAGCCCGCTCACCGCTTAGGTTCTTTTGGATAAAATTTATCAAAAGCAAATACCACTCGTAAAGGTGCGCGAGCGCGTCGCGGACGCATTTGTCCCTATCCTCGAAGTCAAATTTGGCCTCTTGCTGCGCCTCATTCATGCTTTCAACTAGCGATAAAAGCCTTTTAAAATTTGTCCCTGAAGCACTTAGTAAGTCTATTTTATTCGTCGGTCGCGGTATTTTTATCCTTGGCTAAATTTGAGCAAATTTTACAGCACGTTTTTAAATTTGCACTTTAAAGATACGGGTATTACCAAAAAACAAAGGGTAAAATTTAATTTATATTTATATTTTAAAAATTAAAAATAAAATTTAAATATAGCTCGCAAATTTGATTAAATTTTTAATTTATGAGCTATATGGTCTTGAATTTTAATCAATTTTATACCTATGATAATTTAGCCTAAAATTAGCGTTTTTAAAAGGCTAAATTTAAAAATAGACCACTGTTTTTCTACTTGATATATAGCTTTATATTTACAATGAAAAAATGTTACGATTTTACACGTTAAATTTATATTTTAAAAAAAGTTTCTGGGATATTATGGGTTTTGCTATCAAAAAGCATATCAGATTTAGTAAATATAAAGTTTTATATTTATTCGTACTTTTAAGCTTTACCCCTAAAATAGGCGAAATAAAGATAATTTTGGTCTTAATTTGAATTCCAAATATTGCCAAATAATTAGTTATTTTTAATCAACTTAAATTTAGGTTGTAACGGTTAATATTCGCCTGATTTTTAAGAACTATCTTAAAAAATAAACGAGGAGAGAAAATGGATCGACGAGATTTTATAAAAAGCGCCGCCGCTTCAGCCGCGTGCGCGAGTGCGGGCATAGCACTGCCTAGTTCTATGGCAGCTGCGCAAAACACAGCTGAAAAGGGCTGGCGCTGGGATAAAGCGGCATGTAGGTTCTGCGGAACGGGTTGCGGCGTAATGATCGCAACCAAAGAGGGCAAAATCGTAGCCGTCAAAGGCGACCCCGAAGCGCCGGTAAACCGCGGTCTAAACTGCATCAAAGGCTACTTTAACGCCAAAATCATGTACGGCGCAGACCGCATCACTCAGCCGCTTTTGCGCGTAAACGAAAAGGGCGAATTTGATAAAAAAGGCAAATTTAAGCCTATTAGCTGGGAAAAAGCCTTTGATATCATGGCGGAAAAATATAAAGAGACCATGAAGAAAAACGGCGTGCATTCAGCCTGCGTTTTTGGCTCGGGTCAATACACTATTTTAGAGGGTTATGCAGCCGTCAAACTATGGAAAGCGGGTATTAGAAGCAACTCTATTGACCCGAATGCTCGCCACTGTATGGCGTCCGCGGTCGCCGGATTTATGCAGACTTTCGGTATCGACGAGCCAGCTGGTTGCTACGACGATATCGAGCTAACCGACACTATCATAACTTGGGGTGCTAATATGGCGGAGATGCACCCGATACTTTGGGCGCGCGTCAGCGATAAGAAGCTAAGCGATCCTGAGCGCGTAAAAGTTATAAACTTAAGTACATATTCCACTAGAACGTCAAATATTGCTGATACGGAGATTATCTTTGCTCCGTCAAGCGACGTAGCTATCTGGAACTATATCGCTCACGAGATCGTTTATAACCACCCTGAAGCCATCGACTGGGACTACGTAAATAGCCACTGCGTTTTCACTACGGGACCGGTAGATATCGGTTACGGGCTTAGAAATAATCCAAATCATCCTAACTACTCAAACGAAAAAGACGTCATCGAGACCGAGCTTAAAAAGACTTTAAGCAAAAACGAGGGCACGACTCTTGGATACCTAGGCTACAAAGCCGGCGACGTGATGGAAAATAAAAATACGGCTACTGCGGGTAAACACTGGCAAATAACTTTCGAGGAATTTAAAGAAGCGCTTAAGCCTTATACGCTTGATTTCTGTGCTCCTCTAATCAAAGGCGATCCAAACGAGGATTTGGAAGAATTTAAGAAAAAACTAAAGCAACTCGCCGACCTATATATAGAAAAAGGCAGAAAAGTAGTTAGCTTTTGGACGATGGGCTTTAACCAGCATCAGCGCGGCACGTGGGTAAATGAGCAAGCATATATGGTGCATATGCTTCTTGGTAAGCAAGCAAAACCTGGCGACGGAGCGTTCTCTCTAACTGGACAACCAAGCGCATGCGGTACGGCTCGCGAGGTCGGCACGTTTTGTAATCGCTTGCCAGCTGATATGGTCGTGGATAATCCAGAACACCGCGAGATAAGCGAGAAAATTTGGAAACTGCCAAAAGATACAGTAAATCCAAAACCAGCATCTCACTATGTCAAAATGATGCGCGAGATGGAAGATGGAAAGATGAAATGGGCGTGGGTGCAGGTAAATAACCCGTGGCAAAATACCGCAAACGCAAACCACTGGATAAAAGCCGCTCGCGAGATGGATAACTTTATCATCGTCTCAGACCCGTATCCGGGCATCTCGGCTAAGGTTGCCGATCTAATCTTGCCTACTGCGATGATTTACGAAAAATGGGGCGCGTACGGTAATGCCGAGCGCCGAACGCAGCACTGGCGTCAGCAAGTCCTTCCGGTAGGCGAAGCGATGAGCGACACGTGGCAAATGCTGGAATTTGCTAAACGCTTTAAACTAAAAGAGGTTTGGGGCAAACAAAAAGTGGACGATAAGCTAACGCTTCCAAGCGTGCTAGACGAGGCAAAAGCCATGGGTTATAGCGAAGAAGATACGCTATTTGACGTGCTTTTCGCAAACGAAGAGGCTAAGAGCTATCCTGCAAAAGACGCGATAATGGAAGATTTCGATAACTCTGAAGTTTTCGGCGACAGCAGAAAAGTAGTCGGCTCAGACGGCAAGGTATTTGAGGGCTACGGATTTTTCGTTCAAAAATATCTTTGGGAAGACTACCGCAAATTTGGCTCTGGCCATGGACACGATCTAGCCGACTTTGATACTTATCACAAAGTGCGCGGTCTAAGATGGCCTGTAGTAGACGGCAAAGAAACTCAGTGGAGATTTAACGCCAAATACGATCCGTACGCGAAGAAATTTGCCGAAGACGGCAAGCAGTTTGCATTCTACGGTAACAAAAAAGGCAAGCTTCCAAAAGGCGATCTAGCAAAAGTAACTAGCGGCGACGAGAAATTTTCTATCGCTAATAGAGCTAAAATTTTCTTCCGCCCTTATATGGATCCGTGCGAGATGCCTGATACTACGTATCCTTTCTGGCTATGCACGGGCCGCGTCTTGGAGCACTGGCACACCGGCACTATGACTATGCGTGTTCCTGAGCTTTACCGTGCGGTTCCAGAGGCTCTTTGCTATATGAGTGAGCACGACGCGACTAAGCTAAATTTACAGCATAACGACGTAGTTTGGGTCGAATCTCGCCGCGGTAAGGTAAAAGCAAGAATCGATCTGCGCGGACGAAATAAACCGCCGATGGGTCTAGTTTACGTGCCGTTTTTTGATGAAAACGTGTATATCAACAAAGTCTGCCTAGATGCGACTTGCCCGATCTCAAAAGAGACCGACTATAAAAAATGCGCGGTTAAAATTTACAAGGCTTAATAATGCAAAATAGAAGAGAGGCTTTAAAATTTGGGTTAAAGGCGATTAGTTTGGTTCTCGCGGGCGGCTTTGCCTGGAGTACGCAAACGACAGCTAAAGCCCAAACTCTACTCATCAGGCCGCCAGGTGCTTTGAAGGAGAAAAATTTCCTTAGCGAGTGCATACGCTGCGGGCTTTGCGTAGAAGCCTGTCCTTGGGATACGCTTAAGCTCGCGGATCTAGACGACGGATTGCCTTACGGCACTCCGTTTTTTACCCCGCGAAATATCCCTTGCTATATGTGTACGGATATCCCGTGCACGGTCGCCTGTCCGACCGGAGCGCTAGATACGAAGCTAGTGAGCGAGGATAATGGAAAGCTAAATATAAACAAAGCGCAAATGGGTATCGCGGTGCTGGATCCAAATTTCTGCATCGCTTACGAGGGACTTCGCTGTGACGCTTGCTACCGCGCCTGTCCTTTGATAGATAAAGCGTTAAGGCTTGAATATGTCCGCAACGAACGCACACAAAAGCACGCGTTTTTTAAACCGGTCGTGGACGCCGACTACTGCACGGGCTGCGGCATGTGCGAGCAAGTTTGCGTGACGCCAAAGGCCTCTATCTTCGTGCTTCCGCGCGAGATCGGACTGGGCTCTAGCAACGAACAGTACGTAAAAGGCTGGGTTGAGGGCGCGGATAAAAAGCTAAAAGATGCTGAACCAAAAGAGTTTAAAACCGACGAGAAAAAGCTAAACGACTATCTAAATAGCGGAGATTTGCTATGAAATATTTGATTTTAAGAAGGATAAGTCAAATTTTGATCCTAGGGTTATTTTTTGCGAGCAACTACTACGGAATTAAAATTTTACAAGGCAATCTCAGCTCGTCTTTGCTTTTCGGAGTCGTTCCTCTTAGCGATCCGTTTGCCGTTTTGCAGTTATATTTAGCTAGTTTTAGTATCGCTTCGGGTGCGCTTGTGGGAGCTGCTATCGTGTTTGCTTTTTACGCGATCGTCGCTCCGCGCGCCTTTTGCAGCTGGGTTTGCCCGGTAAATATCATCACCGAAACCGCTCGCTGGGTCAGAGTAAAGCTTGGCTACGATAAAGATAAAAAATTCGTAAATTTCACGCGAAGTGCGAGATATTACGTTTTGGGATTTACGCTTTTTATCTCGTTAGTCACTTCGGCTCCGGCGTTTGAGGGCGTTAGCTTTATCGGCATTATTCAGCGCGGCGTCATATACGGCGGTACGCTGTGGCTGTTTGTGGCGTTTGGGGTGTTTGCGATAGACGCGTTTATCGGCGATAGATTAGTCTGCTCAAAGCTTTGCCCGCTGGGCGCTTTTTATGCCATAGCTGGCAAATTTGCCCTTATCAGAGTAAAACACGATGCGGCTAGCTGTACTAACTGCATGAAGTGTAAGCTAATCTGCCCGGAAAACCAAGTGCTTGGCATCATCGGCAAGCAAAGCGGGTTTATAACCTCAAGCGAGTGCATCAGCTGCGGACGCTGTATAGACGTCTGCGATGACGACGCGCTCAAATTTAACATTAGAAATTTACTAAAGGAGAAAAATCAATGAAAGCGAGAATTTTGGCGGGACTGGCGTGTGCCGTCCTCGTATTTTCGGGATACGTCGAAGCTAAAGAAGAACAAAAATCATCTAGCTCCGTACAAACTCAAAAAGTAGAGCAAAAAAATAAATCAAAATCATCCGATAGCAAAGAAGCAAAGGATCTAAATATCTTGCGTTCGGCTAACGACGTTATGGACGAAGAGGAGGTAAAGCTAGCCGATATCAACTGGACGAAACCTGCCGCAGGCGAAGCGCAAAGATATGAGCGCTCTTTTGAAAACGCACCGCCGATGATACCTCATGATTTAGAGGGTTTGATACCGATAACTGCGGATAATAATATGTGCGTTACATGTCATATGCCTGAAGTCGCAAAAGACGTCGGCGCGACTCCGATCCCTAAATCGCACCTTTATAGCATAAGGAACAAAAAAGACCTTGAGGGCAAGCTTAGCGACGACCGCTTTAACTGCACTACGTGCCACGTACCGCAGGCTAACGTAGAGGCTAAGTTTAAAAATAACTTTAAGCCGGAGTACCGCGATGCTAACTCATCTCAGCATTCCAATCTGTTAGACGTACTAAACGAAGGCGTTAGGTGAGCGTATCCAGACGCGAACTATTTACTAAATTTTTGGGCGGCAAAACCGCTCAAAAATTTATCGCTCCGCCTTATTTTTGCGGCGAATTTAATTGTGTGGATTGCGAAGCGCCTTGCGTTAGCGCTTGCGACAGAGAGCTTTTGAATTTTGAAAACGAGAGAGTAAATTTTAAATTTAAGTCCTTGGGGTGCAACTTTTGTAAAGAGTGTGCGCTCGCTTGCGAAGAGGCGGGACGAGAGGTTTTAAATTTAAAATTCGCGACTAAAATCGAAGCTAAAATTTTTATCGACGTGCATAGTTGTCTTGCATGGAACGGCACGATTTGCTGTAGTTGCCAGGACGTTTGCAAATTTAGAGCGATCGATTTTTTAGGCGTTTTTCGTCCGAGTATAAATCAAAAATGCGTCGGCTGCGCGCAGTGTATGGAAGTTTGCTTCGCAAATAGTATCAAAATGGAGGCGTTATGAGAAAATTTATTTTATTTTTTACGGCGATTTTTTGCTTAAATTTGACCGTAAATTTGACGGCGGCACCGCTTGAGATATCACAACCTGATAAGGTCATAAAAGCCGGCGCAAACGTGATAAGCTCAAATTTGATAGATGAAATTTTATATCTGGGCACGGACGGTAGCGAGCTTGATATCTACGACATAAAGGCAGATAAATTTTTGGAACCGATCAAATTTCGCACGGTCAAAACGCACTTTAGCGACGAAGAGCCAGCAAAAATTTTTAGCATCGACCGGCTGGGCGACATGCTTTTGGTTTTAACTGAGATGGATTACAACGAGCGCTATTTGTATGTTTTTAAAAAAGAAAACGATAGCTGGAACGAGGTTAGCAATATGCACCTAGCCAACAAATCCGCTAAAAAAGCCTTTTTCATAGATGAAAAAACGGCGGTAGTATCGGACTTTGGCAATGAAATTTACTATATCGACCTAGAGAGTAAGAAAGCGGTCTTTAAACATAAATTTTCCATCGCGCTTTATGTGGATTTTGAGATCAACAAAACCCGCGACAAAATCGCTATCGGAGCCGAAAGCGGCGTAATTTATGTCTATAATCTAAAAACTCGCCAAACCGAGCAGACTCTAAATTTCTTTAAAGACAACATGTATGACATCGACTATAAAAATGACGTCGTAGCCGTTGGTAGCATCGACAAACAAGCGGGTGTTTTTAACGGCTCGATGAGTTATTTTAAGGCCGATTTTATTGTTTATGCGACGGGGCTTAGCGATGACGCCAAAACGCTAGCGTATATGAACGGCGAAGAGAGCGATATCCTGGTCTACGACATCGCAAGCAAAACAAAACTCGCGACCATAAAAACCGGACAGCAAATTTTAAATGAAATTTACCTCTCCGATAACGGTAGGCTAATCAGCGTCGCGTACGAAAAAGAGGTTAAATTTTGGAGCGTAAAATGAATATATCAAGTGCGATAGTATATACCAAAGACGGAAACGAAGCTGCCGAAGTAGCTAAAAGAATCGATCAAGTAAAAGGCTGTGAGGTCATCGCCGCGCAAGATGGCAAGATTGTAGTCGTGATGAGCGCGGAAAATTTAGACGGCGAGATAGAGCTCTTTAAGGCGCTAGAAGGCGTCGAGGGCGTCGCAGGAGCCGCGATGATATACAGCTATCAAGAGGATTTGCAACAAGATATCGAAAGCATCAAAAAAAGCGGCAAGATAAGCGAAATTTTACTTGACGAAAATATCGACGCTAAGGATATCGTATATAACGGCCACGTCGGCGATAGGGTAAAATAATTTTTTACCCGTTAACTTTATCCTAAATTTGACGATATATAATATAGAATAAAATCTAAAGGATAAAAAATGCAAAGCATGAACGGCTTACCCCAAAATCTATACATCCCGCAACCTCGCTACGACGTACAGAACGTCCAAAACTCGGCAAGCGTAGATCAAAACGAAAATATCAAAAGAATGCAAGAAGCCTATGCAAATATCGACGTAAAGCAGCTAACAAATAGCTATTTGTCGCATTTTCAGGCTAGGGCTGATTCAAATGCGAGCTCAAATTTCTTGTCTCAAGTTTCGGCCTTTAACGGCTCTGCAAAATTTAGCGACATTTTCGGCGCTCAAAACAAAAGTATAAATTCTCTAAACGATATCTTGTCCGGCGTCGATTTTAAATCTATCGGCTACGAGGGCAAGCCTATAACGCAACTAAGCCAAAGCGAAGCCAGCGATTTAGTGAGCGATAATGGATTTTTCGGTATCGCAAACACTGCGGAGAGGATTTCAAATTTTATTATTAGCGCCGCAGGAGATGACTTGCAAAAGCTCGAAGCCGGAAAAGAAGGTATGCTAAGGGGCTTTAAAGAGGCTGAGAAAATTTGGGGCGGCGAGCTACCTGAAATTTCGCAAAAAACGATAGAAAAAGCGACGCAAGCCGTAGATAAAAGAATAGCCGAACTCGGCGGGAATGTCCTTAGTGTTCAGGCTTAAGTTTTTAAATTTAGCCGCCGTTTTGCTGGTTTTTAGCGGTTGTGCATTTTTTGAGAAAAAACCAGCGCCAAAAATCATCCAAAAACCCGTTGCGCAAAAACCTATACCAGTTAAAGGCTCTTTACGCGGCGTGATATCAAGCGTAACCTATGACGGCGGCAGATACTGCTACGATATAAAATCAATCGACGTATCAAACGGCAAGCTGCCTAGCGGCAAGTACTGTGCGGATAAATTTTACTTTTCCGGCGGAGATACCGTCTATGCAAGCGTTTCGGGCGGACTCGTCACTGAAATGCTGCTCATAAAAAGCGGAACGCACCACGTTACGCATAAAGTAAATAAAACGCCGAAATTTAAAAGTACAAGTCCTGCAAAAAGCCCACAACAGCAAGAAAGTAATAAAAAAATTCTAATCGAAGTTCCGAAAAGTGAAAATATCAGCTTTGATTAGCCGTTGATTTACCGAAATATTTTATAATTCTCACAAGCAATCAAAGTTAGAACTCCTTTTAAGAAGGGGATGTGCGTCCCCTTTTTTATCTTTTTATCTCGCAAAAATCCTTGAAATTAAGCTTTCATATTTAAGCTTTGTTGGTAGTATTCTTATTTTAATAATATTAAGTATCAAAAATAGCCTTAAAACAGCCTGATATATTCGTGTTTTATGATTATTTATGTTAAATTTTTGCATTAAGCTTACCACGACCGATTTTGTGCTAAAATTATGACTATAAAACTTTTATAAAGGAGAACTTATGAAACTCGCTAAAATTTCTTTAGCTGCTTTGGTTGCGCTAGGCGCTTTCTCTACCTTAAATGCTACTCCGCTTGAAGAAGCTATTAAAGACGTAGATTTTTCAGGATTTGCAAGATATAGATATACTCACAATAAAGTCCGCTGGAATGGTATGCCAGGTGCGTACAACAAAAATAATGCAAATCATAACTTTAGATTTGTAGGTACTTTTAAGGCTGCTCTTGACGACAACTTCTTTGGTGTTTTGGGGCTAAGATACGCAGCAAATGACGGTTCCGGTTTTAATAGCGATACGACCAATACTACAAGCTCTTTTGGTGTAAGAGAATTTTATCTTGGCTACAACATAAACAATACTACAATAACAGCCGGTAAGCAATTTGTTAAAACATATTTTGACGATGATTTGGTAGGAACTGGTTTAAGAGTACAAAACACTGATATATCAGGTCTTACTTTGGTTGGTGTTGCTTTTGACGCACTTGAAACCGATAGCATTGACTATGACGGTCGACTACTATCAGGCCTAGCAGGATCAAAAAGCCTTAACTACTATGGTGTAGGCGCAATGGGAAGCTATGATCCTATAAACTTTAAAGCTTGGTGGGCATATCTTGAGGATACTGCAAATTTATTTGCAGCTGATGCGGCTGTGAAATTTGACCTAGATGCAGTAAAACTAGGCTTGCAAGGACAATATGTTCACAACGAATCAGACGACAATAACTTTGGTGATGCAAATTTCTTTGCAGCTAAAGGCGATGTAGGATTTGCCGGAGTAGGTTTAAATGCAGGTTATATCTACTATAAGGCTAAAGACGATAAAAAATCTTTCGTAACTGTTGAAGATAACGGCAAATTAATCAATCCGGGCAAATTACTTAACTCGGTCATGAACGGTAGCGCTCAATACTATAACAACATTAAAGGCAAAAACGACTATTGGTTTGTTGGAGCGTCATATAAATTTAACGAGTTTGGCTTGTATGCTAACTATATAGACGGTAAGGGCTATAGCTATAGATACAATAAGAGAGTTGATAGAGACGAGTGGAATGTCGGCGGCAGCTATGCTTACAGCAAAAAGCTTAATTTCTCTACATTCTATGCAGCAGCTAAAGAAAAAGACGGAGATCATAAAAATAAACACGACCGCATAAGATTCGAAGCCAAATACAGCTTCTAATTAAAAAAGCTAGTTTTATGCTATAATCCCAAGCAAAATTTCCCTTGCTTGGGATTTTTAAATTTATCAAAAAGGTTTTTCATGAAATTTATGCATTTTTCGCTTTTAGCATGTCTTTTGACTTTTTCTTTAAATGCTGCAGACGAGCCAAGTTATATATTCGAGGCAAAGGGTGAATTTGCAAAAGAGCTAAAAAGTTTGGTAGAAAAATATTCTAAAGATGAAAACATAAGTATAAATGTCTATGAAAAAGCTCCTGAGACTGATAGTGGCGGCAAGTTTTTAAATATCGGCGTAGATAGCAAAAGAAGATATAGTGTAGAAAAAGGCCGCGAGCTATATGCCAAAAATTGTGCTTCTTGTCACGGCGAAGATGGGAATAAAAGAGCTTATGGCACATCCAAAAAGTTAACTAAAGTAAGTGCAGAGGATATAGAGGCTGCTTTTTCTGGCTATTTGAATGATTCTGATTATGGTGGAAATATGAGAAACCTTATGAAAACAGTTGCCGCCAAAACAAAATATAGCGACCTTGGGGCAATTATTGCCTTTTTAAAGGGCAAAGATGCTTTGCAATATAAGGGAAGCGAACAGGAAAACCCTGACGTCTCTACTACTCCTACACAAGGAAGTTACCTAAAATAATCAAATTTGCCGAGTTGTCTCGCTCGGCATCTTAAAAAATCACTACAAATTTTAATCCTACTAATATATTTTGGTAAACACTCGGTAATATCTCTAAAAAATATAAAAATTTTTAAGCTTATTAAAGGCTAGATTATGTTAAGATTCTACAATATTAAATCTTATTTGAGGAGAAAATAATGAAAATTGCTAAAATTTCATTAGCTGCTTTGGTTGCACTAGGTGCTTTTTCAACTGTAGCGAGCGCTACGCCACTTGAAGAAGCGATCAAAAATGTTGATCTTTCTGGATATGCTAGATACAGATACAACAATGTTACTGTCAAGAAAGCTAACGGCGTAAAAGATAATACGACTGCACATCACCAATTTAAATCAGAATTTTCTTTTAAGGCTGCCTTGGACGATAATTTCTTTGGTGTTTTAACGCTTAGATATAATTCCAACGACAGTTCAGCTTATAATGCGGATGGACGCAGTGATACGACTGATACGACAAGCCCATTTAACGTAAAAGAATTTTACCTTGGATATAACGTAGGTAACACTACAATAACTGCAGGTAAGCAAACCATAGGTTCATTCTTTACTGATGATGCCGTAGGTACCGGCGTTAGGGTTGAAAACAGAGATATTACAGGCTTGACTCTAACTGCATTTGCATTTGATGCACTAGAGAATAACGGCGAGAGCGATGGTGTTATTTACACTAATGCCCCTGGTATCTTTAATAACAACCTATATGCGGTAGCAGCTATCGGCTCTTACGATCCGGTAAGCTTCCAGCTATGGTATGCGTCTTTGGTTGATTCTGTTAACCTTATCATAGGCGACGTAAACTTTAGCCTTAACATTACTGATGACGTAAATATCGGTGCTCAAGTTCAATATGCACATGCTGATATAGACAATAATGTTGGCGTTAACTTTAAAGATACGGATTTCTATGCAGGTGAACTTGGTACAAAGGTATTTGGCGCTGATGTAGCTGCCGGTTATATAGGCTACAAGGTTCACGACAAAGAAAAAGGTTTTGTGAGCCTAGAGGATCAAGGTTCATTTATAGATGTAGGTGAGATAAAATCTGCTCTTGACTATACTGCTCTTGAAGGTAAAGCTAACTTCTGGTTCTTGAAAGCAGGATACACTTTTGCTGAGAAATTTAGAGTCGGTGGCGATTATTCTAATGGTAAAGTTAAACTTGCTTCAGGCGATAAAGAGAAATATCAAGAGTATGTAGCAAGACTAACTTATGACTATAGTGCTAAACTTCAGTTCTCAAGCTTCTATGCGTATGAGATTAACAAGCACCAAGATGACTCAAAAGATAAAACTAAACAGCTAAGATTCCAAGCTAAATACACATTCTAATTTTAAATATCTCGGGTTTATCCCGAGATATCTCCTTTCTATAGGTCTTTATGTTATACTTTTCAAAAAATAAGGCACAAATCCTTACTTGACTTTTAAAGTTATCTAAAAAGTATTTGATAAAATTTGCAAGTCTAAACACCCAAATAAAACGTCCAAATCACTACATTATATGATAAACTAATTTTAGGCTCAAGATAAGGAGGATTCTCTCTTGTCATCTTTGGTAAAATAAGATAGAAAGTTTTTGTATTTTTACTGTTATTGAGCCCAAATTCACGCTCTTTTAATGAAGCAAAAACTCTCTTTCTCTTAGACTTCCTGTAGTAACTACGGTGTTGCTATGCTTTAGAGAAGATTCTTTTAAATTTAGACAATCTAACATAATCCCAAAAATTTTCTCGACCTTTTATGTGGTTTTACTGTTGGCTTCTTGCAAAATAGCAAACTAGTTCATTCTTTGAATATTTTACTCTACAACGAGTCTTTGCTCGCTAATCAACCTAACCATCATAGGCTTTTCCAATGGTCTCAATATAGTATCGGTATTAGTCCATTTGTAGAGTAGTTTTTAATTATTTGGGTATAGATCTTGCCGTCATGCTTTGGCATTCCGAATACATGTGTTTTTACCCCTACCTTTCTTGCTTTTAAAAATCTCTATCTTGTCGCTAAAATTACTTATTTTAGCTTCGCTACGCTCGTTACTATTCAAGAGCTCGCACTTTTTTGATACTAAAATTCTGATGTTTTTAGTTATTTTATTGATTCTTTTTTCTAAGATTTTAGTATCTTCTATTCTAAATGAAAAATATTATAAAATTCTCTAAATTTTGTCTCTGAAATTCTGGAACGAACTATATGCTTATATTTAACTTCGCTACGCTCGTTACTTTTTAAAAATATAGTTCTCATTGCAACTCAATACTATTTATGTTTGTATCAAGTTTCTGCTTGTTTTGAAAATATTAAAGATAACTAAGTTTATATTTTTTGTAGAGATTAAAATTTGCAAGAAAAAGAATGAGGGGCTTACGCCCCAAAAATTAAGCCAAAGTAGCTTTTAGCATCCAGATGGCTTTTTCGTATTTTGCGATTTTGTCTTGTGCCATAGTCACGGTTGTGCTGTCTTTTGCCTCCTCGGCCACTTCTTCAAGCTTTCTAAACTCGCCCAACAAGTGCTCATACTCAGCTAAAACACCTTTTAGAACCTCTGTTGGAGTGTAGCTATCTTTATTGTCAGTTTTTGGATGCGCTAGTTTGTTTAGCTCCTCAACCTTTGTGATAGCTCTGCCACCTAGCTGTATAGCACGCTCAGCGACGTCATCAAATATCTCTGCCATATCTTCATAAGCTTTCTCGGTGTATTCGTGTACGCTAAAGAACTGAATACCTTTTACATACCAGTGATAGTCGTGAAATTTAACGAATAACGCATGAGCGTCAGCTTGGATTTGATTTAACTGGGTAACAACTTTTGACATTTTGTCTCCTTTGATTTGATTTATGGTGAAATTATAGCACAGAAAACTTAAAAAAAAATAATTCGCAAATAATAAAAATTATTGTTTGTAAGTAAATTTCGGAATTTGTTTACACTGTTTTGCCGGATATAGACAAGCATTGCTATGCGGTATGAAAAACAAGTTTAACTTTTGATCAGGCGAAATTAATTCTTCTGAGAATTCTTGCATTAAATTTAGAGTATGTAAGAATGTAAATTTTGTAACTAGATAGCGTGGGTTTGAAAAACCATAAGATGATACATGACGAAAGCCTAAATTTGCCTACAAGTGCGTTTGTTGAGTGTCATTTTGATAAGTAAAATTTTAGAATTTTACAGACAAATTCGACTAACTACGGGTTTGTGTTAAAACCGTCTCTCCGATATGCTTGCTGGCGTAGGTAAGCAGGCGAGGTAAAAATTTATTACAAAACACGCCCGTTCACTAACCTTATAAGGTGCTAAAAACGGCATAATGTTACGCAAATTTGTAATCATAATCGTCGCAGCACTGTAAATAAAAGAGAATAAAAAGTCGTATCGCGAGGCGGCTCATTATTTTGTTCGCCAACACTGACGGATACGCATTAAATTTCCGCCTCAAATTTGCTAAAACAAAACTGTGCAAATTTAAATCCAAAATTACTGGCGATACTGCAAATACAAGCTTGTAGGCTAAAAATTTACGTGAGCTAACGCTACATTTTCACAAAGCAAAATTCGCGTCAAATTTGCACTCTCTAGAGCCGCGCTTTAGTCTTGCTTGCCCGCCGTTAGCATCGTCTTTAGTATACGCTTACCGACCTCGACGCCCGGCTGGTCGTAGGTGTTTATGCCTAGCATTATGCCAGTAGCCGACGTGAGAAGCTCGAAATAATAAATCAAAAATCCCGCGCTCGCCTCATCTAGCCGCTCAAGCTCGATGACGTCTACGCTGATGCCTTCTTGCACGAGCGCATGCATGGTGGCGCCACACTGGGCGTTGATTAGCTCGCCCAAATTTAGCCCGTTTACGAAGTCACAGCTCTCAAGCCCGTTTAGGCTAATGTTTGGTATCGCCGTGTTTGCGTCTTCGGCAGCCACTTTGATAAAGGTTACCGTCTTGTCCTTTACGCCGTCCATGATGAGCTGCAAAAAGCTGTGTTGATCGCGCGAGCCGATGAGTCCGACGGGCGTGAGGCCGTAGCGCTTGTAGCCCTTTTTCTTGCCTAGGCTCTCCGCCCACAGCTGCACGTACCAGTCGTTAAACTCCAAAAACCTATCGCCGTAGCTAAATATCACGTTGATTTTGGCATTTTTGTGTGTCGCGTAGTGATAGGCTTTTTGCAGTAGCGTATCGTCGCCGTCTTCTAAAAAGCGCCTTTTACACGCCCGCGCGCCTTCTAGTAGCGCCGCCGCGTCGTATCCGCACAGCATCAGCGGCACGAGCCCGATCGCGCTAAGCACGCTAAATCTGCCGCCGACGTTTTTAGGGATATTAAAAAATTTGACGCCGTTTTGCTTGGCGTAGGCTTCTAGCGGCGAGGCGGGATCGGTTATAACGATAAAATTTGCGCTCAAATTTGAGGGCTTAAAGCGCTCCAAGATGCATTTAAATAGCGTGATCGTCTCGATCGTGGTGCCTGATTTTGACGAGATAATAAAAAGCGTCTCGTCAAATTTGATGCTCTCGCAAACACTCTCAAAGCTAAATGCGTCGACGTTATCGAGAAAATAAAGCTCTCGCTCGCGCCCCCTTTTAGCGCCTGATAGCATCGTTTTTAGCGCCTTGACGCCTAGACTACTACCGCCGATGCCTACTAGCACGACGCTTTTTATGTGCGCTAGCGTCGCCTCATATTCGGCGATTTCGTTTAGCAAATTTGCGCCGATTTCGGGCAAATGATAGTAGCCGATCTCGCCGCCTTTTAGCTCGTCGTTCATGCGTTTGGCGTAGGAGCCGATCGCGCTTAGCGGCGTACGCTCGAAAAATAGCTCATTTTTTAGCATTTTTGCCTAGCTCGTAGAAGAAATTGGTTGCCTGCACGAAGCCCTCGACGCTACCGCAGTCAAAGCGCTTTCCTTTAAATTTATACGCCAGCACCATGCCGTCTTTGGCTTGCTCTTTTAGCGCGTCGGTGATTTGCACTTCGCCGTTTTTGCCGGGTTTGGTGCGCTCTAGGATCGTGAAGATGTCAGGCGTGAGGATATAGCGACCGATGACGGCTAGGTTGCTCGGAGCTTCTTTGGGGTCCGGTTTTTCGACCATGTCGCTAACCATGAGCAGATCATCCTCTATCGCGCGACCCGTGACGATGCCGTAGTTTTTGCTTTGCTCGATCGGCACCTCCATCACGGCGACGATGCTGCAGCGGTATTTTTCGTAGATTTTTACCATTTGAGATAGCACGCCTTCGCCCTCTTCGTTGATGCAGAGGTCATCGGCCAGCACCACGCCAAAAGGCTCGTCTCGCACGAGGACTTTGCCCGTGTGGATGGCGTTTCCTAGGCCTCTCATGCTCTCTTGGCGCGTGAATGAAAACGTGCAGCGCGCCATCAGCTCTCTGATCTCGGTTAGCAGGTGTTCTTTATTGGTGCCAGATATCTGATGCTCGAGCTCGTAGCTGATATCAAAATAATCCTCCAGCGCGCGCTTGCCGCGACCGGTGATAAACGCCATGTTTTTCATGCCGGCCTCTAGCGCCTCGTCCACGCCGTAGTGGATCAGCGGTTTTGTGAGGATCGGCAGCATCTCTTTTGGCAGTGATTTGGTCGCAGGCAAAAATCTCGTGCCGTAGCCCGCAGCTGGAAATAAACAAGTTTGTATCATAATTTTCCTTTTGATTTTTTAGGAGATTATAGCGAGTTTTGGCTAATTTGGAGTATCAAGGCAGAAATTTGCAGCTTATCTTGATAGCATTTTTTACTCGCCGAGACCTGCATCTTGAAAGCGGTAAATTTAATTTAATTAAATTAAATTTGATCTTTCTTGTTAAGGGGAAGGGACTTGAATTACTCTCTGTTTTGTAGTTGCTGGGCAAAACTGAAGCAAAAGAGCTCCATTGCCCCTTAACAAATTCCCTAACCCCTAACGACGCGAGAGGTTGCTGCACTGTGTGCAGGTTAAATTTAGCACTTTCAAGATGTGGGTCTGGGTGAGTAAAATTTAAAATAAAGCCAAAAATAGGGCGCAAAATTTATGAGGTTAAAATGCGCCGAATTTATCTAGCAAATTTGACCGCCGGGCGGCGGCAATTTTATATCCCTTTAAACGCTGCTTTAGCGTTCTCTAGGTCGTTTGCGTCGGGGTGAGTCGCGGCTCTAGCCCATCTGGCTTCGCGCTCCGGAGTTACGGCGTAGCGCGGGTCGTTAGGCGCTGCTTCGCCCATTTTACGTAGTTGCTCGATGACTTTTGGATCGATTGCGCCTTGGCAGTAAAACTCGCGTAAAATTTCATTTTTGCCCTCGCGTAGCACGACTTTTGCCTTTTCTAGGCAGTTCATCGCGTGCTCGTGCTCGGGATCCATACCTAGCGTCATAAATACGCCCACTTTTTTGCCCTTTATCTCGCGTAAAAAGCGTTTAAATTTAGGCTCCGCGTCGCCCTTATCGACGTAAAATCCAAGTGCGATAAAGTCGTAACCGTCCAAATTTAGGTGCAGATCCTCGGTAAATTTGATCGCCTCGCAGCCAAGCTCGTTTGCGATGGCAAGACCGACTTTCTCGGTATTTCCAGTCGCGCTCGTGTAGATAACTATTTTTTTCATTCAAAGTCCTTTTGTGAGATATTTGCTACTTCGGTGCCGATCGACATACCCCAAAATACGCCGTCGGTCGTGTAGTTTAAAAAGCCGTTTTCTATGCGCATATAGCCTTTGCTTTCGCATTTTTTGAAAAACTCCATTAGCGCACTAAACGTCTCGCCCTCAACCAGGCTTTTTACCTGCGCGAGGTCGATTTTTGGGTACATAAAGAGGCTTTTTAGCCGTGCTTCGGCGCGCTGTTTATCGTCTACTTTGTTTATCATGCGCATTTTTTCTTTAGCGTTATAGATATCGTAGTAGCCTAGCTTTCCGCCCGAGCCTCTACCTAGCGGCAGTATATCGGCGCCCTCGTGGCTTAGGCGGATATACTGATAGCGGTCGCGGCCGATGCGGTTAAATTTAGTATGCTCGAGCACCTCGTAGTTGCCCGTGCCCAGCAGCTTTTCAAAGAAAGCGTTGTGTAGCTCGTGCTCGTAGTTCACGTCGTAGTAGTCCTGCGAGACCGTCTTTGCGAGCTGCGATTTTTCAAAAAGCTGAAGCGAATAAAAGCTCGTGCTGTCGATCTCTAGCTCATCGACTAGGCGCGCGTCCTCTAGCACTTCGTCTATCGTTTGATCCGGGTAGTTAAATATAACGTCCGTGCAAACCATGCCGCTAAAATTTTGCTTAATCATTTTTAGGTGCTCTATCGCGCCTTTTTTGTCGTGGACGCGGTTTAACAGCTTGCGGCCTTTGTCCGAAAAGGTCTGCACGCCGATGCTAAAGCGGTTTACGCCTAGGCTTTCTAGTAGGCGCACTTTGCTTAAATTTAGATTATGCAGCGTGGTTTCTAGGCTAAATTCGCAGTCGTCCGAGATATTAAAATTTGAGCGCAGAGCCGTGATAATGGGCTCAAGGTGCTTTTCTTTTAGTATCGTAGGAGTTCCGCCGCCAAAATAGACGCTGCGGATATTTTTAGCTTGCAGATACGGGAATTTACCGTATTTTTCGATCTCGCCCAGTAGATACTGCGTGTAGCTGTCTAGCTCGTCTTCTAGCTTCGTGCGGTTCATCGAGCAAAACGAGCAGATATTATCGCAAAATGGCACGTGGATGTATATCACGCCGTCCTTTTGCGTCGGCAGCTCCTCGGTTAAAAATTTCTCGACCTCGGCGTTAGTCGCCATCTTTATCTTTTTAGGACGCGTCGGTCCGGCGTGCCCTTTTTGCCTGGTTTCAAACATTTTGCGCCGCCACTAGTTTTCCATACTATTTACTATATTTATGACTTCGTCGCGTAGGCTCTCGACCGTTAGTTCGGCTTTTTTCTCAAACGGCACGAAGACTTCGCCCTCGTCGCAGGCGATGTGCATGCCGTCCTCGGTGATGTCGGTCATTTTGACGTTTTGCGGGTTTTTAAAGCCGCCAAATTTTGCGCACATATCCTCTGTAAGGCCGATGAAGTTATCGTTCATCATTCCTAGCGCCATCTCTTTGGCTTCTCTTGCTTCTTCGTCCAGCTTCATATTATCTCCTTAGTTAAAAATGATATTTGTTATTTTAACCGTTTTTAGCTGAATTTTAGCCCTTAACAAGCGCGATTTGCCCGTTTTGTATCTCGTAAATTTTATCCGCCGCGTCAAAATACGCATCGTCGTGACTGATCGCAAAAACAGTGTAGCCTTGCGCCTTAAGCCCCGGCAAAAACTCCGTGTAAAAATGCCGCCTAAACTCGGGGTCTTGATCAGCCGCCCACTCGTCAAGGATCAAAAATTTGCGCTTTTCAAGCAACGCCGCGACCATCGCGAGGCGCTTTTTCTGGCCTTGGGAGAGATTTAGCGTGCTGAAATTTCCCTCTTTTACGCTTACTTTATTTTCTATCGACATCTTTTTTAGTAGCTCATCTATCAGCGCCTCATCATCACTCATAACCTCGTCAAAGAGATAAAAGTCGCTAAACACCGCACTGATCGTATTTGCGTAGCTTTTTAAATTTGACTCCGTGATTTTGATGTCATCTGCGAACATCTCGCCGCTTTTTGGCGCTAAAAGCCCCGCTAAAATCATAAATAATGTACTTTTTCCGCTTCCGTTTTTACCGATCAAAAACACCGTCTCGCCGCGTCTGATCTCTAAATTTATATCTTTTAGCGCAAATTCGCTCCCTTCGTCGTAGGCGAAATTTATATCTTTTAGGCGTAGTTTTTGCCAAATTTGAGGAGCCGTCTCGCCCAGCTCAAATTCCGGCTCAAAGGGCGCTAGGTCTAGCTTTTTTAGCCGCTCGTAAGCGATGCGCGCGCGAAATACGCTAGGCACCGAGTAAAGCAGCATCATAAGCGGCGCTCGCAAAAAAAGCATCGCCAAGGCCACCGTGATCGCATCCTGTAGGCTCGCGGCATCGTAGGCTAGGCAAAAATATATCTCGATGCCCACGGCGCCTAGCATCACGGTGTTTAGCCAGTTGCTCATAAAGGATTGATGGATCTCGGCTTTTACGATATTTTCGCGCAGACTTTTTGCGTTTGGGATAAAGCGGTCCCAAAAAAGCCGCTTCGCGCGGGCTAAATTTAAGCTAAGCTCCCTATGCCCCTCGATGCAGGTCTGATAGTCGCGGTACAACGCGTCCTCGCACTTGCGGTATTGTTCGAAGTATTTGTGGATATTTTTGATCGAGCGCTTGCAGATCCACGTTGCTACGCTCGTCCACAGCACCAAAAACACGAAAATCTTGGCCGATATATAAAGTACGTAAGCACCCGTCGCGCCGATGATGAGCACGCCTTGGATGATGCTTGGCACCTGCATAAAGCCGTCGGTTAGGCTGCGCACGTCGCTTGAGAGCGAGGCGATCAAATTTGATTTGCCCGCGGCTACGATTTTTTGATTTGCGGTATCTAGGATCCTTTTGATCGTTTTGGTGCGCAGCTCGTAGACAAAGTCGTTGCCGATCACGCTAAGAGCGATACGTGAGAGCACCGAAAAGCCCAAAAACAAAATCAAAAGCGCGAAAAATGCGAGCAAAATTTGAGCGTCTTTTTCTTTTAAATTTAAGAGGTATTTGTTGATAAAGGCTAATATTAGGATCCCAGAGCCGCTAAAAACGGCGCTAGATACGATCATGGCGATGATTTGCCAAAGCGTTTTTTTCGAGATTTTTTTAAACATTTTCATTCTTTTTTGAGAGCTTATTTCATTTTAGCCGCCATTTTATAAGAATATTTTTAAAATTTCGCTAAAATCGGGCTTTATTTAAAGGAGAAAATTGCAAACGGTTTTGCGGGTCGTATCGACCAAAACTGAAGCCAAAAAATCGACGTTTTTATGCTTTTTGTGTCCGATTTGCGAGTTTAAAGCCTTGCACGAGAGCCTAAAGGCCGAGCATCCAAAGGCCGCGCACGTCGTGTGGGCGTTGCGCGAGCGAAACGGCTACGGCCAGATAGTGGAAAATCAAAGCGACGACGGCGAGCCAAAAGGCACGAGCGGGCAACCCTCGCTAAACGCGCTTAGAGGCGCCCAGCTCGTAAACGCGGGCGCGCTCATCGTTCGGTATTTTGGCGGGATAAAGCTAGGTACGGGCGGACTCGTGCGAGCTTACGGCGCGGCGGTAAATGCGGCGATAGAGGAGGCTGAGGGTTGCGGGGCGCTGGCTAAATTTGAGATAAAATCGCTTTGCCTGTTTTTTACGCCCTACGCGCTTGGCTCGCGATTTGAGCACTATTTTGAAAAGCGAAATTTGAGTTTTGAGCGCGAATTTAACGAGGAGGGTGCTATCTGGCGAGCGGAGTTTAACAGCGGCGAATTTGACGAATTTCAGGTATTTGCGAGCACGTTTGAGCAGGAAGGGTTTAAATTTTACGCTTTGCCGTTAGCCGCGAAAGGGTAAATCAAGAGGCGAAATTCACGTTGGGTTTAGAGTGGGCGGTTATAATTTCGCTGATTTTGGCTAAGGCTCGTCTCGCGAGCGCTTTTGAGAGAGATTTTTGCTTCGCTTTGCTCGCAACTGCAAGCAGAAGAAAATTTTAAGTCTGCGGCAGACTATTTGTCTAGCCTTGACTTAAAATTTCTGCACAACTCTCAAAATCATCTCGCGATACTTCGCCTTAACTTTTTATGTTCAAATTTGAAGTCAAATTTGCAAATTTGTGTCGCCGAGACCTGCGCCTTGAAAATGTAAATTTAAACCCGCGACTCGATAGCGTCAAATTTAACCTGCACGCAGTGCAGCAACCTCTCACGTCGTAGGGGATGGGGGATTGTTAAGGGGGAAGGGAGCGACTTCGCGTCTGCTTGCAGTTGCGAGCATAGCGAAGCAAAATTCAAGCCCCCACCCCCTTTACAACAAAGTAAAAAACAACCTCAAATGGTTGTTTTTTACGCAAGGAAGCTCGGCTTGCAAGACTAAATTTGATCAACCCAAATTTAGCAGTTTCAAGATGCGGGTCTCGGTGCGTAAAATTTAAAACCGTCAAATTTGAAGTCAAATTTGCGCGAATCAAATTTAATCAAAAATTTAAGCCAAAAGGAGCGAAAATGCTTGGCAAAACGTTAAAAACAGCAGGAATAGTCGGCGCTTTGGCGCTATTTTTAGGTATATTTTTAAATTTACAAGGAGAACAGATGAATCATAAAACAAAAGAGTCTGCGACCGCAAACAAAACGATCGTGCTAGCGGGCGGGTGCTTTTGGGGCACGGAGGCCTATCTCAAGCAGCTTCCCGGCGTAGTTAGCACCTACACGGGCTACGCGAACTCAAAGGTGCCAAACCCTAGCTACGAGCAGGTCTGCACGGGCGACACGAACGCCGCCGAGGCCGTCTGGGTCGAATACGACGAGTACGTGATCGATCTGCCGCATTTGCTCAAATTTTACTTTAACACCATCGATCCCACCAGCCTAAATAAGCAAGGCGGCGACCGCGGCACGCAGTACCGTACGGGCATTTACTACACCGATGCGGCGGACGAGCCGGCGATCAGAGCCTTTATAGCCGAACAACAAAAAAACTACAAAGCACCCATCGTAACGGAGGTCGCGCCGCTAGAAAATATCTACAAAGCCGAGGAGTATCACCAGGACTATCTGGACAAAAACCCGCACGGCTACTGCCACGTGACCTTTGAGAGCCTGCCTAAAAAGGGCGAAATTTTGAGCGACAAAAAGCGCGATATGAAGCAAAATTTGCAAAACTACAAAAACAAAGACGACGCAACACTAAAAAATGAACTAAGCGCCATCTCATACGACGTCGTAAAGCACGCCGCGACCGAGCGACCGCACAGTAGCGAGCTAAACGAGGAGGAACGCATCGGCATCTACGTCGATATCACCAACGGTCAGCCGCTTTTTAGCTCGTACGATAAATTTGACGCTGGCTGCGGTTGGCCGAGCTTTACAAAGCCGATCGACGCGAGCCTAATCGCCGAAAAGTCCGATCTATCGCACGGCATGGTGCGCACCGAGGTCAAGACCGCGATGTCGGACTCGCACTTGGGGCATGTATTTGACGACGGTCCGCGCGACAAAGGAGGGCTAAGATACTGCATCAACGGCGCTGCGCTGAGATTTGTGCCAAAGGAGGAGATGGAG